>DKNF01000011.1 GCA_002470165.1 Betaproteobacteria bacterium UBA7395 | reverse complement strand
GCCAGGCCGAGGCCGGTGCCGCCATAGCGCCGGGTCGTCGAGTCGTCGGCCTGTTCGAAGGCCTGGAACAGGCGCGCCTGCTGTTCCGGCGTGATGCCGATGCCGGTGTCGCGGACCGCGAAGCGGACCAGCAGGCCGCTGTTGTCCCGGTCGACCAGGTCGACCTCGACGCGGATGCTGCCGTGCTCGGTGAATTTGGCCGCATTGGTGAGGAAATTGAGCAGGATCTGCCCGAGCCGCAAGGGGTCGCCGTGCAGTACCTCGGGCAGCGCCGGATCGATGTGGCAGGAGAATTGCAGGCCGCGCGAGCGGACCCGGTCGACGATCAGGGTCGAGGTGTTGTCGATGATCTGCTGCAGGCGGAAATCGCTGGGCGCCAGGACCAGTTTGCCGGCTTCGATTTTCGAGATGTCGAGAATCTGGTTGATGATCGCCAGCAGGTGGTGGGCGGCGTCCTGGACCTTGGCCAGGCGATCGAGCATTCCCGGGTCGCCGGTCTGCCGGGTGGCCAGGTGGGTGAGGCCGATGATGGCGTTCATCGGCGTGCGGATTTCGTGGCTCATGTTGGCCAGGAAGGCGCTCTTGGCGCGGTTCGCTTCCTCGGCCGCATCGCGGGCGCTGGCCAGTTCGCGGGTGCGTTCGGCGACCAGCTCTTCGAGGTGCAGACGGTAACGTTCCAGTTCCCGGTTGGCCTGGCGCTGTTTTTCCTCGCGCTCGATCAGGGCGCGGGCATCGGCCAGGCGGCGGGAAATGTCGGTGATGAAGACGATCAGGTAGCGCTTGCCGTCGACGCGGATGATTTCGGCCGACAGGCTGATGTCGCGTCGCTGGCCGTTGGTGCCGACGCCGATGCTTTCGTAGTCGATGATGTGGCCGTCGCGCTCGAGGATGGCGAGCATCCGTTCCCGGTCTTCCGGTTGGCCCCACAACCCGGCTTCGAGCGTCGTCTTGCCGAGGAGGTCTTCACGGGTCCAGTGGTATTCCTGCAGCATGCGCTCGTTGACATCGACCAGGCGGCCGTCCTCCAGGCGAGTGATGCAGGCGGCGACCGGTGCGGCCTGGAAGGCCACGGCATAGCGGGCCAGGGTCTCGCTCTCTTCCTTGAGCGCCAGCAACATGTTGTGCTCGTTTTCGCGGGCTGCCTGCAGTGCCTGGTGGGCAGCGGCAAGTTCGCCGAACTTGCGGCGCATCAGGTAGTAGAGCAGGCCGGCGGTGATTGCGATGTAGAACCAGCCCTTGAGCAGGTTGACCAGTGCGCGTTCCTGTTCGCCGGCGATCAGCCAGTTGACGGCGAGATCACTGAACAATATCCAGCACGCGCCGAAGGCCATGTACCACAGGACCACCTTCTGGGTCGCCCGGGCGTATCCGGGGTCTTTCGTGGCCTGTGTCGCCTGGACAGGACTCATTCGGCGTAGGCGGCGGCGATGCGTTTGAAGGTTTCGAATTCGCTGACGAAGGCGGTGACCACATCGGGGTCGAAGTGAGTGCCGCTGCCGGCGACAATGATCCGGTAGGCTTCTTCCATCGGCATTGCCGGCTTGTAGACGCGGGCGCAGATCAGCGCATCGAAGACGTCGGCGAGCGCCATCAGGCGCGCGGAGATGGGGATTTCATCGCCGGCCAGGGCGCCGGGATAGCCGCTGCCATCCCATTTTTCGTGATGGCAGCGGGCGATTTCCTGGGCGATGCGCAGGAATTCCACCGGTCGCGCCGAGTCGGCTTCGGCCTGGGCGATGGCCTGGGCGCCGATTTCGGCGTGGGTTTTCATGATTTCCCATTCTTCCGGCGTCAGCTTGCCGGGTTTGAGCAGGATGTGATCGGGAATGCCGACCTTGCCGATATCGTGCAGCGGTGCCGACTGCGCCAGCGCATCGATGGTGCGGCGGTCGAGATAGGCGCTGAAGCGGGGGTGATGCTGCAGGGCATTGGCCAGTGTGCGCACGTATTCCTGGGTGCGGCGCAGGTGGTTGCCGGTTTCCGGGTCACGCGTTTCCGCCAGGTGGGCGAGGGCGTGGATACTGACTTCCTGGATCAGCTGGTTTTCCGCCATGCGCCGGGCGACTTCCTTTTCCAGGAAGGCATTGTGGTCGCTGAGCATGTCGCGGGCCCGCTTGAGTTCGAGCTGGGTGCGCACGCGGGCGAGCACGATGGCCGGCCGGATCGGCTTGGTGATGTAGTCCACCGCCCCGCAGTCGAGTCCGCGCTCCTCGTCGTCGGTGCCGTCCATCGCCGTGACGAAGATCACCGGAATGTCCCGGGTCGTGGCGACGCTGCGCAATTCGGCGAGCACGTCGTAACCATCCATGCCCGGCATCATCACGTCGAGCAGGATCAGGTCCGGCGGCGGGTTCGCATTGGCGATCTGCAGTGCACGCTGCCCCGAGTTGGCCGCCCGGACGTGGTAAATCGGCTGCAAAAGTTCGCCGAGGACGCTGAGGTTCTCGGGAACGTCGTCGACGATCAGGATGGTCGGCTGCGCTTGAATCTCGGTTCTCCCGCCAGGGCAGTGGTTGTAGGGGGATTATGGCCCGTGCGGCCGGTTCTGGCTACTGCCCTTTTATTCAGGGCGCCGGCTCGAGGCCGACCAGCCGGCGATAGCTGGCGAAACGGCTCTTGTCCACGGTGCCGGATTCGACGGCCGGGCGCAGCGCGCAGTCCGGCTCGCGGTCGTGCCGGCAGTCGCGGAAGCGGCATTGGCCCAGGTAAGGACGGAATTCGCGGAAGGCGTACTCGATCTCGCCCCGGCCTAGGTGGCCGAGGCCGAATTCCTGCAGGCCGGGCGAGTCGATCAGGTGGCTGTCGGCGTCGAGGTGGTAGAGCGTCGCGTGGGTCGTCGTGTGCTTGCCGGAATCGAGCGCCTGCGAGATTTCGCGGGTGGCGGCGCGGGCTTCCGGGATCAGGGCGTTGACCAGTGTCGATTTGCCCATGCCCGACTGGCCGACCAGCACGCTGGTCCGGCCCTGCAGGTGGGGGCGCAGGTCGTCGGCGTGGTGCAAGGCCGACAGTTCGAGTACGCGGTAGCCGAGGGCGGTGAAAACGGCGGTCTGGCGCCGGGCTTCGGCCAGGCGGTCGGTGAGGTCGCACTTGTTGAGGGCGATCAGGACTTCGATGTCCTCGCTTTCGGCGGCGATCAGGGCGCGGGTCACCAGGTCGTCGGAGAAGGCCGGTTCGCTGGCGACAACGACGACCAGTTGGTCGACGTTGGCGGCGATCAGCTTCTGGCGGATTTCGTTGGAACGGTAGAGCAGGCTGCGCCGCGGCAGGATCTTTTCGATCACGCCCTGGTCGGCCGAACTGCGGGCGAACTCGACCTCGTCACCGCAGGCGACTTCGCTTTTCTTGCCGCGCGGAAAGCAGGGCAGGCGCGTGCCGTCCCCGGTCTCGACGATGTATTGCCGACCGTGGGCGGCGACGACCCGGCCGTGCATCATTCCTTGAAGTGGTAGTAGGTCTGGTTCAGGTAGGCAGCGACTTCGGCTTCCTCTTCCGGAAACCAGCCGGTGTTCATCTGGGCGTTGCAGGCGGCCGTCCGCTGCAGGATGTCGAGCTTGGTCGACAGCATGCGCCCCTGGCGGGTGTAGATGGTGCTGCCGTCGCCGCCGTACATCTTGGCGTGGCAGGCCACGCACTGGGCATCGTGCTTGGCCTGGCCGGCCTTGGTGTCGGCATTGCCCCACGGATCGGCGGCGAAGGCCGGGAAGGACAGCAGGGCGGCGGCGAGCATCGGGCTGGTCGTTTTCATGCGCTTGTCTCCTGGTGTTGCAGTCGTCCGATGCGCTGGGCGGCTGGTGGGTGGGAATCGTGGAACAGCGAGTGTAGCGGGTCCGGCGTCAGTGTCGAGGCATTGTCGTCGTAGAGCTTGACCAGGGCATGCACCAGATCGTTGGCCGAGGCATGTTCGGCGGCGTAGGCATCGGCTTCGAACTCGTGCTTGCGCGAGAACTGGCTGGACAGCGGGGTCAGCGGGAACAGGAAGACCGGCACCACCAGAAAGAACAGGATCAGTGCCAGCGCGGTGCTTTGCACCGGTACGCCGAGGCCGGCGTAGAACCAGGGGGCGTCGATCAACTGACCGAGCAGCCAGAGGAAGGCGAGTGAGACCGTGAACATCAGCACGATGCGCTGGACGATGTGGCGCTTGCGGAAATGGCCGAGTTCATGCGCCAGCACGGCTTCGATTTCGGCCGGGCTGAGGCGTTCGAGCAGGGTGTCGAAGAAGACGATGCGCTTGTTGTTGCCGAAACCGGTGAAATAGGCGTTGCCATGGCTGGAGCGCTTCGATCCGTCCATCACGAACAAGCCGCTGCTGCGGAAACCGCAACGCTTGAGCAGGGCTTCGATGCGGGTTTTCATCTCGCCGTCGGGCAAGGGCGTGAACTTGTTGAACAGCGGCGCGATCCAGGTCGGGTAGACGAACAGCACGAGCAGGTTGAAGGCGCTCCAGAACAGCCATACCCACAGCCACCAGAGGTTGCCCATTGCGCTCATCAGCCACAGCACGACGGCGATCACCGGGGCGCCGATGGCCAGCCCGAGCAGCGTCTGCTTGACGAGGTCGGAGACGAACAGGGCCGGCGTCATGCGGTTGAAACCGTGGCGCGCCTCGATGACGAACTGGCTGTACAGCGACAGCGGCAGGTCGATCACCGCGGAAATCAGCATCACGGCGAGAATCATGGCCAGGCCGTAGGCAATGCCTTCGAGGTGTGCCGACCAGAAGTCGTGCAGCCAGGCCAGGCCGCCGCCGAGCGTGAAGGCGAGCAGTACCGCTGTCTCGACGACAGTGGCCAGCATCGCCGCCTTGCTGCGGTCGATGGTGTAGCTGGCGGCCTTTTCGTGGGAAGCCGGCGTGATGCGCTCGGCGAATTCCGCGGGAACCCGTGTCCGGTGCGCGGCGACGTGGCGGATGTGGCGCAACTTCAGCCACAGGCGGGTGAGCACGGTCAGGCTCAGGATGCAAAGGAAAAAGAGGGTGAAATTCTCGGTCACGGGCGGATGTCGGGGAAGCTGTGAGAAAATGGCGTTTTTAAAGTTTCGGGCAATTATATGGCAGGCAATGCAAACAACCTCGTCTGGGTGGACATGGAAATGACCGGTCTGAACCCGGATAGCGACCGCATCATCGAAATGGCGTTCGTGGTGACCAATTCCGAACTCGAGATGGTCGCCGAGTCGCCTTCCTGGGTGGTACACCAGTCCGACGAGACACTTGCCGCCATGGACGATTGGAACCAGAAAACGCACGGACGTTCCGGCCTGATCGACAAGGTCCGCGCTTCCACCATGGACGAGGCCGCCGTCGAGGCCGAGGCCCTGGCATTCCTGCAGAAGTATTCAGGCAAGGGGCATTCGCCGATGTGCGGCAATTCCATCGGTCAGGACCGCCGCTTCATGGCCCGCTACATGCCGACGCTCGAAGCCTACTTCCATTACCGCAACCTCGACGTCAGCACCCTCAAGGAGTTGTGCAAGCGCTGGCAGCCGGAGATTTACAAGGGCTTCAAGAAGAAGGGCCGGCATACCGCGCTGGCCGACATCCACGAGTCGATCGACGAACTCAAGTATTACCGCGAGCACTTCCTGATCAAGTCGGCCGGCTGAACCGGCCTGCCTTAGCGGCGGTAGAGGCGGAAACGCTCGCGCCGCTCGCCGGGGCGATTGCCCTGCCAGACCTGGGTCCAGCCGGCGTCAGGTGCGGCCAGCTGGGCGTTTGAGCTACCGGTGACCAGCAGCCAGTCGCAGGCCTTGCCCGAGTGGCTGTCGTATTCGACGGGCGCCAGGTTGACGAAGTAGGAGAAGGAGGCGCGCTGGGTGGCATTCAGGTTGCGCTCGGCCAGGCAGGTCTTGTCGGCGGGCAGCTTGCCGGCGACTGCTTCGGCGACCGGACGGTAGCTCTTGCCGTAATCGAACCAGGGCAGGATGAGTGCGGTTGCCATCAGCCACCAGGTCGTGAAACCCAGTGTCCAGTGTGTCAGGCTGCGATAGGGCGAGCGCGGTGCATTGGCGATCAGCCAGATCCACCAGATGCTGGCGGCGATCCCGATCAGCAGTCCGAGCAGGTCGAACTCGGCGACGAAGCCCGGACGCAGTTCGACAACCCGTTCCGCGAGCCGTTGCGGGAATCCCAGGGTCATTGCCGCCCAGCTGACCCAGACCAGCACGGCCAAGAAACTGAAGATGCTCATGGCAAACCAGTCGAAGGCGTTGGCCGCCCCCCGGCGCAGACTCAGGGCGCCCGGCGTGGCCAGCAGGGCGATCGACGGCAGCAGCAGCAGGGCCGGAATTTCGCGCGGCCGGTAGGCCCAGGCCAGCAGCAGTGAGGTCAGCAGAAAGAAGGTCAGGGGCAATAACTGGGCCGGCGCCAGCCATTGTCCACGCCTCGACCACAGGGTCCAGGCGGCAAGCGGCAGGGCCGGGAAGGCGAACCACGGCAGCAACGCCAGGAACAGCCCCAGACCGCCAGCGGAAAACGGGGTTTTCAACGGTGCCAGTTCGGTCAGCAGCCAGGCCTCGAAGCGGACGGGTTGCTGGCTGAGCAGGGCCAGGGGCCAGGGCGCGGCGAGCGCGATCCCGATGCCCAGGCCGATCAGCAGGGTGTGTGCCGCCTTGCGGCGATCCGGTGACAGCCACCAGGCCAGCGGCGCGATGGCGAGCGTCGTCACCACCTGCCAGAGCAGGGTCGGGGTGAGGTCCATGATGTTCTCCTGGAAGGCAGGCGGGTCCGGCCGTGATTGGCGGCGGCAGTCGCAGTTGCGGG
>DKNF01000116.1 GCA_002470165.1 Betaproteobacteria bacterium UBA7395 | reverse complement strand
CCAGGTCGTGCCAGCGGCGTGCCTGGGCGCAGGCGGTGAACAGCACCCATTCGCCGATCGGAATGATCATTCCATTGTCTTCGGCCAGGGGGATGAACTCTGCCGGAGAGACCTTGCCGAAAGCGGGATTCTGCCAGCGTAGCAGGGCCTCCATGCCGATCACCCGGCCGGTTTCGAGACTGACCTGGGGCTGGTAGTGGATCGACAGTTCGTCGTTCTTGAGCGCACTGCGCAAGGCGCTTTCCAGGCCGAGCCGGCGGGCCGCGTCGGCATCCATTTCCGGCGCGTAGAAGCGGAAGGTGTTGCGCCCGGCCTGCTTGGCGCGGGACAGGGCGATGTCGGCGGTCTTGAGCAGGTCGTCGGCGCCGTTCCCGTCACGTGGCGCCAGGCTGATGCCGATGCTGGCAGTGAGCAGCAAGGTCTGCTCGCCGATCATGAAGGGGTCGCCGATGGCATCGAGCAATCGCTGGGCCAGGGCGATGGCATCGCGTTCGTGGCTGAGGTTGGCCATGACGAAACCGAATTCGGTACCGGAGCGTCGGCCCAGGGTGTCGCCTTCGCGCAGCAATCCCTGCAGGCGGCGGGCGACTTCCTGCAGCAGTGCGTCGCCGACCGGCGGCCCGAAGCTCTCGTTGACCAGGCGGAAATGGTCGAGGTCGAGCAGGATCACCGCCGTCTGGCGTTCGAAGCGGCCGGCGTTGATCAAGGCCTGGGCCAGGCGGTCGGTCAGCAGGCTGCGGTTGGGCAGGTCGGTCAGCGGATCGTAGCTCGACAGGTACTGGATGCGTTCGGCGGCCTCGCGTCGTTCCGACAGGTCGCTGAACAGGCCGACGTAGTGGGTCAGCTTGCCGTTGCTGTCGCGTACGGCGGAAATGTGCAGCCATTCATTGACCAGTTCGCCGTTCTTGCGCCGGTTGGTGATTTCACCCTGCCAGCTATCCTCGTTGTTGAGCTTGTCCCACAAACCCTGGTAGAAGGCTTGGCCGTGCACGCCGGACTTGAGCAGTGCCGGCGTCCGGCCGACGGCCTCGTCGGCGCTGTAGCCGGTGACCTGGACGAAAGCCTCGTTGACGGTGAGGATGCGGGTATCGGGGTCGGTGATGCAGATGCCGTCGCTGATCCCCGTGAACACCACGGAAGTGAGCTGGCGTTCGCTCTCGATCTGCTTGCGGCGGCTGATGTCGGTGATCGTGCCGGCGCTGAGCAGCGAGCCGCCGCCTTCGTCGATACGCAGCGACTGTCCGCGTCCCTCGACCCACAGCCAGTGTCCGTCGGCGTGGCGCAGACGGAATTCCTCGACCGAGATCTCGGTGCCGGGCGGCGGCGGGTGACGGACGGCCCGCTCGATCCGGGCGCGGTCCTCCGGATGGACATGGGCCAGACTGGCGCTCAGCGTCCCCGGCGACTCGCCCAGGCCGAGCATCCGGCAAAGATCGGGATTCCATTCCATGCGCTCGCCGTCGCGATGAAATTCCCAGATGCCCAGGCCGGTGGCCGACAAGGTCAGTTGCAGGCGGGTCGCCAGTTGCTGGTTTTCCAGCAGGCGCCGCGACACCTCCTGCTCCAGCGAGGCGTTCTGGCGGGCCAGTTGGTCCCTGGCCAGCTTGAGCTCCAGGTGGTTGCGCACGCGGGCCCGGAAAACCGGCGCCTGCAGGGGCTTGGCGATGTAGT
This sequence comes from Betaproteobacteria bacterium UBA7395, assembly GCA_002470165.1. Classification (GTDB taxonomy): domain Bacteria; phylum Pseudomonadota; class Gammaproteobacteria; order Burkholderiales; family Rhodocyclaceae; genus Azonexus. The sequence continues at coordinate 2,366 of DKNF01000116.1, read as the reverse complement.
CGACGGCGCCTTCGAGCAGCCCGGAATGTTCGTCGCCGGGGGTGTCGAGGGCCGTGACGAAGATCACCGGGATATGCCGGGTGGCTGGGTTGGCGCGCAGGCGTGCCAGTACCTCGTGACCGTCCATGCCGGGCATCATCACGTCGAGCAGGATGAGGTCGGGTTGCGGAGCGAGTTCCGCGTACTGCAGGGCGGTCGGGCCATCCTCGGCAAGGCGGATATCGACGTCCAGTTCTTCCAGCATGGCCGAGGCCACTGCAAGGTTCGATGGCAGGTCATCGACAGCCAGCACAACCGGGCGCTGCGTCCTGCCTGTCAGGGATTCCGGTTCTGCCATCAGATCCTCCTTGCGGATTTGTCAGTATTGTTATTTTGTTCCCCTGCCACGGTCAAGGCAAGCCGCCAAGGTTAAAATGTGCAACTTTTGCGTGTCATGGGCAAGCGCCATGGGTGCTCTGTCGGCACGCCGGATCAATTTTCCGCAGGAAATCCTCATGCTGCAAAAACTCGCTGCTTTCCCCGGCGTTGCCGGTCCTGTCGTGGTCATCGTCATGGATGGCTATGGTTTGCCGGCCAATGATGCGGGCAGTGCCATTGCCGCGGCCCGCAAGCCGAACCTGGACCAGTTGTTTGCCACCTGCCCGAATATTCGCCTGCGGGCTCATGGTACCGCCGTTGGCATGCCGTCCGACGACGACATGGGTAATTCCGAGGTCGGTCACAACGCCATCGGGGCCGGCCAGGTTTATGCCCAGGGGGCGGCGCTGGTCGCCAATGCGATTGCCGACGGCGCGATCTGGGCCGGCGAGGCCTGGCAGCAGATCGTTGCCGGCGCCAAGGCCGGGCGTGGCGTGATCCACTTCATCGGGCTGTTTTCCGACGGCAATGTGCACAGCCATATCGATCACCTGAAGGCCATGGTCCTGCGCGCCAAGGCGGAAGGTGTCGCCTGCGTGCGCATCCACGCGCTGCTCGACGGTCGCGACGTGCCGGAAACCAGTGCGCTCGACTACGTTGTGCCCTTCGAAGCCTTCCTGGCCGAGCAGTCGACCGGAGGGTTCGACGCCCGCATCGCCTCCGGCGGTGGGCGCCAGTACATCACCATGGACCGCTACGACGCCAACTGGGCGATGGTCGAGAAAGGCTGGAAGACGCATGTGCTGGGCGAAGGCCGGCAGTTCCCGAATGCGACGGCGGCGGTGAACGGCTTGCGTGAAAGCCATCCCGGCACCATCGATCAGGACTTGCCCGAATTCGTCATCGCCGACGAAGGCCGGCCGATCGGAACCATCGAGGACGGCGATTCCGTCGTCTTCTTCAATTTCCGCGGCGACCGCGCGATCGAGATCACCCGCGCCTTCGTCGAAGCGGATTTCGACAAGTTCGACCGCGTCCGCTACCCGCAGGTGACCTACGCCGGCATGCTCCAGTACGACGGCGACCTGCAGTTGCCCAAGCGTTTTCTGGTGGCGCCGCCGGCGATCAAGGACACCTCCGGCGAGTGGTTCAGCAAGCTTGGCCTGGCGCAATTCGCCTGTTCCGAGACGCAGAAATTCGGCCATGTGACCTATTTCTGGAACGGCAACCGTTCCGGCAAGTTCGCCGGCGAAACCTGGCAGGAAGTCCCGAGCGACGTCGTGCCCTTCGAGCAGCGGCCTTGGATGAAGGCGGCCGAGATCGCCGACGCCATGATCGCGGCAATCGAGTCCGGTCAGTACCAGGTGCTCCGCTGCAATTTCGCCAACGGCGACATGGTCGGCCACACCGGCAATTTCCGCGCGGCGACGATGGCCGTGGAAGCCGTCGACCTGGCGCTCGGACGTTTGCTGAAAGCGGTCGAGGCGGCCGGCGGCGTGGCGCTGATCACCGCCGACCACGGCAACGCCGACGAAATGTTCGAACTCGACAAGAAAACCAAACAGCCTGCGCAGAATCCGGACGGTTCGTTCAAGGCCAAGACCGCGCATACGCTCAACCCGGTGCCGCTGATCCTGTTCGACGCCGCCAGCGGCGGCCGGCTGGCCCTGCGCCAGACGGAAAGTGCCGGCCTGTCGAACATTGCGGCGACCGTCGCTGCGTTGCTCGGTTACGAGCGCCATCCGGCCTGGGACGAGAGCCTGCTAAGCGTTGGCTGAGCCCGGCAGTCTGCCGGCCAGCCACTTGTCGAGCATGGCGAACAGCACTTCCGGCTTGACCGGCTTGGCGATGAAGTCGTTCATGCCGGCTTCGAAGCAGCGGGCCTTGTCCTCGACGAAGGCATTGGCCGTCATCGCCAGGATGGGGGTGTCGGCGTAGTCCGGGAGTTCGCGGATGCGCCGGGTGGCTTCCAGGCCGTCCATGTGCGGCATCTGCATGTCCATCAGGAT
>DKNF01000082.1:1091-13937 GCA_002470165.1 Betaproteobacteria bacterium UBA7395 | reverse complement strand
CGTGGGGGTTCGAGTCCCTTCCTGGGCACCAGCGATTTTGACAGAAGGTCTTGCTACGGCAAGGCCTTTTTTCATTTTCGGCGCACGCATCGACAAGGCAGATTGTCTCACAGCGCAAGCCTCCCCGAGATTAACAATTACTAACATCTGGTTGCAGCAAGCGCGCCAGCGGCTGGCTATCCTGACCTCGTGCCAACACCATTGACGAGGTTCATCATGAAACGACTTGCCAGCACCCTGCTCGCTGCCGCCCTGGGCATCGGCCTGACCGGACAGGCCAGCGCCGGCCCGGATCGCCACTGGCGCAACGACCATCGCCCCCAGATCAGCCACCATCATCACTACCATGCGCCGCCACCACGTGCCAGGAAGCATCATCACCACCGCAACGACTGGGCTGGTCCGGCTGCCGTGCTGACCATCGGCGGCCTGGCCATCGGGACCGCGCTCTATCATGCCAACACGCCACCGCGCGTCGTCCATGGCGCACCGCCCCCGCCGGGTGGCAACTGGTTCTACTGCCGTTCGTCCGGACAATACTATCCCTATACCCAGGCCTGCCCGGAGGGCTGGCAGGCGGTTCGTCCGCACTGAAAGACAAAGCGGGCCAGGCGGCCCGCTTTGCATTGCCCGGGAACAATCCGGATTACTTGAACGGATGCTGCTTGAGGATGGTCTCGTCGCGCTCGGGACCGGTCGACACGATGGCGATCGGCACCTCGCAGAGTTCCTCAAGGCGGTTCAGGTAGGCCTGGGCGTTGACCGGCAGGTCTTCCCAACGCTTGACGCGGAAGGTCGTCCCTTCCCAACCCGGCATGGTTTCGTAGATCGGCACGCAACGGGCGACGTCGTCGGCACCGATGGGCAGCAGATCGACAACCTTGTCGCCCAACTGGTAACCGGTGCAGATCTTGATTTCCTTGAGGCCGTCGAGCACGTCGAGCTTGGTAATGCACAGGCCGGTGAGGCCGTTGATGCGGGCCGAACGGCGCAGCAACGCAGCATCGAACCAGCCGCAGCGGCGCTTGCGCCCGGTCACCGTACCGAATTCCTTGCCCACCGAGAACATCTGGTGACCCGGCGTGCCTTCGGTATCGATATCCAGTTCGCTCGGGAACGGACCACCGCCGACGCGCGTGCAGTAGGCCTTGGTGATGCCCAGCACGTAGTGCAGCATGCCCGGGCCGACACCGGCACCGGCAGCCGCCTGACCGGCAACGCAGTTGGACGAGGTGACGAAGGGATAGGTACCGTGGTCGATGTCGAGCAGGGTGCCCTGGGCGCCTTCGAACAGCATGTTGTGGCCGGCCTTGTTGGCATCGTAGAGCGCGGCGGATACGTCCACGACCATCGGCCGGATCACTTCGGCATCGGCCATGGCCTGGTCGTACACAGTCTGGAAGTCGACCGGGTCGGCCTTGAAGTACTGGGTCAGCACGAAGTTGTGGTATTCCAGCACTTCCTTGAGTTTTTCGGCGAAACGCTCCGGATGGAACAGGTCATAGACGCGCAGGCCGCGGCGCGAAACCTTGTCCTCGTAGGTCGGGCCGATGCCCTTGCCGGTCGTGCCGATCTTCTTGTCGCCGGCCTTGGCCGCTTCGCGCGCCTTGTCGATGGCCGAGTGGTAGGGCAGGATGATCGGGCAGCCGGGGCTGACCTTGAGGCGGGAACGGACGTCGATGCCGCCCTTTTCCAACTCGGCGATTTCCGAGATCAGGTGATGGATGTCGAGCACGACACCGTTGCCGATGTAGCAATCGACACCGGCGCGAACGATGCCCGAGGGCACCAGGTTGAGCTTGTAGACGTTGTCGCCGACGACCAGCGTATGGCCGGCATTATGACCGCCCTGGAAACGCACCACGCCCTGGGCGTGGTCGGTCAGCCAGTCGACGATCTTCCCCTTCCCTTCGTCGCCCCACTGGGTACCGACGACGATGACATTCTTGGCCATTTTCTCTCTCAATCCTCTTGTATAGCTTCAATGATCCAGCGCCCGCCGACCTGGACCAGCTTGCGGTCGCATGACGGGCCTTCGCAGGCGGTCTCGCCCGGCAACAGTTCGACGACGGTCTCGCCATGCTCGCGCAGCGCAGCAATGTGCGAAGCCAGCAACTTGTCGGCACCGGCATACGGGGCGAGCACACCGCGGACCGGCTTGCCGGCCGGCGCCAGTTGCGCCAGCTGACGCAGGTCCAGCGAAAAACCGGTGGCCGGACGCGCCCGGCCAAAGGCCTTGCCGGCGCCGTCGTAACGCCCACCAAGCGCGATCGCCGCCGGGAAGCCCGGGCAGTAGGCGGCAAAGACGATGCCGTTGTGATAGTGATAACCGCGCAGGTCAGCCAGATCGATGGAGAACGGCAGTTCCGGCGCGCTCGAAATCAGGTGGCGCAGTTGTTCCAGCGCGGCACGGATGGCCGGCAGGTCGGGCAGGCAGGCCACGGCGCGATCAACGGTTTCCGGCCCGCCGTAGAGCGTCGGCAGCGCCAGCAGCCCCTCGCGGAACGGCGACGGCACGGCAGCGGTGGCCTCGGCCAACCCCGGGACATCCTTATCGCGCAGCAGCGCCAGCAACTCGGCTTCGGCATCGCCCGGCAGACCGGCGGCTTCGACCAGGGCGCGGAAGATGCCGACATGACCGAGGTCGATGCGCGCCAGCGGCAGCTTGACCCGGTCGAACGCGGTCGCCATCAAGCGGACGATTTCCAGGTCGGCTTCGACGCCGGCATAACCATACAGTTCGGCCCCGAGCTGAACCTGCTCACGACCGGCCGAAACGTTGGCCGGCAGCGTGTGCAGGGTGCTGCCGCAATAGCACAGACGGGTCACGCCCTGATGGTTGAGCAGATGCGCATCGATACGGGCCGCCTGCGGCGTCATGTCGGCGCGGACGCCCATGGTCCGCCCGGACAACTGATCGACCAGCTTGAAGGTGCGCAGGTTCAGATCCTGGCCGGTACCGGTCAACAGGGAGTCGAGGTATTCCAGCATCGGCGGCATGACGTACTCGAAGCCGCGAACGCGGAAATGATCGAGCAGATTGCGACGCAGGGTTTCGATGCGAGCCGCTTCGGACGGCAGGGCATCGGCAATGTATTCGGGAAGCAGCCAGTTCATGAGAAGACTATCAGCAGGACGAGTCCGATCAGCATCGAGGTCAGACCGATGAAACGGATCTGACCGTCGGACAACTGGATCAGGCGGCGAAAGGTTTCACGCCAGGCAGCCGGCGCGATGAACGGCATCGCGCCTTCCAGCACCAGCATCAGCGCAAACGCCAGCAACAGGGTCGAGGTCATTGACGATGATCAGCGGCCGATGTTCTTCATGTACTTGAAGAAATCGGAATTGGGTTCAACGACCAGCACGTCGCTCTTGTTGGCAAAGCTGTTGCGGTAAGCCTCGAGACTGCGATAGAAGGCATAGAACTCGGGGCTCTTGCCGAAGGCTTCGGCATAGGTCGCCGCGGCCTTGGCGTCGCCCTCACCCTTGATCTTCTGGGCTTCGCGATAGGCTTCGGCGATGATCACTTCGCGCTGACGATCGGCATCGGCTCGAATCTTTTCCGCCTCGGCCGCACCTTCGGAACGCAGTTCGTTGGCCACGCGCTTGCGCTCAGCTTCCATCCGGCTATACACGGCGCCGCTGACTTCGTCCGGCAACTCGACCCGCTTCAGGCGGACGTCGACGATCTGCACGCCGATACGGCGGGCGTCGATATCGGCCTTCTCGCGCATCTGGTTCATGATCTTGTCGCGCTCGCCGGAGATGACGTCATTGACCAGGCGCTTGCCGAACTCCTCGCGCAGACCGGCGTTGACCGTCTGGCTCAGGCGGGTACGCGCCCGGGTCTCGTCGCCGCCGACCGAGATGTAGTACAGATTGGGATCGACGATGCGCCACTTGATGTAGGAATCGACCAGCACGTTCTTCTTTTCCGAGGTGATGAAACGCTCGGGATCGGCGCTATCCAGCGTCAGGATGCGACGATCGAAGAAACGGACGTTCTGGATCATCGGAATCTTGAAGTTCAGGCCCGGTTCGGTAATCGTACGTTTGACCTCGCCCAGCTGGAACACCAGCGCGTATTGCCGCTGATCGACGGTGAACACCGACATCGACAGGACAACCAGGATCAGGGCGACGATGCCGCCCAGCACATTGAGACGCGAACTCATCAGCGAGCCTCCCGTTCACGCGTCCCCAGCGAACCGGCACGCGTATTGGCATTCAAGGGGTTACCACCGACAGCGGGGAAACTTTCGGATTGCGGCGGGACGCCGCCGGCAAAGGCCGACGACTGGCGCGTCGCCGCGGCGGCCGAACCGCCGCCGTCGATCATGCCCTGCGGGGCCGCGGCGGCGCCACTGGCCGCCCCCATCAACTTGTCGAGCGGCAGGTAGAGCAGATTGCCCTGGCCCTTGGCGTCGACCATGACCTTGGTGGTGTTGGCGTAGATCTGCTGCATGGTTTCCAGGTACATGCGCTGACGCGTGACTTCCGGCGCCTTGGCGTACTCGGTCTGGATCTGGCGGAAGCGCGAGGCATCACCCTGGGCGGTGGAGATCACCCGTTCGCGGTAACCCTGCGCTTCTTCCATCAGACGGGCCGCGGTACCGCGGGCCCGGGGAATCACATCGTTGGCGTAAGCCTGACCTTCGTTCTTCTGGCGTTCGCGGTCCTGACCGGCCTTGACCGCATCGTCGAACGCCGCCTGCACCTGCTCGGGCGGCTGGGCATTCTGCATGGTGACCTTGGAAATCAGGATGCCGGCGTTATAGCGGTCGAGAATGTCCTGCATCAGGCGGGCCGCATCGCTGGCGATCTGCTCGCGGCCTTCATAGAGCACGAAGTCCATCTTGCTCTTGCCGACAATTTCACGCACGGCGGTTTCCGCGGCGCCGATCACGGCCTCTTCCGGATGACGGTTGTTGAACAGGAACTCGACCGGATCCTTGAGGATGTACTGCACCGCGAACTGGATGTTCACGATGTTTTCATCGTCGGTCAGCATCAGGGCTTCCTTGAGCACCTTGTTGCGTTCGGTGCCGCGATAGCCGATTTCGACGGTACGCACACCGGTCAGGTTGACCAACTCGTGCGACTGGATCGGATACGGCAGACGCCAGCGCAGACCGGGCTCGGTGGTTTCGGTCAGCTTGCCGAACTGGAGCACGACGCCGCGCTGCGAGGCATCGACGATATAGAAGCCGGACGCCAGCCAGACGATGGCGATCAGGCCGACCAGCAGGCCAAGGCCGCCGCTCAGGAACTTGGGATTGAAGTCGACCGGCGGCATGCGCGGACCGTCGCCGCCATTGTTGCCACCGCCGCCGCCCTTCTTGCCCATCATGCCGGACAGTTTGCGGTTGAAGTCCCGCCACAGTTCTTCGAGGTCGGGCGGTCCATCGTTGGGGCGGCGCGGACCGTTGCCGTTCGGCTTGTCGTCGCTGCCGCGATTGCCCCACTGCGGGTCGTTGATCGACATGAGAATACCTAGGGTAGGAATCATGGGTCTCGGGGAGTCAATAGGAGAAATCGGATTGTGCCAGACGTGCCGCCTCGTCGAGCGCCTTGCGGCGCGATTCGGCTTTTGCACGGGCATGTTCGGCCAGCGCCTGGCGTAATAGTTCCATACCGTCGCCGGTGCGCGAACTGATGCGAACGCGGGAGATATTACCATATTCGTCCCGATCGACCCCGGACGTGGCCTCGGTCAGGTCGATCTTGTTCCAGACGATCAGTTGCGGCACGTCGCGCGCACCGATTTCCTCAAGTACGCGGGCCACTTCGAGCATCTGCTCGTCGCGGGCATGACTGGCACTATCGACGACATGCAGCAGCAGGTCGGCATCGACCGCCGCTTCCAGCGTCGCGTGGAAGGCATCGACCAGCGAGTGCGGCAGATCGCGGATGAAACCGACGGTATCGGAAATGACGATATTGCCGGCCTGCTCGATCCACAGCTTGCGCGACGTGGTATCGAGCGTGGCGAACAACTGGTCGGCCGCATAGACGCCGGCGTGGGTCAGGGTGTTGAACAGGGTCGATTTGCCGGCATTGGTGTAGCCGACCAGCGAAACATTGAGCACGTCGCCGCGCCGCCGGGCCTTTCGTTGCACGCCGCGCTGCCGCGACAGCTTGTTCAGTCGCTCCTTGAGCAATTTGACGCGGTTGCCGAGCAACCGGCGGTCGGTTTCAAGCTGGGTTTCGCCCGGACCGCGCATGCCGATCCCGCCGCGCTGCCGCTCCAGGTGAGTCCAGCCGCGCACCAGACGGGTCGCCAGATGTTCGAGTTGCGCCAGCTCGACCTGCAGCTTGCCTTCGGCACTGGCCGCGCGCAAGGCGAAGATGTCGAGGATCAGGCTGTTGCGATCGACCACCCGGCACTTCAGGGCCTGCTCAAGGTTGCGCTGCTGAACGGGCGACAGGGCGTGATTGAAGATGACCAGCTGGGCATCGGCGGCGGCGATCATGGCCGCCACCTCATCGACCTTGCCTTTGCCGGCAAAGGTCCGGGGATCGGGACTGTGCCGTCGTCCACGGACTTCGGCAACGACCTGGCCACCGGCCGATTCGGTCAGCAGACGGAGTTCTTCAAGCTGGTCCTCGACATCGACCTGCCCGAAATCCAGTTGCACGATGACGGCGCGCTCGCCGGCGGCGGGGCGCTCATGCATGGGGAAATCCTGCGGGAGAAAACGCCGTCCCGCAGGCGCGGGACGGCGGGATGAAGCGTCTTATTCTGCGGCCTGCTCTTGCTGGAGATTGACCGGACGGGCCGGCACGACCGTGGAAATGGCGTGCTTGTAGACCATCTGGGTCACGGTGTTCTTGAGCAGAACGACGTATTGATCGAAAGACTCGACCTGACCTTGCAACTTGATGCCGTTCACCAGATAGATGGAAACGGGAACATGCTCGCGGCGCAGGGCGTTAAGGAAGGGGTCTTGTAAGAGTTGCCCTTTATTGCTCATGGTGTGGACTCCATGTGTGTTGTTATGAGGGTCCTAATGTACCCAAATTAGAAGAATGGTGTTGGAAATTTTGTGGTTAATTTGTGACTCAGCGACGCTCCTTGTCGGCAAAGGGATTCTTGCCCGCGACGAACTGGATGCGCAGCGGCGTCCCCTGAAGGTGGAATGCCTCCCGGAAGGTGTGTTCCAGATAACGGCGATAACTGTCGGCGATCTGATCCACCGCATTGCCGTGCACCACGATGATCGGCGGGTTCGACCCGCCTTGGTGGGCATAGCGCGGCTTCGGCCGGAACAGGCCGTGCTTGGGCGGTGCCTGACGGGCAATGGCGTCGGCCAGCACCCGCGTCAGGCGCGGCGTGGACAGCTTGGTCATGGCCGCGCCGTAGGCGGCATCGACCGACTTGAACAGGTTGACCAGACCGACGTTTTCCAGCGCCGAGATGAAATGGAACTTGGCGAAATCGAGGAACTTCAGCTTGCGCTGCAGGATCTGCCGGGTCTGTTCGCGGACGTAGGAATCGAGGCCGTCCCACTTGTTGACGGCGACGACCAGCGCCCGCCCGGACTGGACGATGAAATCGGCAATATGCGCATCCTGGTCGGAAATATCGGCGCGGGCATCGACCATCAGGATGACCACGTTGGCATCCTCGATCGACTGCAGGGTCTTGATCACCGAGAACTTCTCGATGGTTTCGAAGACCTTGCCGCGCTTGCGCATGCCGGCGGTATCAACCAGCACGTATTTGCGCCCGTTGCGCTCGAAATCGATCTCGATCGAGTCGCGGGTGGTGCCGGGTGCATCGAAGGCGATGACCCGCTCTTCGCCAAGCAGGGTGTTGATCAGCGTGGATTTCCCGACATTCGGACGACCGACGATGGCCACCCGGATGGCATCCGAATGCCATTCGTCGTCTTCCGGCTCAGGGAAGCTTTCCAGCGCCATGTCGATCAGCCCCCGCACGCCTTCGCCATGCGCGGCGGAAATGGCATTCGGTTCGCCCAGACCGAGTTCGTGGAAATCGGCCTCGACCATGCCGCTGTTCAGGCCTTCGGCCTTGTTGACCGCGACGAAGACCGGACGGTCGAGCCGCCGCAACTTGTTGGCGATTTCCTTGTCGTGCGGCGTCAGGCCGGTACGCCCGTCGACCACGAAAATGACCGCGTCGGCTTCGGCAATCGCCTGCTCGGTCTGACGCGCCATTTCATGCAGGATGCCTTCCTTGACCAGCGGCTCGAAGCCGCCGGTATCGACGACCAGGAAGGGTTTCTTGCCCAGCTTGCCATGACCGTAGTGACGATCTCGGGTCAGACCCGGAATATCGGCAACGATGGCATCGCGGGACTTGGTCAGGCGGTTGAACAGCGTGGATTTGCCGACATTGGGCCGACCGACCAGAACGATAGTAGGTTTCATTGAATCTCGATTGCCCTGACATCACCACCGGATGACTGGGTCAGGAAACTGTTGCCCAGCAACTGGGGCGGGACCCGCACGGCGCTGCCGTCGGTCTTGAGGCGACCGACAAAAGCCCCCTCCTCGCGTGACAGGAAATGGACATAGCCTTCGACGTCGCCAACGACCACCACGTTGCCACGCACCGCCGGCGCCGTCACATTGCGCTGGCGAAGCTTGTCCTGCTTCCACAGGCTGCTGCCGCTGAGGCGATCCAGACCATAGACCACGCCATTGTCGTCGGTAACGAACAGGTAACGCCCATCGAGCACCAGTCCGCGCGCCGACGAAAGATCGCGCGACCAGATCAGGCTGCCGCCCTGCGCCATGTCGAAGCAGGCAACCTTGCCCTGGAAGGCCACGGCGCAGATCTGGGTGCCGTCGATGGCCGGCGGCGACACGATGTCTGCCACACGGTCAAGTTCGGTCGTGCCCTTGGGCTGGGCCACCGCCCCCTCCCAGACCGGCGCGCCATTGGCCAGCGAAAGCGCCATCAGCTTGCCGCCGGGAAAACCGGCGAATAGGTAACGGTCGGCGAAGACCGGCGCACCCACACTGCGCACCGACAAGGCAGGCATAGGCCGCTCGTACATCCATTTGCGCGCACCGTCGCGCGCATCGAGCAGGAAGATGCGGTTATCGCCGCTACGCACCGCCACGCCCTCGCCGCTCACCGCCGGCGCCGCCAGCACTTCGCTGCTCACCTGCGACTGCCACAGCGGCTTGCCGCTTTCAGCGTCGAATGCCAGCACGCCGCCCTTGGCGGTGCCGACGACGACCATGTGGATATCGGCGCCAACACCGGCCGACAAGGCTTGCCCGGCATCGGTCTTCCACACGATGCGGCCGGCTTCGATGCGATACACCCCGCCCTTCTGATCGGCGACGAATACCGCATTACCGACGACAGCCGGCGAGAAAACCGCACCGCCAGCCTTGCCCACGCCCTGTGACCAGACACTGCGCACCGCCAGCGTATCGGCCGACAGCTCAGGCAGCGGCGCCATTTTCGGCGCGCGGGAAGAAAACGGATTGATCGCGTCAAAGGCGTTGTTCAGCGTCGAACACCCCCCCAGCAAGAAGGCACCGGCGATGGCCAGCGGCATCAGGCGGCGACTCATGCTGCATCTCCAAGACTGTCGAGTTTCTGCTGCAGCAATTCGCGCGCCGGGCTGGCGGCCTTGGCTGCCGCCTGGTCGAGCGCCGCCTGGTAGGCCGTGCGCGCATCCGCCGGTTTACCCTGGGCTACCAGGATGTCGCCGCGAAGTTCCTGGAAACGGGCCTGGAAAGCCGCTGCCGAGGTCGCCTCGAGTGCCTTCAGGGCCTCGTCGTAGGCCTGCTCGTCGAGCAGCACCGCCGCCAGACGCAAACGGGCGATATCGCGCAATTCGTCCTTGGCGTTGTCTACCACCCAGGCGAGCTGCGCCTTGGCCGTCTTCAGGTCGCCGGCATCGAAGGAATGCCGGGCCGCCAGCAAGGCACCGAGCGACGCGTAGCCGCTGCGCCCGAACTTGGCCGTCAATTCGCCCGCCGACGCCTTGATGCGCTGTGCGTCGCCCTGCTGGACGGCCTGTTCGAGCGCGGCAAAGACCGTCGCTGCCTTGGCCGTCTCGTTGTTCTGGTACCAGTTCCAGCCTTGCCAGCCGACAACGGCCAGCGCCGCGGCGGTCACCAGCGAGGTAACCAGGTTGCCGTACATCTGCCACCAGGTTTTCAGGGTATCGATCTGTTCCTGCTCTTCGAGGTCGTAATGCGCCATGCTGCTTATTCCTCTTCGTCCGAATCAATCATGTGGTCGATGATGGCTTCCGCCAGTTCGTCGACCTTCAGTTTACGTTGTTCCACGCCTTCTTCGCGCAGCGCCTTCAGTTGTGCCTCGCCGGTCGCCGCTTCGTCGTCGCCGATGATCACCGCGAAAGCGGCGCCGCTGCCGTCGGCCTTCTTCATCTGCGACTTGAAGGAGCCGCCGCCGCAGTGCAGCAGCACGTCCAGCCCCTGGTCGCGCAGACCTTCGGCAACACGGAAAGCCAGCCGGCCGGCGGCTTCACCCTGGTGCACGACATAGACGTCGGGCGCCGGCTCGGCCGGCGCGCCGCCGGAATCCTTGATCAAGGCGATCAGCCGTTCGACGCCCATGGCAAAGCCGCAGGCCGGCGTCGGCTTGCCGCCGAGTTGTTCGACCAGGCCGTCGTAGCGCCCGCCGGCGCAGACCGTGCCCTGGGCACCGAGCTTGTCGGTGACCCATTCGAAGACGGTCAGGTTGTAGTAATCGAGACCTCGCACCAGGCGCGGGTTGATCGTGAACGGCTGGCCGGCATCGCGCAGCACCTGCTGCACGCCCTCGAAGTGGGCCAGCGACTCGGCGCCGAGGAAGTCGATCAGCTTTGGCGCCGCGGCGCAGATGTCCTGCAGCGCCGGGTTCTTGGTGTCGAGGATGCGCAGCGGGTTGGTGTACAGACGACGCTTGGCGTCCTCGTCGAGCACGTCAACGTGCTGTTCCAGGTAGGCGATCAGCGCGGCGCGATGTTCGGCGCGCTCGCTCGGCTGACCGAGGCTGTTGATCTGCAGTTCGATGCCGTCGAGGCCGAGGTCGGCCCACAGGCGGGCGCCCATCAGGATCAGCTCGGCATCGATGTCCGGCCCGGCGATGCCGAAAGTCTCGACACCGACCTGATGAAACTGGCGATAACGCCCCTTCTGCGGCCGCTCGTGGCGGAACATCTGGCCGATGTAGTAGAGGCGCTGCGTCTGCCGCGCCGCCAGGTTGTGCTCGATGACGGCGCGCACGCAGCCGGCGGTGCCTTCCGGACGCAGGGTCAGCGCTTCGCCGTTGAGGCCATCGACGAAGGAATACATTTCCTTCTCGACGATGTCGGTGACTTCGCCGATCGCCCGCTTGAACAGCGGCGTCGGTTCGACGATGGGCATGCGGATCGGCTTGTAACCATAGCCTTTCAGCCAGGTGCGGACGGTGTCCTCGAACAGTTCCCAGAACGCCGCTTCTTCCGGCAGGATGTCGTTCATCCCGCGTACGGCTTGCAAAGTCTGACTCATGCTTGCAGTTTCTTCTTGTAGGTGCGCTGGACGTAGCGCTCGATGATGTCCTTGAATTCGTTGGCGATGTTGTCGCCCTTCAGGGTCACGGTCTTCTCGCCGTCCTCGTAGACCGGCGCCGACGGCGCTTCGCCGGTGCCCGGCAGCGAGATGCCGATGTTGGCATGTTTCGATTCCCCCGGGCCGTTGACGATGCAGCCCATCACCGCGACGTTGAGCGCCTCGACGCCGGGATATTTCTCCCGCCACACCGGCATGGAGCGGCGGATGTCGTCCTGGATGTCGCGGGCGAGCTCCTGGAACACGGTGGAGGTGGTGCGGCCGCAGCCGGGGCAGGCGGCAACGACGGGAATGAAGGCGCGGAAGCCCATCACCTGGAGCAGCTCCTGCGCCACCTGCACCTCGCGGGTGCGGTCGCCGCCGGGCTCGGGCGTCAGCGACACGCGGATCGTATCGCCGATGCCCTGCTGCAGCAGGATGCCCATGGAGGCGGCGGAGGCGACGATGCCCTTGGTGCCCATGCCGGCCTCGGTGAGGCCGAGATGCAGGGCATAGTCGCAGCGCGCGGCGAGATCCGCATAGACGGCGATCAGGTCCTGCACCTGGCTGACCTTGGCCGACAGGATGATCTTGTCGCGGCCCATGCCGAGCTCCTCGGCCCTGGCGGCGGAGAGCAAGCCGGAGCGGACGATCGCCTCGCGCATCACCGCGCCGGCGGAAACGGGGGCGGGGCTGGCGGCGTTCTCGTCCATCAGATGGGTGAGCAGTTCCTGGTCGAGCGAGCCCCAGTTGACGCCGATGCGCACCGGCTTGTCGTGCTTCAAGGCGATCTCGACGATCTCGGAGAACTGCCGGTCGCGCTTGTCGCGAAAGCCGACATTGCCCGGATTGATGCGGTATTTCTCCAGCGCCTCGGCGCAGGCCGGATGGTCGGTCAGCAGCTTGTGGCCGATATAGTGGAAGTCGCCGACCAGCGGCACATGGACGCCGATCCGCTCCAGCCGCTCGCGGATGCGCGGCACGGCGGCGGCGCTCTCGTCGCGGTCGACGGTGATGCGGACGATTTCCGAGCCGGCGCGGGCCAGCGCCGAGACCTGCGCGACGGTGGCGTCGATATCGGCGGTGTCGGTGTTGGTCATCGACTGGACGACGACCGGGGCGCCGCCGCCGACCGTGACCGAGCCGACCCTGACCGGCACCGAGACGCGCCTTGCGGCCGGTCCGGCCTGCGTTTCGCGGATGGGGCTGTTGCTCTGCATGTCGCCGACCTGTCCCGATCTTGCGGCAGACCGCGCCGCCGCCTCGCAAGGATACCGCCGATTGAATAGGGCGCGCCACGGTGTTTCGCAAGGCCGC
>DKNF01000082.1:0-930 GCA_002470165.1 Betaproteobacteria bacterium UBA7395 | reverse complement strand
GCGAGACCGCATCTGAAAGGGGCCGCTCGCGGGGACCGGCAACGGGGGGAGCCCGACCATGCTGCTACTGATGCTCAGCCGGACGCTCGATCTCGCCCGCGACCGGCTGGGCGCGCTGTTCGCCGCCGGCTGGGGCTACATGCTGCTGCTGTTGCTCCTGAACCTTGCGATCAGCCGCCAGATGATGCCGGAAACCGGCTTCTCCACCGGCTCCTACATGCTGGAGCCGCTGCCGGGCGAGGCCGCCGCGGCGGCGCGTGAACGGGCGCTGCGGACGCTGGTGGTGCTGGCCAATGTCGCCACCGGCT
Source organism: Betaproteobacteria bacterium UBA7395 (assembly GCA_002470165.1). Taxonomy (GTDB): domain Bacteria; phylum Pseudomonadota; class Gammaproteobacteria; order Burkholderiales; family Rhodocyclaceae; genus Azonexus. Next base: position 622 of record DKNF01000082.1, on the reverse strand, counting down.
TTTCCATCGCCGTCGCCTATCTGCGGTGGGTGCTGCTGGGCGAGCGGGCGTTTCCGCTCGCCTTCGGCCGTCGCCATTTCAAGGTGGCGTGGAAGCTGCTGCTGCTCGGCGTCCTGTTCGTCGCGTTCTTCCTGCCCTTGCTGCTGCTCGGGGCGATGCTGGCGCCGGTGACGGGTCCGCTCGGGGCGCTGCTGCTGCTGGCGAGCCCCTTCATCGCGCTGATGCTGGTGCAGCGCCTGTCGCTGGTGCTGCCGGCGGCGGCGCTCGACGACACCATGTCGCTGAAGGACTCCTGGCACCTGACCGCCGGGATCGGCTGGGCGCTGGCCTTTGCCGCGCTGGCGGTCTCCCTGCTCGCCGGGCTGGCGGCCGGGCTGTGGGTCGGCCTGGTGTCGCTGATCGGCGATGCCTTCGTGCCGGCCACCGGCATGGCCGCAGAGCTGCGCTCGGCGCTGGTGCCGATGGGGGTGATGGTGATCGTCGCCTGGCTGTTCGGCTCGCTGCACGCCACCGCCTATGCGCTGACGCGCGAGCGCTTCGTGGAAAAGGTCGGCCTCAGTCTCGCGGATGCCGAACGGGCGGCACAGCGGCGGGCCGAGGCGGAGCGGGCGCGGGCCCGCGC
>DKNF01000078.1:225-9681 GCA_002470165.1 Betaproteobacteria bacterium UBA7395 | reverse complement strand
CCAGAAGGTGCTGCCCTGGCCGGGCGTGCTGTTGACCCCCAGCTTGCCGCCCATCAGGTCGACCAGCCGGCGGGTGATCGCCAGCCCCAGGCCGGTGCCGCCGTAGCGCCGGGTGGTCGAGGCGTCGGCCTGTTCGAAGGCGCGGAACAGGCGCGATAGCTGCTCCTCGTTCATGCCGATCCCGCTGTCCTGGACTTCGAGGCGGATCAGCAGGTCTTCCGGGGTTTCGTCGAGGATGCTGCCGCGCACGACGATGCTGCCGCGCTCGGTGAACTTGACGGCATTACTCAGGAAATTGATCAGGATCTGGCCGAGCCGCAGACCGTCGCCATGCAGGGCGGGCGGCAGCGAGGAAATGTCGGCGACCAGTTCAAGGCCCTTGGCCTGGACCTTTTCGCTGACCAGCGTGCACACGTCGCCGATGACGCGGTCGACGTCGAAATCGGTGGGTTCGAGCGACATCTTGCCGGCCTCGATCTTCGAGAAGTCGAGAATGTCGTTGATGATGCCGAGCAGGTGGGTGGCGGCCCCGGCCACCTTGTCGAGCTGCTGGGCCTGGCGCGGATCGCCGATTTCGCGGCGAAGCATGTGGGTGAGGCCGATGATGGCGTTCATCGGGGTGCGGATTTCGTGGCTCATGTTGGCCAGGAAGGCGCTCTTGGAACGGCTGGCTGCCTGCGCGGCGTCGCGCGCTTCGGCCAGTTCGACGGTGCGGGCGGTGACCAGTTCCTCGAGGTGATTGCGGTAGCGTTCGAGGTCTTCTTCCGACTGCTTGCGTTCGGTGATGTCGCTCCAGACGATGGCGGCCTGCGGCGTGTCGTCGAGATGGATGGCCTTGACCGACAGCGAGAAGATGCGGCTTGAACCGTCCTTGCAGCGATAACGCCGCTCGAAAGAAGCGCTGCCGTCACGGAGGACGCGGCGGATGTCGTCATCGACCTCGGCGTGTTTGCCGGCATCGGTCTGGATTGCGTACAGGTCGAGGTCGGCGAACTCTTCGCGGCTGTAGCCGAGATGCTGACAGGCGGCATCGTTGAATTCGACGAAGCCCATGCGTTTCACGTCGATCAGCAGGATGCCGTGCTCGGCCTGGCCGACGATGGTCGAGAACAGCTCCTCGCGGCGGCGCAGCGCTTCGGTCGCCACCTTGATCGAGGTGATGTCCTGGACCATGCCGCTGGCCCGGCGTGCCCTGCCGTTGTCGTCGAACTCGATCTCGGCGCGCTGGCGGACCCACTTGTTGCGGTCGCCGGCGGTGATCCGGTGCTCGACGTCGAAAATGCCGTGGTGCACGGCCTGCTGCCAGTTCTCACGGACCCGTTCGCGGTCGGCGGCGTCGATGGCGGCGAAGAAGTCCTGCGGGGCGATGCCTTCCTGCAGCGGCAGTCCCATGATGCTGGCCGCTTCGGCCGAGCCGCTCAGGCGATTGTCGGAAAAGTCGAAGCTCCAGCTGCCGATCCGGGCAATCGCCTGGGTGCGAGCCAGCGCCTTCTGGCTGGCGAAAACCTCTTCCTCGGCCAGGTGTTCGGCGGTGATGTCGCGGCCGACGCCGAGGATGCCGAAGAGGGCGCCGTTTTCGTCGCGAATCGCGACCTTGTGGATGGTCTGCAGTTCGCGGTGACCGTCGTGGAATTGCCGCCATTCCTGATGGGCAACCGGATAGCCGGCGTCGATGGCGATCCGGTCGAGCTTGCGGTAGCGTTGGGCGTCTTCCTCGGGAAACAGTTCGAGGTCGGTCTTGCCGACGATTTCGGCCTCGCTGCGTCCGGCGAAGCGCTCGAAACGCGGGTTGCAGCGCTGGTAGCGGCCGTCGGCGTCCTTGAACCAGATCAGGTCGGGCATGCTGTGCAGCAACAACGTCAGTTGCTGGCGCTCCTGGCGCAGGCCGGCCTCGGCCTGCGCCCGGCCGCGCAGGCTGTCGCCGAAGGCCATCACGGCCTGGGACAAATCCTTGAGGAAGAAGCCCTTGACCTGGCGCAGTTGACCGACATCGCCGGCTTCCAGCGTGCCGCCTTCGCCCAGGCGCTTGAGGGCGGTAGCGACAATCGCCATGTAGCGGGCGGTGGCCCAGACGACGGCCAGCCAGAAGAGGACCATCAGCAAGAACAGCAGCCAGGAAGTGCTGGCTGCGCGCGCCATGCTCTCCTGACGCTGCTGCTGCGCCACGGCCATGCGTTCCAGTGAGGCCTGGCTCAGGTTGGCGGCCAGTTCGTGCATCTGGGTCGCGAATTTCATGTAGAAGACGTAGGCGTTTTCCACATGCGTGCCGGCCACGCTCGGGTCGATGCTGACGATGTCGGTGGTCGAGATGGCCTGTGCCCGGTAATCGAGAAAGGCGCCGTGGGCACGCTGGAACGCCGCGTCCAGTTCCATGTGGGGGTTGTCGCTATGCAGCTTGGCCAGCCGTCTTTCGAGCGTGGCCAGGGCATCGACGACTTCGGTATGGACCTCGTAGGCCCTGGCTTCGTCGGCCTTGCCGGCGCGTGCTTCGCCCAGCAGGCCGATGAGCAGGCCCTGGATTTTCTGCATGTCGAGCGCCAGCCGGCCGGCGTCGGCCTGGACGCGCAGGTCGCCGGCGTGAGCGTCGGCCTGGCGGCGGTTGTCGTCTTCGTACTGCGTCAGCGTCTGCCAGCCGAACAGGAATGCCGTGGCAATGCCGACCACCACGGGCATGAAGAACAGCAGCAGGAATTGCAGGCGACGCAGCAGCATCGGGGTCAGCGCAGCAGTTGCGGCCACAACCCGGGGGGAATGCTGGCGACGTACTCGTAACCGGCGTCGCCGCGCTGGGCGAAGATCACGACCGTGCCTTCCGGCTTGACGAAGAATCCGATCAGGTCGGCGAGGTTGGGGGCGTGGGCGACCAGTACCCGGTTGCTGCCGGCGGCCACCGGGTCGCGCAGGATGCGGGCGAGCGCGGCCAGGCGCGGCTTCTTCTCTTCGCTGGTCATGTTGGCCGAATACATCAGCGGTTCGCTGACCGCAAAGCGCTCGCCGAACATCAGGGTGGCCGATTCGCGGGTGCGGCACATCGGGCTGACCAGGATCTCGCTGACCGGAATCCTTGCCTCGCGCAACTGCCTGCCGATTTCACGCATCAGCCTGCGGCCGTCATCGTTGAGGATGCGTTGCGTCTCGCAGTCGTTGAGGTCTACATTGGGGAAGCGGTCGGCCCGGCTGTTGTCGGTATTGCCATGGCGGATGTAAAGCACATGGCCGCCGGCACGCAACTGGTCGAGGGTGGCGCGGGTGGCCATGACTTCGCTGAACGCCTTCTTGCCGTTGCCGGGGGCAGACTGGGCGAAGGCAATGGCGGGCAGGCAGGCCAGTACGGCCAGCAGCAGGCGGCGTGCGTTCATGAATCTTCCTTTCCGGCGTCCTCGGGATGGTCGGCGTAGCGGTCGGCGATGCTGGTGAAGTCTTCGATGCGCTGCAGGAAGCAGTCGACGATGCGCGGGTCGAAATGCTTGCCCCGGCCGTCGACGATGATGCGGATGGATTCCTCAAGCGGGAAGGCGACCTTGTAGTGGCGCTTGGAAATCAGCGCGTCGAACACATCGGCCAGCGCCATCAGGCGGGCCGACAGGGGAATCTCGTCGCCCTTGAGGCCGAGCGGGTAGCCGCTGCCGTCCCATTTTTCGTGATGCCCGCCGGCGATTTCGCGGGCGGCTTCGAGAAAGTCCAGCGAATAGCGCTCTTCTTCGGCCGGCTGATTCTGCTGGCGATCGGTGAGTACGCGGGCGATGGCTTCGTCGAGCGCATCGGCGCCGATGCGGGCGTGCGTCTTCATGATCTCGAACTCTTCCGGCGTCAGGCGGCCCGGCTTGAGCAGGATGGCGTCGGGAATGCCGACCTTGCCGATGTCGTGCAGCGGGGCGGCCTTGGCAATCAGTTTCTGGCGCAGCGGCGTCAGTTCGGCGAATTCTGGGCGCTGTGCCAGATCGGTCATCAGCACCTCGATGTAACCCCGGGTGCGCAGCAGGTGGTTGCCGGTCTCGTTGTCGCGTTTTTCGGCCAGCGTGGCCAGCGCGTGCATGCCGACATCCTTGATCAGCTCGACTTCGCGCGTGCGCTTGGCGACACGGGCTTCGAGGATTTCGTTCTGGCGGGCGAGGTGGTCGCGGGCGGCCTGCAGTTCGAGGCGGGTGCGGATGCGGGCAAGCAGGATGGCCGGGCGGATCGGCTTGGTCACGTAATCGACGGCACCCATCTGCAAACCGACGGCCTCGTCGTTGTCGGCATCCATGGCAGTAACGAAGATGACCGGGATGTCGCGGGTGGCCGGGGCTTCGCGCAGGCGGCGCAGGGTTTCGTAGCCGTCCATGCCGGGCATCATGATGTCGAGCAGGATCAGTTCCGGGCGCGGGTCGCTGTTGGCGACATGCAGGGCGCGCTCGCCGGAGTTGGCAACCCGGACGCGGTATTCGCTGCCCAGGATCCCGCCGACGACGGCCAGGTTGTCCGGAGTGTCGTCCACGACCAGGATGGTGGGGCGGGATTCGTTTGCCATATGAATTTGCTCTGATTGTTATTTTTATTAATTCTTGGTCATTAATAAATTTTTGGCTAGTTTGCACTTATGCCCCTGGTTTGTCCAACGCTGTTCGCTGTCACAAATCCGACATGTCACACGGGGGCAAAAAGGCGATTGACGGTATACGGTCGATTGCGGATGGGCCTGGATTTTGCATTGATCGGTGTCGACCCAACTCAAGAGAAAAACCATGACCCCCGAACTGCGTGAAAAATTGCTGGCCGGTCTGCGTGACGGCAGTATCGTTCCCTATCTCGGACCCGGTGTGCTCGCCGATGTCAGGGATGCCGCCAGCGGTGCGCCGATCCCCGCCGACAGCGACTCCCTGATCATTGCCATGAACGGCGGCAAGCCGATGGCGCCCAAGCTGATGTACGAATTCCCCCGGGCGGCGATGAATGTCGAACTCAAGCGCGGACGCAGCGCCGTCACCCGTTTCCTGAACAAGACCTATGGCGACACCCAATGGACGCGGGCGGCCGTGCATGACTGGCTGAAGACGATGGCGCCGGCCTACGTCATCGACATCAATCGCGACACCCAGTTGCAGACCTCCTACGCCGGCGTGCCGCATACGCTGATCGTCGGCATCGCCCGGATCGCCGGGACGGCCTTCCGCTACAAGATCTTTTCCTGGGACGGCAGCAGCTACCGGCGGGTCGAACAGATCGCGCCGGGGTTGCCCATCCTGTTCAAACCCATGGGTACGCCGCTGCCCGAAGGCGACTACATCGCCTCAGATGCCGACTACGTCGATTTCATCACCGAGCTGATGGGCGGTTTCTCGATTCCGCCCGAGGTCAAGGAACTGCGCAAGGGCAAGCAGTACCTGCTGATGGGCATGCGTCTGAACCGCGACACCGAACGCATGGTCATGGCCGACATGATCTACTCCGCCGCCCAGCCGGCCGGCTGGGTGTTCATCACTGAACCGACGGCCAAGGAGCAGCGCTATTGCAAGAAGATCGGTCTCGAAATCATCGATGGCGATATCTTCGAGTTCATCGGCGCGGCGGTACCGGCCTGAATCAGGTTTGCGTCAGCCGGCAGTCGATTTCCCGCAGCGCTTCGGGGAATTCTGCCGGCGGCAGCGGACGGGCCAGAAGATAGCCCTGGGCGTGGTGGCAGCCCATGCGGGCCAGCATGCCCAGTTGTTCCGTGGTTTCCACGCCCTCGGCAACGACCTTGAGTCCCAGGCTGCGCGCCATGGCGACAATGGCCTCGACCAGTGAGCATTCACTGTTGCCGGGCTGCATGTCCTGGACGAAGGAGCGGTCGATCTTCAGCGTATCGAGCGGGAAGCGCTTGAGATAGGAGAGCGACGAATAGCCGGTGCCGAAATCGTCGAGGTACACGCGCAGCCCGAGTTGCTTGATCGCCTGCAGCCAGGCCTGGGCTTCGCCGATGTTGTTGAGCAGGACGCCCTCGGTGATTTCCAGAACCAGGCTGTCCGGCGACACGCCGTGGCGCTGCATGGCCTCGGCAATGGCGGCCGGCGGCAGACCGCCGGGAATCTGGCGGCCGGAGACATTGACCGACAGGTAGCAGGAAATGCCCGCCGCCCGCCATCCGGCCAACTGCCGGCAGGCGGTTTCGATGACCCACAGGCCGATTTCGTTGATCAGGCCGGTCTGCTCGGCAATCGGGATGAAACGGTCGGGCGGCACCAGGCCGCGCTCCGGGTGGCGCCAGCGGATCAAGCCCTCGGCACCGGTGACGCGACGACTGGACAGGTCGGCGATGGGCTGGCAGTACAGCTCGAACTGTCCCCTGTCCACCGCCTGGCGCAGGTCGTTTTCCAGGTGTCGCCGCTGTTCGGCGGCTTCGGCCAGGTTCGGCGCGAAAAAAGCCGACTGGTTGCCGCCGGCATTCTTGGCCTTGTCGCAGGCCAGTTCGGCATTGCGCAGGAGACTGGGGGCGTCGGTCGCATCGTGCGGGAACAAGGTGATGCCGATGCTGGCGGTCAGCTGGATCGGCGAACCTTCCAGCAGATAGGGCTGGCGCAGGCTGAGCATGAGTCGATCGACGACCTTGCCGATGGTTTCGTCGTTGCTGAGGTTCTGCAGGACGATGGCAAAGATGTCGCCGGACAGCCGGGCCAGCGTGTCGTTGCCCTTGACCTGGGCGCCCAGTCGGGCGGCGACCATGCGCAGGATGGCGTCACCGGCCGGAACGCCGATGCCCTCGGTGATCTGGCGGAAATTGTCGAGATCGACATGCAGCAGCGTGAAACTGGGGTTGGTCTGCTGGTGATGCTGGCGAATCCGCGCGCCCAGCAGATGTTCGAGGCTGGCACGGTTGGCCAGGCCGGTCAGCGGGTCGGTCATTGCCTGTCGTTTGGCTTCGGCCTCGGCTTCCTTGAGCGCCGAAACATCGTGGGCGACACCCTGGAGGAGATCGCCGCCGACCGGGGTGAGCATGATGTTGAGCCAGAAATGCGTGCGGTCCGGCCGTTGCAGCATGAGATCGCGCTTGGCGGATTCGCCGGTAACGAAAACCTTTTCGATCAGCATGGCAATGGCCGTCGGTTCGGACCAGGGTAGATCGAGCAGGATCAGTTCGCCGGCGAATTCATCGGCGCGGGCTATTCCCAGCAGGCGCGCCAGCGCCGGGTTCCAGGAGGCGACGCGGCCATTGCGTCCGATCAGGAAGATGCCGCTCTCGGCATTGTCGAAAATGGCGTGATACTTCTGTTCGTCGAGCTCCTGCTGCAAACGCAGGGCATGTTCCTCGTCGAGGGTGCGGACCAGGTCTGCGGCCAGCGCATTGACATCGGTCACCAGCCGTCCGATTTCCGTCTTGGCGTGGCCGGGCGGAATTTTCAACCGGTCGCCGGCGGTCGGATTCATCCGGTGCAGTTCGCGGGAAATGGTACTGATCGGGTGAATCACGAAAGCCAGCAGGGTGACCACCATGACCCCCGAGATCAGGGCCAGTTGCCAGACCAGTTGCCAGGTCCGGTCGATAATTTCGTCCCGGATGTGGTGTTCGATGACGTCCGGGTCGGGCGTCAGGCGGATCTCGCCGATGATTTCGCCGTCGACGAAGGGTGAGTGGATGGCGCGGACCATGTCCCCGGCCTGCCTTTCCCCGGACAGCAGCAGACCCTGGCGCACCAGGTCAACCAGCAGGTTGCCGTTCTCGCTGATGGTCACGCGCAGGACCACCGGATTGCTGAGCAGCCCCTCGGCGACCTCGCGGGCCAGCTCCCGGTCCTTGACGAAGCCGGCAACCTGCAGCGTGCGTTGCACCGTATCGAGCAACTGCTCGACGCGTTCCCGGGACGCCGCTTCGGCCTGGGCGCGTGCCGACTGCATGGTGTAGGCCACGGTCAACACCCCGACCAGGCAGAAGGCCAGGATGGTCACGAGGATGGAGCGGAGCAGGATGCCGTCGCGGAAGAAGACGGTTTTCATCGGCGTGGCGACGTTACCCGGCTGGCAGGCAGTCCGGTCACCAGTAGAAGGAGCAAGGCGCAGCGTTTCATGAAAGGCCGGTTTGCTGTCCGATGTGTATTGAAGGCGATTATGCACTTTGTCTTGCGGATTTGTCGCCAGGAACTTCCGCGAATGCCGACATCGGCTTTGTCCGGAATCCGACATTCGCCGTCGCGCATCGTGCCGATTCCGCGTGGTTGCTGGATTCCGGCGAAGGCAAGGAAATTGCTAACTACCTGCTGCCAACAATATTTCAACTCAGGGAAGGAAAAAGCAAAATGCTGATGGATCGCTACGAATCGCTGTTCTTCAACGCCAATTTCAAGGAAGCCGCCAGCGAAGCCGGCTGGGTCGCCTACCGCGGCGAACTGGTCTTGAAGGAAGGCGAAATTGCCGACGCCCAGGGCCGCCGCAAGCCGCCGGTCGAAGTCATGAAGCAGGCCATCGTCCTCACGGCCGGCGACGAACTCAAGCTGCTGGCCGGTTCCATCGATGAACTGCAGTTCTTCCCGGCGCTGCTGGACAAGTACGGTGCCGACATCAAGCCGGGCAGTCTGGTCGTGCTGTACACCGTTAACATCGACAATCCCTTCATCGCCAACGTCAACGGCGCTTCGGTCGTCTGCATTCCCATGGTCCAGGGCATGGTGTGGAACGAGATGTGCGAAGTCCTCGGCCTGGAAAAGGGCGATTTCAAGGGCATGAGTGCTGCCGACAAGGTGGTGAAGGTGTACGAGGAACTCAAGAGCCACGTCTTCAAGTACCCGGCCGCGACGATCGAGGAAGCGATGGGCAAGACCAATGCCAACAAGCGCGAAAACCACGGCGCTGTCTGATGCCCTGGGATGAGCGTCTGGCGCTCGGGGTGGCGGATATGGACACCACCCACCGGGAATTCATCACCCTGGTCGAAGCCTTGCAGCTAGCCTCGGATGACGAATTCCCGGCCGTGTTTTTGCAACTGGTCGAACACACCCGCGCGCATTTCGAGCACGAAGGCAGGCTGATGAAAGCCTGCCGTTTTCCCGCCATCGGCGAGCACAACAGCGAGCATTTGCGCGTGCTTGGCGAACTGGCGCATTTCGGCCGCAGCGTTGCCGCCGGCCGTCTGAAATCGGCCCGCGATTACGCGCGCGGCCTGCCCGCCTGGTTCGCCACCCATCTGGCAACCATGGATGCCGCGCTGGCGGCGCGCTTGAAAGCGTCGGGTACGGCCTGAAACTCAGTTCTGCGGGCAGAGTGTTGCCTGCGCATTCGCTTCCCGCCGTTGCACCACCTTCAGCACCAGCAACAATACGCTGCCGACCAGCATCACCCCGGCCGCCAGGTAGAGGCCGACCGCGTAGTCGCCGGCACGGCTGGCGGCCAGCCAGCCGGTGATGGCCGGCGCCAGGATCTGGGCGACGCCGTAGGAAACGGTCATCTTGCCCATCATCTTGGCCGGGCGGGTCGGGTAGTAGCGGCCGGCCATGGTCAGCACCAGGC
>DKNF01000078.1:0-122 GCA_002470165.1 Betaproteobacteria bacterium UBA7395 | reverse complement strand
CGGCCATGGTCAGCACCAGGCTGACCATGCCGATGAAGGTGCCGCCGAACAGCATCGCTCCGGCCAGCGCCGCCGGCAGACCGCCGGCCAGCGGCAGCAGGATGCCGGCGATCTGCAGCACG
>DKNF01000152.1:3262-6318 GCA_002470165.1 Betaproteobacteria bacterium UBA7395 | reverse complement strand
GTGATCGCCGCCATGCTCGGCTGCGCGCTGGCCGTCTGCGGCCTCGCGCTGATCCTGCGGCGCCTGCCGGCCGACTGAAGGCGGCAACATGAATACCCTTTCCAGCGGGCTCGGCCTCGCCCTGATCGCGGCGCTCGGCTTCTCGCTGAAGGCGATTTTCATCAAGCTCGCCTATCCCTACGGCGTCGATGCGATCACCCTGCTGATGTTGCGCATGGCTTTCGCGCTGCCGGTCTTCCTGTGGGTCGGTCTGCGCCGCCAGCAGGACGGCGCGGCGCTGAGCGGCGGCGACTGGCTGCGCGTGATCGCCCTCGGCTGCCTCGGCTATTACGGTGCCAGCATCCTCGATTTCTGGGGTTTGCAGTACATTTCGGCCGGTCTGGAACGGCTGATCCTGTTCACCTACCCGACGCTGACCCTGCTCATCGGCGTGCTGTTCCAGGGCAAGGCCTTCACCCGCCGCGAGTCGCTGGCGCTGGTGCTGTGCTACACCGGCATCGGCGCCGCCTTCATCCACGACCTGGGCCTGGGCGATGCGCGCGACGTGCTGGTCGGCGGCGCGCTGGTGTTCGCTTCCAGCGTCGCTTATGCGATCTACCTGTCGGGCAGCGGACCGATGATCGCCCGGCTCGGCGCGATGCGTTTTTCGGCGCTGGCGATGCTGGTGTCGACGGCCGTCACCTTGCTGCATTTCGGCCTGAGCGAACCGCTCGCCGCCATCGTCCAGCCGCTGCCGGTCTATGGCTGGAGCCTGGCGATGGCAGTGTTTTCGACGGTCATCCCGGTGTTCGCGCTCGGTGCGGCGATCCGCCGCCTGGGGCCGGAACGGACGTCGCTGTACGGCATGGTCGGGCCGATGCTGACCATCGGTTTCGGCTGGTGGCTGCTCGACGAACCGGTGTCGCTGGCGCAACTGGGCGGCGCCGTGCTGGTCGTCGCCGGCATTCTCGTGGTCAGCCGAAAGTAGCGCCCGCAGGTTAGAATCCTGCGCATGATCGGCATCTTCCTGATTACCCACGGCTGCTATGGCGAGACCCTCGTCCAGAATGCCTGCCACGTACTCAACCGGCGTCCGGCCGGCTTGGTGCAGCTTGGCGTTGCGCCGCAGGACGATCCGCTCGACCTGTTGCCGGTGGCCCGGGCGCTGTGCGCCTCGGTGGACAACGGTAACGGGGTGCTGTTGCTGACCGACCTGTACGGGGCGACGCCGGCCAATCTGGCGATGAAACTGCGCGAGCGCGGCCGTATTGCCGGGCTGACCGGGGTCAATCTGCCGATGCTGCTGTCGGCGCTGACGCACCGTGACAAGGACCTCAAAACCGTGCTGACCCATGCCCGCGATGCCGGCCGGAGCGGCATTCTCAACCTGCAGGACCACTGACCCATGCTCACCCGGGAAACCCAGATCATCAACAAGCTCGGCCTCCACGCCCGCGCCTCCGCCAAACTCACCCAGCTCGCCGGCAAGTTCGCGTGCGAGGTGTGGATGAGCAAGGGCAGCCGGCGGATCAACGCCAAGAGCATCATGGGCGTGATGATGCTGGCGGCGGGCAAGGGTTCGACGGTGACCATCGAGACCGACGGCAAGGACGAAAACGAAGCCATGGACGCCCTGCTGGCATTGATTGCCGACTATTTCGGCGAAGGAGAATAAGGCCCATGAGCTTTACCCTGCACGGACTGGGCGTTTCCGCCGGCATCGCCATCGGCAGGGCAATGCTGATGTCGCACGCGACGCTGGAAGTGTCGCACCTGACGCTGGCTCCGCGGCTGGTGGAGAAGGAAATCGCCCGTTTCGATGCAGCCATCGCCGCAGTCAAGAGCGAACTGCTGACGATGAAGGAAAATACCGAGCACGCCCCGGCGGAGCTCTCGGCCTTCATCGACATCCACACGATGTTCCTCGAAGACACCGAACTGGTCGAAAAACCGCGCGAGATCATCCGCGAACGCCGCTGCAACGCCGAATGGGCGCTGGTCCAGCAGATGGAGCATCTGGTCGGGCAGTTCGAGCAGTTCGACGATCCCTACCTGCGCGAACGCAAGTACGACGTGATTCAGGTCGTCGAGCGGGTGATCAAGGAATTGCTCGGCCATCCGGGCAAGGCTTCGCTGAAGGCGGCCAAGCACACCAAGGAAGAATCGCTGATCGTCGTCGCCCACGACCTCTCGCCGGCCGACACCATCGCCTTCAAGGATCACCGCTTCGCGTCCTTCATCACCGATGTCGGCGGCGCCACCTCGCACACGGCGATCCTTGCCCGCAGCATGGCGATTCCAGCCGTGCTCGGCCTGGAGAACGGGCGCGCGCTGATCCGCGACGGCGAACAGTTGATCGTCGACGGCATGCGCGGCGTCGTCATCGTCAATCCCGACCCGCGCGTGCTCGAGGAATACCGGCTACGCATGGAGCAGATCGAGCTGGAGAAGAACCAGCTCAAGCGCCTGAAGACCTCGCGCACGGTCTCGCTCGACGGCATCGACATCGCCCTCCACGCCAACATCGAACTGCCGGGCGACGTTCCCGACGCGCTCGAAGGCGGCGCCGAAGGCATCGGCCTGTTCCGCACCGAATTCCTCTTCCTCAACCGCGGCGACATGCCCGACGAGCAGGAACAGTTCGAGGCCTACAAGAAGGTGGTCAAGGGCATGGCCGGGCGACCGGTGACCATCCGCACCTTCGACCTCGGCGCCGACAAGGACCTGCATCCGGAAGGCACGGCTGGCGACCGGGTCAAGACCAATCCGGCGCTCGGCCGCCGGGCGATCCGCCTGTCCTTGTCCGAGCCGAAGATGTTCCAGACGCAGTTGCGCGCCATCCTGCGCGCCTCGCGCTACGGGCCGATCAAGCTGCTGATCCCGATGCTCGCCCACGCGCACGAGATCGACCAGACCCTGGCCGCCATCGAACAGGCCAAGTCCAGCCTGCGCGGCGAGAAGATTCCCTTCGACGAGAACACCCAGGTCGGTGGCATGATCGAGATTCCGGCGGCGGCGCTGGCAGTCGGCATCTTCCTGCGCCGGCTCGACTTCCTGTCGATCGGCACCAACGACCT
>DKNF01000152.1:0-3166 GCA_002470165.1 Betaproteobacteria bacterium UBA7395 | reverse complement strand
CTCGACTTCCTGTCGATCGGCACCAACGACCTGATCCAGTACACGCTGGCCATCGACCGCGCCGACGAGCAGGTCGCCAGCCTCTACGACCCGCTGCATCCGGCGGTGCTGATGCTGCTCGCGCACACCATCTCGAATGCCGAAAAGGCCGGCATCCCGGTCTCGGTTTGCGGCGAAACCGCCGGCGACCCGAAGCTGACCCGCCTGCTGCTCGGCATGGGACTGCGCATCTTCTCGATGCATCCGTCGCAGATCCTCAAGGTCAAGAACCGCATCCTCAAGAGCGACGTTTCGGAAATTGCCCCCAACGTGCGCAAGATGCTGCGCCTGGACGAACCGGCCAAGCTGCGCGAAGCGCTGGAAAAGCTCAACGCTTCCTGACCCCGCCGGCACCGGGGTGCGACGATTTGTCACATTCCCGGAACAGGCACCATTGCCGACAATCCGCCCTTTCGTAATCAATAAAAAACGAAGGGGTATTCATGGATCACCGCATCCGGCCGCTGGCGCTCGCCATGGCGTTCGCCTTTGCCATTCCCGCCCAGGCCCAGGATAGTGCAGCCATGGCGGAAATCGTCGTCAGCGCCGAGCGCGACCGGACCGCCGGCAGCACCACCCAGCTTGAAGGCGAAGCCCTGCGCCGCCAGGGTGCGCGCAGCAGCGACGTTGCCGGCCTGCTGCAGGATGTCCCCGGGGTCAGTTTCTACGGCGCCGGCGCCGTCTCCAGCCTGCCGGCCATCCACGGCCTGGCCGACGACCGGCTGCGGATCAAGATCGACGGCATGGACCTGATCGCCAGCTGCCCCAACCACATGAACCCGGCACTGTCCTACCTCGATCCCAGCCAGGTCGGCACGCTCACCGTCTATACCGGGATCAGCCCGGTCAGCCAGGGGGGCGACAGCATCGGTGGCAGCATCGTCGCCGAAACCCGCGCGCCGGAATTCGCCGCCCCCGGCGAACACCTGTTCAAGGGCGAAGTTGGCGCTTTTTACCGCAGCAATAACGATGCGCGCGGCGCCAACGCCAGCGCCACCGCTGCCACCGAAAACATCAGCCTGAGCTATACCGGCGCCTACAGCGAAGCCAGCAACTACAGCGCCGGCCGCAACTTCAAGAATTACACCGCCACCGGCCGCGCCGGCGAGCGGATGCCGCGCGACGAAGTCGGCTCGACCGCTTACCAGACCGGCAACCACACCCTCGGCCTGGCGGTGAAGAACGCCAATCACCTGTTCGAGGTGAAACTCGGCTATCAGGACATGCCGGAACAGCTTTACCCGAACCAGCGCATGGACCTGCTCGACAACGAACAGAAGCGCATCAACCTGCGCTGGCTGGGTGAATACGACTGGGGCAAGCTGGAAGCCCGGGCCTATCACGAGACCGTCGACCATTTCATGGATTTCGGCCGGGACAAGCGTTACTGGTACGGCGCAGCATCTGGCGGCGCCGCGGCAATCGACCCGGTGACCTGCGGGGCAATGAGCGCCACCTGCGCCCAGGGCATGCCGATGTACACCGAAAGCCGGACCACCGGCGCAAGTCTGAAAGCCGATGTCAAACTGAGCGACCAGGATCTGCTGCGGGTCGGGACCGAATTCCAGCGCTATCGCCTCGACGACTGGTGGCCGGCCTCCGGCAGCGGCATGTGGCCGGGCACCTTCGTGAACATCAACGACGGCGAGCGCGACCGCCAGGCCCTGTTCGGCGAATGGGAAAGCCGGGCCAGCGCCAGCTGGATGACACTGCTCGGCCTGCGCTATGAACGCGTGACCATGGACGCTGGCGATGTCGCCGGCTACAACCCGGCCGGCGGCGGCAACCAGGGCCGCGATGCCAACCTGTTCAACGCCCGCGACCGCTCGCGCAGCGACAACAACTGGGACCTGACCGCACTCGCCCGCTACACCGCGCACGCCGGTCTGGACATCGAATTCGGCTTTGCCCGCAAAACCCGTTCGCCCAGCCTGTACGAAGCCTACCCCTGGTCGACCTGGCAGATGGCTGCACTGATGAACAATTTCGTCGGCGACGGCAATGGCTACGTCGGCAACCCCGACCTGAAGCCCGAGAAAGCGCACAAACTCTCGGCCACCTTCGACTGGCACGACGTCGAACGCAATCACGAACTCAAGCTGACGCCTTACTACACCCATGTCACCGACTACATCGACGCCGTGCAATGGGATGCCACTGCCAATGCCCCCCGGGCGGTCCCATTGCGCGATCAATTCACGGTGCTGCGCTACGCCAACCACTCGGCCCGCCTGTATGGCTTCGATCTTTCCGGCAAGATGCCGCTGGCCCAATCCAGCATCGGCGCACTCGGCCTGAACGGGATGCTCAGCTACACCCGCGGCAAGAACCGCAAGACCGGCGACGACCTGTACAACATCATGCCGCTCAACGCCAAACTGACGCTGACGCAGAAGACCGGCGCCTGGGACAACGCCCTGGAAGTCATCGGTGTGGCGAGCAAGAACAAGGTCTCGGATGCCCGCAACGAAATGAAGACGTCGGGCTACAGCCTGGTCAACCTGCGCTTCAGCCATGCCTGGAAGCAGGTCCGCTTCGATTTTGGCGTCGAGAACCTGTTCGACCGCTATTACGAAATGCCGCTGGGCGGGGCCTACCTGGGTCAAGGAACGACGATGTCGGCCTCTGCCAACAATGTACCGAACGGCGTCGTCCCGCTGTGGGGCACCCCGGTTCCGGGCATGGGCCGTTCGCTGTATGCCGGCATCAACGTCAAGTTCTGATCCGGCCGCCTGAAGGCAGCCCCGGTCGTCGGCGACCGGGGCTTTTTGCGTTTGCAGAGGAGGGAAAAATGGCTTTTTTCACGATCGATCGCAAAGCGGCAGAGCAGTCCGTCCGGCGGCGCCGACTGGCCTGCGGCGAACGCCTGCATCAGGCCGGCGAGGAAGGCCTGGCCTGGCGACTGCAACGCGGCGTGCTGCGCCTGGACAGCCAGCAGCCCGGCGGCGAACGCTTTGCCAGCCTGGCGATTGGCGGCGACATCGTCGGCTGCGAAACGCTGTTGTTCGGGGTGTATACCTTCTCGGCCAGCGCCCTGACCGATTGCGAACTGAGCCCATGGCCCGAAGGCGACCAGGCGCTGGCCGGCGAGTCGCTGCTCGCCTCGCTCGCCCGCGCCCAGCAGCGG
>DKNF01000036.1 GCA_002470165.1 Betaproteobacteria bacterium UBA7395 | reverse complement strand
TCGCCGCCAGCTATCCCTTCACGAAGCGCTTTCTTGCCATTCCGCAGGCCTACCTGGGCATCGCCTTCGGCTTCGGCATCCCGATGGCCTACGCCGCGCACCAGGGCAGCGTGCCGGCCGAAGCCTGGTGGCTGCTGGTGGCCAACATCTTCTGGGCGGTTGCCTACGATACTGAATACGCCATGGTCGACCGCAACGACGACCTCAAGATCGGCATCAAGACCTCGGCGATCACCTTCGGTCGTTTCGACGTCGCCGCCGTCATGCTCTGCTACGCCGTGACGCTGGCGCTGATCGCCTGGGTCGGCAGCACCTACGCGCTGGGCTGGCCGTTCTACAGCGCGCTGGCCATCGCCGCCGGCATCATGGGCGTCCATTACACCTGGATTCGCGGCCGCGAACGCATGGCCTGCTTCAAGGCTTTCCTGCACAACAACTGGGTCGGCGGCATCATCTTCGCCGGCATTGCCCTGGACTTCCTGCTCCGATGAAATACCACGACCTGCGCGACTTCCTGTCGCAACTGGAAAAGACCGGCGAACTCAAGCGCATCGCGGTGGACGTCGATACCCATCTGGAAATGACCGAGATCGGCGACCGCGTGCTGCGCGCCGGCGGCCCGGCGCTGCTCTTCGAAAAGGCTCATACGCAGGGTCGGCGTCACGAGATGCCAGTACTCACCAACCTGTTCGGCACGCCCAAGCGCGTCGCCCTGGGCATGGGCGAGGATTCGGTACAGGCGCTGCGCGAAGTCGGCAAGTTGCTTGCCTACCTCAAGGAACCGGAACCGCCCAAGGGCCTGAAGGATGCCTGGGACAAGCTGCCGGTGTTGAAACAGGTGCTCAACATGGCGCCGAAGAAGGTGTCGAACGCGCCCTGCCAGGAGATCGTCTGGGAAGGCAAGGATGTCGACCTCTCGCGATTGCCGATCCAGCATTGCTGGCCGGGCGACGTCGCGCCGCTGATCACCTGGGGCCTGGTCGTCACCAAAGGCCCGCACAAGAGCCGCCAGAACCTCGGCATCTACCGCCAGCAGGTGCTCGGGCCGAACAAGCTGATCATGCGCTGGCTGGCGCATCGCGGCGGGGCGCTCGATTTCCGCGATTTCAAGATGGCCAATCCCGGCCAGCCTTTCCCGATTGCCGTGGTCCTCGGCTGCGATCCGGCGACCATACTCGGCGCGGTGACGCCGGTGCCGGACAGCCTTTCCGAATACCAGTTCGCCGGCCTGCTGCGCGGCGGCAAGACCGAGCTGACGCAATGCCTCGGCTCAAGTTTGCAAGTGCCCGCTTCCGCCGAGATCGTTCTGGAAGGCCATATCCATCCCGGCGAGATGGCGCTCGAAGGTCCCTACGGCGATCACACCGGCTACTACAACGAGCAGGCCGAATTCCCGGTGTTCACGGTCGACCGCATCACCATGCGCAAGAACCCGATCTACCACAGCACCTACACCGGCAAGCCGCCCGACGAGCCGGCGGTGTTGGGCGTGGCGCTCAACGAAGTGTTCGTGCCGCTGTTGCAGAAGCAGTTCACCGAAATCGTCGATTTCTACCTGCCGCCCGAAGGCTGCTCGTACCGCATGGCCATCGTCAGCATCAAGAAGGCCTATCCCGGTCACGCCAAGCGGGTGATGTTCGGCATCTGGTCTTTCCTGCGCCAGTTCATGTACACCAAGACCATCGTCGTCGTGGACGACGATATCGACATCCGCGACTGGAAGGAAGTGATCTGGGCGATGACCACGCGTTTCGACGCGGTGCGCGATACAACCCTGGTCGATAACACCCCGATCGACTACCTCGATTTCGCCAGCCCGGTGGCCGGCCTCGGCTCGAAAATGGGGATCGACGCGACCAACAAGTGGCCGGGCGAAACCAATCGTGAATGGGGGCGGCCCATCGTCATGGACGCCGAGGTGAAACAGCGCGTGGACGCTATCTGGGGGAAACTGGGCTTATGAGCCTGACCGTCATCGATCTCGACCTGAACCACACCGCCCATGCGGTGGCCTTGCTCGACCTGCTCGACCACTACGCGCAGGACCCGATGGGTGGCGGTCAGGGCCTCAAGCCCGAGGTCAAGGCGAGGCTGGTCGCAGGCTTGAAGGGCGTGCCGGTCTATCACGGCGGACTGGCGCTGGCTGGCGACGAGCCGGTCGGCCTGATCAACTGCTTCGCCGGCTTCTCGACCTTCGCCGCCCGGCCGCTGCTCAACATCCACGATATCGTGGTGCGTGGCGACCGCCGCCGTCAGGGCATCGGCCAGGCGCTGCTGGCCTGGGCCGAGGCCAAGGCGAGGGCGCTCGGCTGCTGCAAGCTGACCCTGGAAGTGCTGTCGAACAACCACCAGGCGATGGCCTCGTACCAACTTGCCGGTTTCGCGCCCTATGTGCTCGACCCGGCGGCTGGCCAGGCGCTGTTCCTGCAGAAACTGCTGGCCGAGGAGAAATCATGAACGAGCCTGTCCCTAGCGCCCCCGGCGGCGTGCGTCCGTCACTGGTCAATGTCACCCACCTGATTTACGGCCTGCACGCGATTGCCGTCGTCGTCGGCGTCACCTCGTCGGCAACCATCGCCGGCGGTTTCGTCTTCGGGCTGCCGTCGCTGCTGGCCGTCTTCCTCAACTACTGGATGCGCAGCGAAGTTCGCGGCACCTGGCTGGAAAGTCATTTCCGCTGGCAGATCCGGACCTTCTGGTTCACCGTGCTGTGGCTCGGTGTCTATGGCCTGTTCCTGATCACCATCATCGGTATCCCGATCGCCATCGGCGTCATCCTGGTGCTCGGTTTCTGGGTTGCCTACCGCGTCGTCCGCGGCTGGCTGGCACTCGGCAGTTCAAACCCGATTGGTTTGTGAGGCGGCGCGCTTGCGCAGCCACTTGAGCACCGTGCCGAACAGGATCTCGGGATCGACCGGCTTGGCGATGAAGTCGTCCATGCCGGCATCGAGGCAGCGCTGACGATCTTCGGCAAAGGCATTG
>DKNF01000035.1 GCA_002470165.1 Betaproteobacteria bacterium UBA7395 | reverse complement strand
GCACCGCGACAGCCTGGGCAACGAACAACTGATCCGCCCCGGCCAGGTCAACCTGATGACCGCCGGCCACGGCATCGCCCACACCGAAGACTCCCCGCAACCCGGCCAGCACCTGCACGCTGCCCAACTGTGGATCGCCCTGCCGCCCGAACAACGCGACTGCCCGCCCGACTTCGCCCACTACCCCGACCTGCCAACCTGGACCGCCGACGGCGCCCAGTTCACGCTGCTCGCCGGCGATTACCAGAACAAGCGCGCGCCCACCCGCATCCACACCCCGCTGCTCGGCCTGGACATCGCCGCCACCGCCGACGCGACACTCGACCTGCCGCTGCAAACCGAATTCGAATACGGCCTGCTCCCCCTGCTCGGCCAAATCACCGCCGCCGGCGAAACCCTGGGCAGCGACGAATTCCTCTACCTCGAACCCGGCCGCGACCGCCTGCAACTCAAGCTGCCCGCCGGCAGCAAAGTCCTGCTGCTCGGCGGCGAACCGTTCACAGCACCGCTCCAGATGTGGTGGAACTTCGTCGCCGGCGACCGCGCCAGCATCGCCGAAGCACAACGGCAGTGGGAAAACGGCGATCCGCGCTTCGGGCCAGTCGGCGATGGCTGCGCCCAACGGCTGATGCCGCCGGCGCTGCCGTCGGGGTGGGGTTGAACAGTGAAACATCCTCGCCTCGCTCGACATGACATACCGCTGCCCTTATGCTGAAACTTGCGACATACGCCATCCAATTATCGTTTGGCCACTACAACAACCGCTTGGGATTGACCAATGTCAGTTGATTCTTCCTACTACGTCTATGCCCTAAAAGACCCGCGTAGTTCCCCCGCATTGCCGTTCTACATTGGCAAAGGAACGGGTACTCGCTCCTTCGATCACTTGGTCAAACCCGATAACACCCGTAAAGGACTTCGCATAAAAGAAATCGAAGCCTCCGGTTCCAGGGTTCTGGTTTCTCGCCTGATTGACTCATTAACCGAAAATCAGGCTATGCGGCTTGAGGCGGAACTAATTTCCTCTTTCGGCACGATTGACACTGGCGGACTGCTCACAAACTCTGTTCTGCCGTCTGGCCTTGGAAAAAAATCTAGAACAGCAGTCGTGTTGCCATCAGGCACAAAGGAGAAAGCTCAGCTAGGACTCGCCCTGCTCAAAGAAGCGGTACTTGAACTCGCAAAAGCAAATCCGAAAGGCATATCAAACTCCGATGCTGCTAGCCTCCTAGGATTGCGAAGCGACTACGGCGGGGGTTCGAAAGACTATCTTTCCTACAGCGTTATCGGATTGCTTATGCGTGACGGAAAGCTCGAACGCGATACATCTTCAAGAAAACACATCGCTCGTGTCGAGTAGCGGCCCAATCTGTCATTCGAGAAATCCGGTATTTTTCGGTTCCTACCCACTTCACCCTTTCATCACCAGCCCGCCGCCGCAGCGCTAGAATGCCGCCATCTGATCCTTTCCGGAGTCACCGTACTATGTCCGAACCGCTCTACCTGGCCAAGTCTGCCGATGATTTTCCCGCGCTGCTGCCGCAGATGACCAATCGCCACGGCCTGATCACCGGGGCGACCGGGACCGGCAAGACGGTGACGCTGCAGACGCTGGCCGAGCGCCTGTCGTACATCGGCGTGCCGGTGTTCATGGCTGACGTGAAGGGCGACCTGTCGGGCATGGGCGCGGCCGGTACGGTGTCGCCGAAGCTGCAAAAACGCATCGACGAGCTGGGCCTGGCGGGCTATGCCAATTACGCCAACACCGTGGCGTTCTGGGATGTCTTCGGCGAGAACGGCATTCCGGTGCGGGCGACCATTTCCGACATGGGGCCGCTGCTGCTGGCGCGCCTGCTCAACCTCAACGACACCCAGGCCGGCGTGCTGCAGATGGTGTTCAAGATCGCCGACGACCAGGGCCTGCTGCTGCTCGATCTCAAGGATCTGCGGGCGATGGTTCAGCATGTCGGCGATAACGCGGCGCAGTTCAAGACCGAGTACGGCAACGTGTCGACGGCGTCGATCGGCGCCATCCAGCGCGGCCTGCTGACGCTGGAAGAGCAGGGCGGCGATGTCTTCTTCGGCGAACCGATGCTCGACATCAACGACCTGATGCAGGTCGACAGCAACGGCCGCGGCGTCATCAACGTGCTCGCCGCCGAGAAGCTGATCCACGCCCCGGCGCTGTATTCGACCTTCCTGCTCTGGCTGCTGGCCGAACTGTTCGAGCAGTTGCCGGAAGCCGGCGACCTCGACAAACCGAAGCTGGTGTTCTTCTTCGACGAGGCGCACCTGCTGTTCGACGGCGCGCCGGCGGCGCTGGTGGACAAGGTCGAGCAGGTGGTGCGGCTGATCCGCTCGAAGGGCGTCGGCGTGTTTTTCGTGACCCAGAACCCGCTCGACGTCCCGGAAAAAATCCTCGGCCAGCTCGGCAACCGCGTCCAGCATGCGCTGCGCGCATTCACGCCGCGCGACCAGAAGGCGGTGCAGTCGGCCGCGCAGACCATGCGCGCCAATCCGAAATTCAATGCCGCCGAAGTCATCACCGAACTCGGCGTCGGCGAGGCGCTGGTCTCC
>DKNF01000065.1 GCA_002470165.1 Betaproteobacteria bacterium UBA7395 | reverse complement strand
AGCATGATGACGGTCGGCGGCTTCTTGGCGAACTGCACGCGCCGCGTCTCGCCGCCGAGGATCGCGATGAGTTCCTCGTTGACGATCTTGACGACCTGCTGCGCCGGGTTGAGCGCGGCCGAGACCTCGGCGCCCTTGGCGCGCTGCTTGATCTTGGCGATGAACCCGCGGACCACCGGCAGCGAGACGTCGGCTTCGAGCAGCGCCAGCACGGCGAAGGCCTCGCGCGGCAGGGCGTTGCGCGCCGAGCCACCATGCAGCGACACCAGCCGGTAAGGCATGACGCCGGCCAGGTCGTGCAGCACACCGACCAGCAGCTTGATCGCGTTGCCGCGTTCCTCGTGGATATCGACGCCGGAATGCCCGCCGCGCAGCCCATTCAGCGCGATCCGGCGGACCGTCCAGCCGGCCGGCAGCGGTTCGGGCTCGCCGTCGCGGCGCACATCGACATCGAGCCCGCCGGCACAGCCAAGATAGAACTCGCCCCAGGCCTCGGTATCCAGGTTGAGCATCAGCGAGGCATCGAGCAAGCCCGGTTCGAGACCGCGGGCACCGCCCATGCCGGCTTCCTCGTCGATGGTCAGCAGGGCTTCCAGCGGCCCGTGGCGCAGCGTTTCGTCTTCCAGCGCGGCCAGGATCAGCGCCACGCCGATGCCGTTGTCGGCGCCCAGTGTCGTCTTCTCCGCAAGCAGCCAGCCATCGCGCAGCACCGGCTGGATCGCATCGCGGGAGAAATCGTGATCGCTGTCGGCATTCTTCTGGCAGACCATGTCCAGGTGCGCCTGCAGGACCACGGTCGGGGCATTTTCACACCCGGGCGTCGCCGGCTTTTTCAGGATCAGGTTGCCGGCGCCATCGACCCGCGCATTCAGCGACCTTGCCCGCGCCCAGGCTAGCAATTTGTCGCGCAGTGCCGCCTCCTGCTTCGAGGCGCGCGGTGTCGCGCAGAGCAAGGCGAAATGGCGCCACACGGCAGCGGGATCGAGTCCGGCAATCAAATCGGCAGTCATGGTCTATCCGGCAGAAAAGGCGGCAGCTTACCGAAAGCCTGCGCCGGCGTCATTCGCTCGGGCGTCGCCGCCCTTGCCCGCCGCCGGACGGCAGCGCACCGGCGCACCAAGCCATGGCCATGATCACCACCAGGGTCAGCGCATTCGCCGGAATCTGCAGGTTGAAATCGACCCAGCTATGAATGATCAGTGCCACCATCGCCATCAGGGAACCGAAGGCGATGCCGCGCGGCAGACTGGATCGGCGCTTGACCAGCACCCGCACCCCAGCGGCCAGCGTCAGCGCCACGAAAGCCCCGAGCAGGCCCAGCCCCGGCAGACCGAAATCGGCGGCAATCTCGACGTAATCGTTGTGCGCATGGTCGAAATACCCCTCGCGCGGCGTCCGGTAGCGCAGGTAAGTTCCGTAGAAACTCCCCGCCCCGGTGCCCAGCACCGGGAAATCCTGCACCATGTCCATCGCATGCCGGGCCGCGCTCAAGCGCAGTTCGACCGACTCCTCGCGCCCCTCGCCCTCAATGGTCATCGAGGTTTCCTGGACCCGGCTGACCACCTTCTCCAGGCCGACCCAGGTGCCGATCACCACCACGTCGATGATGATCAGGCTGGCAATCAGCGCCACCGCCTTCGGCGCTGTCTTGCGCGACAACAGGATATACACGAGACCGACCACGATCAGCGCGGCAAAGAAACCGCCGTTACCCATCCGCGAGCGCGTCAGCACCAGGGCAATGACCATGATCACCAGCATCAGGCGCAGCAGCATCTTCGGGCTGAGCATGAAATCGATGGCCCCGCGCATGCGGCTGCGCCAGTGCCGGCTGCCGCCGCCGTCGTTGCCCAGGCGGGCCAGCATCAGACCAATGCCCATCGACAGGCACAGCTCCATGTAACCCGCCATGTGGTTGTGATAAACGAAACTTCCCCGAACCCGGTCGTGGACCACCTCGGAGAAAAACAGCGTGTAATTGGCGCCGAACGAGAACAGCAGCGCGCCGATGATCGCCTGGAACACCCCGCTGCCGACCAGCACCAGCGCCAGCAGGTCGAGCCGACGATGGCTGCGTACCGTCAGTAGCGCCACCACGAAAACCGCCCAGTAGGCAAAAGACAGCGCCGCGAAGAACTGTGTCTGGTGCGGATCCAGCGTGAACCGCGGCGTACCGACGCCATCCCAGACCGCCAGCGCCTCCGGCGACAGCGCACCGATCACCCCGGCCGGCCACGGAAAAATCTGTATCCACGGAATCAGCACGAACAGGCCCAGCAGCACGATCGGCCAGCGCAAGGGTCGCAAACGCTCGGCCATCGCCGCCGCGTGATTGCGCCAGGCAAACAGCGCACCGCCCAGCAACAACACCGCCCAGACAATCACGATGCCGGCAGCAAACGTCCGGTTGCTGCCCAGCGGCAAGGGAATCCAGCACAACAGGCCAAGCAGCCCGTAAAAAACCCATTGATCGCGAACGGAATCGGAAGAACGGTAAGACGCGACAGGAGATTCAGGCATCGGCGGCAGTGCAATGGGAAAGGCAGCTAGTTTAGTAAGCCGATGGAATACAGACAAGGGATTTTCAGCGCTCGTCGGGCCCGCCCCGGATATTCGCCGGGGATGAGCAAGCCTTCTCGGAGACATCATTTTCCCCGCAAGCACCAAGCGCAAAGACAACAAAAAGAGTGTTGCTTTTTCATTTTATTTGATTATCATGGCAAACAGTTCGCGTTCTGCGCGTTTTATTAAATAAAGCGGCAGTGATTGCAGAAATGCGCCAAGAATTACCCCATCCCGGGGCAATACCCGCCATCAACTTGGCATTTTCAATCGTTAAAGGAGTAGCAACATGGCAATTCAAGAGCTTAGCAAGACCGAAATCGAAGCAGTTTCCGGTGGCATCCTGGATCTGGGTGGCCTGCTTGGTGGCGTTCTGAACCCGGTTCTCGGCCTCGTTGGCGGCCTGCTGACCCCGGTTGTCGGCCTGGTTCAGGGTCTGGTTGGCACCGTGACCGGCCTGCTGGGCGGTCTACTCGGCGGTCTGCTGGGTAATTCCTGCCGCTAAGAAGCCAGGAAAACGGGGCGGGCCCCTGAACACGACCTCCTCCCGCCCCGTCAGCCCGCATTTCTGACCAACCAGACCTAGGCTGATCAAAACCGGGTTCAGTTTTACCCACGCGCCCCTCGCGCAGGCCGGCCCTCATCAAACAGGGTAGTCTTTCCCTCAGAGCAGAAGTTGCAGCATGGCCTCGCAGCCCCTATTCAGACAAGCAGCCCTAGAGGCCCAGAAGCCGAAATCCTTCGGCGACATCCTGCTGATCCGCCCTCTCAGTTACCGGATACTGAGCATCGTTGCTGCAATCTGCGCCCTGTCGATTGTGCTGTTATTCACTTTTGGCAGCTATACCAAGCGCAGCAGCGTAACCGGACACCTGGTACCGAACGGCGGTCTGCTACGCGTTTATGCCCCACAAGCCGGCATCATCCAGGAAAAGCGGGTGAGCGAAGGACAGCGCGTCCGTGCCGGCGAAATACTTTTCCTGCTATCGAGCGAGCGGCAAAGCAGTAACCTGGAATCGGTACAGGCCAGCATCAGCGAGCAACTGGGATCGCGCCAGGAATCCCTGGAAAGGGAACTGGAGCGGACGAGCCGCCTGCAACAGGAAGAACAGGAAGGGCTGCGGCGCCAGATCCATGCCCTCCAGGCGGAACTTGAAAAAGTCGACAGCCTGCTCGACGGCCAACGGTCGCGTGTCGGACTAGCCGACGAAACCAGCCGCCGTTACCAGTCCCTGCTCGAACAGGATTACATCTCGCGCGAGCAACAGCAACAAAAGCACGAGGAATGGCTCGATCAGCAAGCACGACTGAAGAGCATCGAGCGCGAGCAGATTGCCCTGCGTCGTGAGTTGGCCATGCGCCAGGAAAATCTCGGCGCACTGCGCCTCAAGCAGCAGAACCAGCTGGCCCAGATCGAACGCTACATCTCCAGCACCAGCCAGGAATTGAGCGAGAACGAGGGGCGCCGAATGATCGCCATTACCGCCCCGGTCGACGGTGTAGCCACTGCGGTCGTAGGCGAACTGGGCCAGATGGCCGATGCCCGGCGCCCGCTGTTGAGCGTGGTCCCAGCCGACAGCCGCCTCGAAGCACAGCTCTATGCGCCAAGTCGGGCCGTCGGTTTCGTCAAGCCGGGTGCCGCAGTGCGTTTGCGTTACCAGGCCTACCCGTATCAGAAATTCGGTCACGCCGAGGGCAAGGTCGTTTCAGTCGCGAGAACAGCGCTACCGGCTGGCGAAATTTCCGCCCTGCTCCCTGCCGGCGTTGAAAACCAGACCCACGAACCCCTGTACCTGATTACCGTGGCCCTGACCGCGCAAACCATCCGGGCTTACGGCGAAGAACACCCGCTACAGGCCGGCATGCTGCTGGAAGCCGACGTGCTGCAGGAAACGCGCCGCCTCTATGAATGGGTGCTGGAACCCCTGTTCAGCCTGACCGGAAAACTCTGACCGGTATTCAACGACCATTAGCCCCAGGCCAGCAATGTCCTTTCTAGAAAACCTATCCTTCGGCCTGCGCCGCAAGCTGCCGCAAATCCTGCAAACGGAGGCCACCGAATGCGGCCTGGCCAGCATCGCCATGGTTGCCGGCTATCACGGCCTGCGCACCGACCTGGCCACGCTCCGCCGCCTGTTCCTGGTCTCGATCAAGGGCAGCACGCTGGGACACCTGATGCAGATGGCGCAGTCGCTGAACCTCGCCACCCGCCCGATCAAGCTCGACCTTGAAGATCTGCCGCAACTGCGCCTGCCCTGCATCCTGCACTGGAACTTCAATCACTTTGTCGTACTCAAGGAGGTCGACCGCAACACGGTGACCATTCACGACCCGGCCTTTGGCGTGCGCAAGCTGAAGCTCGACGAGGTTTCCGGTCAGTTCACCGGCGTCGCGCTGGAGTTGTGGCCGAATACCGAGTTCAAGGCCGTCACCTTGAAGCAACGAGTCCGGCTGCGCCAGTTGATGGGGCACGTCACCGGCCTCTACCGCTCGCTCGGCCAGATCCTGTTGCTTGCCGTATCGCTCGAAGTCTTTGCCCTGGTCAGCCCGTTTTTCCTCCAGTGGGTCATCGATAACGTCATCGTCTCCGGCGACCGGGATCTCCTGAGTACGCTGGCCATCGGATTCGGTTTGCTGATGCTGATGCAACAGGGCATTTCGGCACTGCGTTCGTGGGTCATCATGCATATGTCGACGACCCTGAACATCCAGTGGCG
Organism: Betaproteobacteria bacterium UBA7395; assembly: GCA_002470165.1. Classification (GTDB taxonomy): domain Bacteria; phylum Pseudomonadota; class Gammaproteobacteria; order Burkholderiales; family Rhodocyclaceae; genus Azonexus. The sequence continues at coordinate 24,903 of DKNF01000065.1, read as the reverse complement.
GGCGAATGTGTTCACCCATTTGCTGCGTCTGCCGGTCGAGTATTTCGAGAAACGCCACCTGGGCGATGTCGTCTCCCGTTTCAGTTCGATCGATGTCATCCAGAAAACGCTGACCACCGCTTTTGTCGAAGGCATTCTCGATGGTGCGATGACCATCGTGACCTTGATCGTGATGTTCATCTACAGCCCGCCGCTGGCGTGGATCGCGGTTGGCGCCATGGCGCTCTACGGCGTTGTCCGCTGGCTCTGGTACCGGCCGTTGCGCAACGCCACCGAAGAACAGATCATCCATGCAGCCAAGCAACAGAGCCATTTTCTCGAAACCGTACGCGGTGTTCGCAGCATCAAGCTGTTTCAGCGCCAGGAAGAAAGACGTTCGACCTGGCTGAGCCTGCTCGTCGACCAGATCAATGCCGATCTGCGCAACCAGAAACTGCAGATTTTCTATCGCCTGGCCAACGGCCTGCTGTTCGGTGTGGAACGTATCCTTGTCATCTGGCTCGGCGCCAAGCTCATTCTTGACGGGCACTTTACCGTCGGCGCGCTGATGGCGTTCAGCGCCTACAAGGATCAGTTCGACTCACGCGTCAGCGCCCTGATCGACAAGCTGGTCGAAATCAAGATGCTGCAACTGCAGGGCGAACGTCTGGCCGATATCGTCTTCGCGACCCCGGAAAGCCATGCCGAAAAATCGATTTCAACGCCCGGAAGTCATGGCACTCCGGAAGCCTCCATCGAACTGAAGGCGCTTCGCTACCGCTACGCCGATGGCGAACCGTGGGTACTCGATGGCATCGACCTGACCGTACATCCGGGCGAATCGATCGCCATCATCGGCCCCTCGGGCTGTGGCAAATCCACCCTGATCAGCACCATGCTCGGCATCCGGACTCCGACCGAGGGCGATGTCCTGATCGGTGGCACCAGCGTCAATCAGGTCGGTATCGGCGCCCTGCGCGAGATGGTCGGTACCGTTCTTCAGGACGACGTCCTGTTTGCCGGGTCGATCGCCGACAACATCAGCTTCTTCGACCATCATCCCGAGCCCGCCCGCATCGAGGAATGCGCAAAGCTTGCCGCCATCCACGACGAGATCATGGAAATGCCGATGGGTTACAACACCCTGATCGGCGACATGGGCACCGCGCTTTCCGGTGGTCAGAAGCAGCGCGTCCTGCTGGCGCGGGCCATGTACAAACGGCCAAGCATCCTGTTCCTCGACGAGGCGACCAGCCACCTCGATATTTCCTGCGAAAAGCGGGTCAACACCGCAATCAAGGGACTGAACATCACCCGCATCATCGTCGCCCATCGTCCGGAAACCATTGCCAGCGCAGACCGGGTGGTCATTCTCGACCAGGGGCGGATCATCCGCGACATCCCGGCCAGAGAGCTCGATCTCGAGCGTATCGCCCGAGGTGGGCAATGGTAGGAAAAACTGCATTGCGGATCGGCTGCCTGTTTGGCTGCCTGCTGCTTGCGTGCTCCGGGGTTGCCCACGCCAATCCCCCCGACCTGCTCCTGACCGAAAGCCGCCTGCCCCCCTCCGCACTGCCTCTGCTTGATGATGAAACGCCCATCATCTGCGCATTCGACGAACCCAAGGGCAGCCTGCAACTGCACGAGGCCATCGAACGCGCCCTGTGCCAGAGTCCGCAGAGCCGGGCTGCCTGGGCACAGGCGAAAATCCAGGCGGCTCAGCTCGGGGTTGCCAGATCCGCCTATCTGCCGAACCTGAGCGCCAATCTCGGCTATCTAGGCCAGACGACCAGCAATACCTACGAAAAACCCTACGATGTGCTGGACGCCAAAACCCAGCCACGCACCCGCACCGCCAGTCTCAAACTCAGCTGGACCATTGCCGACACCGGCTTGCGCCGGGCGAATGTGGAGCAGGCAGCGGCCTTGCTGGATGCGGCCAACGCCAGCCACGATCAGACAATTCAGCGCACCTTGCTGGAAACGGCACAGCGTTATTTCGATGTACAGACCGCACAGGCCGTACTCCGCGCCAGCGAAGAAGCCGAAAACTCCGCCCGGAAAAATCTGGAGGCAACGACTGCCAAACATGCCGCCGGTGCCGGCGCGCTGACCGACAAACTGCAAGCTGCCGTCGCCCTGTCGGATGCCCGGCTCAAACGGGTCAGCGCCCAGGGCGAACTGGAGAATGCCACCGGCAGCCTGGCCACGGCCATCGGTCTGTCCCCGAAGACCCGCCTGTTCCTGCCAGAGAGGACCCAAAAACTGCCCGAAACCGGCATCGGCGTCAGTATCGACGACCTGTTCGAGGAAGCCGGCAGCCATCACCCTGCGCTGCAAGCCGCCCGCGCCGAACTAAACGCCGCCCGGGCCCGGGTTCGGGCCGTTCGCGCCGAAGGCAGGCCGGTGCTCGGGTTTTCTGCAGAAGCCAGCGAACGCCGGCAGGACAAGCACATTCCCATTTCCGGCTATCCAGCCACCGGTGCAGTCTTTCGCGACAACATCGTCGGCATGCAGTTGAGCATTCCGCTGTTCGAGGGCTTTGGGCGCGGCTACAAGGTTCGTGCCGCCAACAGTCAGGTTGAACAACTGCAGGCCGAGCTGGAAAAGACGGAGCAACAGGTCATGCTCGACGTCTGGAAAAGCTACCAGGCACTCAATACCCGGAAGGCCCATATCGAAGCCGCCCAGACCCTGCTCGACAGCGCGCGTCGTTCCTATGAAGTCGCCGAAGGACGATTTCGCGCCGGCGTCGGCAACATCCTCGAACTGCTGAGCGCCCAGAGTGCCGTGGCCAATGCCGAGCAGCGCCGCATCGAGGCGCTTTCCGGCTGGCTCAGCGCCCGCCTGCAACTGGCGGCAAGTACCGGCAAACTCGGCATGTGGGCGATACGCTAAGCGTTTGCCGGGGCGAATGCCTGATCGACGCAGATACGATTCCGGCCGGTCCGCTTGGCCTCGTACATCGCTGCATCGGCGCGCCGGAGAATGCCATCAACAGTCTCGCCATGGGCCCCTGAGAATAAGGTCAGGCCAATACTCGGCGTGCTGTCGTGCCCATGACTGCCCAGTTGATAGCGCACCCCCAGATTGCGCAGTACCTTGTTGGCCACGGTCATGGCGTCTTTCATGGCAATGACGGCATCCGCCGACAACTGCGGCAGCATGATGACGAATTCGTCACCGCCGAGACGGGCCGCCGTGTCCATTTTCCGGACAGCGCCCGACAAGCGGCGAGCCACCTCGATCAGCAGCATGTCGCCGTAATCATGGCCCAAGGTGTCGTTGAGCGTCTTGAAACGATCCATATCGATAAACATCAGCGCCCCCAGCGTCGCATTGCGGCGATTCTGCTCGATGGCCTGGGTCAGGCGATCAATCAGCAAGCGGCGATTGGGGAGGCCGGTCAAGGTATCGAACAGGGCCAGACGGCGATACTCTTCCTCGATCCGCTTTTTCTCCGAGATATCCTGCAACGCCCCGACCATGCGCAAGGGGGAACCGTCAGCGGCACGCTCGACGACTTTGCCGCGTGCCTGTACCCAGACATCCCATCCATCGACGTGACGTACACGGTACTCGGCAGAAAACGGCTGATCGTTGACCAGGCATTCGTGCAGCAGGCGTTCAACCTCGGGCCGGTCATCTGGATTGATCATGGCCAGCACGTCGGCCACCGGGTGATTGGCCGTTTCCTCGCCCAGACCGAACAAGCGACACCAGGCAGCGTTATGCCGAACGATCGGTTCCTGGACGGCCCAGTCCCAGATACCTTCGCCGGTCGCATCCATGACATGGCGCAAGCGCTCTTCGCTCTCGCGAAGTTTCAACTCAGCCTGCTTGCGCGCCTCGACGTTGCGATAGGTGCCAATGATCATCTCGGCACCGCTGAACTTGCCGTGGATATTGAACCAGGTCCACGTCCCGCCGAGGCGCCGCAGGCGAACATCGATTTCGAACGCCGGCTTGAGACCGGACAAATAGTCGCGACTGGCTTCGCTTACGGCAGGTACATCATCGGGGTGGCAAACCTCCCGCCAATCCTTGAACTCGAGCGCCTTGACCTGACCATCGACAGTCAAGGGCTGGCTCCAGGCAGAAGCAATTCTTACCCCGCCATCCAGATTCCATGACCACAACCCCTGGTCGGCCCCGGCCAGGGCCAACGACAACAAACGCTGCAAACGGACCCGGTGCAGGATGTTGGCGATTCTGAGACGAACCAGATTCGGCTTGAACGGCTTGGTGATGTAATCGTCCGCCCCGAGTTCCAGGGCACTGCATTCGTTGGTCAGATCATCCATGGCAGTCAGGAAGATGACCGGCGTCCCCTCGAAGGATGGCAGTTCCTTGAGCCGTTTCAAGGTCTCAAAGCCATCCATGTCCGGCATCATCAGATCAAGCATGACGAGATCGAACTGACGCTGACGAAAGGCATCAAGCGCCGCCTGCCCCGATTCCGCGGGAACGATCTCGTAATCGATCCCCAATGCCAGTTCGAGCAACTGAAGAATGGCCGGCGTGTCATCCACCGCCAGTATCGACGCCTTCGCTTCATCCAGCAGATGTGACTCAAGTCGCATGACACACCTCAAAACGAACTATTCGTTCAAATATGATAACTCGATTCATCGATAGTGATACGCAAAATTCCAGACATGCAAACGCTCGACCGCCACGCAAACAAACCACCAAATAGAAAAATAAATCGTTTTTACAATAACTTAAATAAATAACGACCCGATATTTTGCTGACAAAGCGATCGAGCGCAGCGGTAGAACGAGCCGCCATGAATACAACAACAACGCAAAACACGAAATGAAAATGCTTGGTTAATTTGATTTTATCGTATAATTTGATACAACAGCTTGCGTAAGCCCCCCCCTGCCCATCCAGGGCACATCAAATTCGGTGCGAGGAATCAAGTCATGTCACAAACCAACCCTATCGCCCAGGTGGTCTCGCTGAACGGCAGCGCATTTGCCATCACGAAAAATGGATCCAGCCGGCAACTCAAGGCCGGTGACAGGCTTCTCCCCGGCGAAACAGTCGTCACCGGCGCCAACGCCGATATCGTTCTGGCCGCGAGCGACGGCCGCGAGATCCGGCTTGGCAACAGTCAGACCGTCGTCTTTGACAATGAGGTCGCCGGCACCAGTTCGCCGGACGATAGCGCCATACGCACCGACAACGACGGCTTCCGCCAGATTACCCAGGCCCTTGCCAGCAATGCACCGCTCGACGAACTACTGGACGAAGAAGCACCGGCCGCAGGGCAAGCAGGCGCCACCAGCGAAGGCGGTCACAGCTTCATCGAATTCGCACGCATCCTGGAGGAAATCGGCGGCACGGCAACGGCCTACAATTTCGGAACGGGCGACCGATCCGGCCTCGCGCTCTCGGACGAGGCACTGCTCATCCCGGAAGAGACCGCCGCAAGCTTGCTTCCGGACGATGACACACCACCCAACGGCGGCGCTGCTCCCCGGGTCATCATTGTTGAAGATGCCAACAACGACGGCTTCATCAACCGCGCCGAAGCCAATGGCAATGCCGATGTAAGGGTCGAGTTCAATCGCGATCTGGTCGATGTCGGCGATACCGTACGCGTCTCGGACGGCACGATCGTCCGCGATATCGTGATCAACGCCGCCGACAAGGCCAATGGCTACATCACCACCGATTTTCCCATCCCGCCGCATGGCAGCGTGCTGGTCGTCGACGCTTACCTGATCGACCCGGCCGGCAATGCCTCGGATCGGGGCAGCGCAGCGGCAAAGATCGACACCAGCAACCTGCAGGGACTGGTCGTCACCATCACCGAGGACATCAATGGCGATGGCTACATCAACAAGGCGGAATTGCAGGGCAAGGTCGACGTTGAATTCACCCTGCCGCCGGAAGCGATTGCCGGCGATCTGCTGACCATCTGGGCGACTGGGCATTCGACGATCACCATCGAACTGACCCAGGCCCATATCGACGCTGGCCGCGTGGAAATCGAACTCGATCCGCCCGGCAATGGCAGCAAACTCGAAGTTCGCGCCCAGGTCAGCGACCCGGCCGGAAATCTGTCCAATGAGGCCAGCGCTGCCGCCATCATCGAAACGAGCGACATCGGTGCGCCGCGCGTCACCCTGCTGGACGACCTCAATCGCGACGGCTACATCAATGCGGCCGAGCTTCAAGGCGACATCGATGCCCGCATCGGTCTGCCCTCCGGCGCCCGCGCCGGAGAATGGCTGTTCGTCAGCGTCAATGGCAACGCCCGCCTGCCGATCCTGCTGACCCAGCAGGATATCCGCAACGGTCACGTCGATATCGGTGGCATTCCAAATCCAGGCGACGGGCAAACCGTCACGGTCACCGCCTTCATCCGTGACCTGGCCGGCAACACCAGCCCCACCGGCGAAGCTTCGGCCATCATCGACACCACCGTGTTCAGCGGTCTGAGCGTTGCCATCACCGAAGACCGGAATGGCGATGGTTTCATCAACCGGGAAGAACTGCGCGAAAACGACATCGATGTCCGGGTAACGCTTCCTGCCGGTGCAGCCGTCGGGAATTCGCTGACGGTGTCCGGTAGCGGCAATGTCGACCAGGTGTTCACGCTGACCGCAGCCGACATCGCCGCCGGTCACCTTGACGTCAAATTCAACCCCACGGCGGACGACACAACCTTTGTCACAACCGCCACGATCCGCGACATCGCCGGCAATTCTGCCGGACCGGCCGAAGCCAGCGCCCGCCTGATGCTGGGCGAACCGGGAGCGCCCCAGGTCTTCATCCTTGAGGACAGGAACAGTGACGGCTGGATCAACGCCACCGAATTGCAGGGAAAGATCGACGTCAGCATCACCCTCCCCCCGACCATCCGCGCCGGCGATCAACTACTGGTCACCGTCAACGGTCAGGTGCTCGCCCCCATCGTGATGACCCAGAGCGACGTGATTCGTGGCAGCGTGGCATTTGAACTCGACAACCCGGGTGAAGGTCAGAGAATCGACGTCTCCGCACAGGTCCGCGACCCGGCCGGCAATCTTGGCAAGATCGGACATGCCGGCGCCACCATCGACACCCTGGCGCCCAACGGAGGCAATGCCCCACTGGTCGAAATCACCGAGGATGCAAACGGTGACGGCCGGATCAGCGCTGCCGAACTGAACGGCGAAGTGGACGTTCAGGTTCGCTTCGATGGCGACAAGGTGGATATCGGCGACATCGTTGTCGTCACTTCCGGCCAACTGACCCGGGAAATCCAGATCACCGCCACCGACAAGCAAGCCGGCTTCGTCACCACCCATTTCCCGCCCCAGGCGCACGGCACCACGATTACCGTCGAGGCTGAAATCCGCGATCCGGCCGGTAACACGACGCCACGCGGCGAAGCGCAAGCGCTTTTCTGGACCAACCTGATCATTGTCGATGCCGAAGTCAGTGTCTCGGAAGAAGGCTTGCGCCACGCCATTCCGGACCGCGAGGGCAATCCGCACGACAACACCGATGAACCGACTGCCAGCGGCACCATCGGCATCGTCAACGGCAACGCCGCGCTATCCCTGTGCCTTGCCCCGCCGAGCCAGGCGCTCTATTCCGGTGGCGTCCAGATTGTCTGGTCGGGGGCGGGAACTGAAGACTCCCCGCTCGTCGGTCGTGCCGGCGCGCTCGGTCCGGAAGTCATCTGCGCCAGGATCGACAGCCAGGGAAATTATGAAGTCCGCCTGCTGAAACCCATCGATCACCCAAGCGGCAACGGTGAAAACATCGAAAGCCTGCAATTCACGATCCGGGCAAACGACGGCAGCCAGCAAACCGAAGCCAGCCTGACGGTGCACATCGAGGACGACGCGCCGCTGGCCAACAACCAGGCGATCCGGATCGGCGATGGCGACGGTGTCGATACCAACCTGATGATCATGCTCGACCTCTCCGCCAGCATGAATCAGCGCACCGGCGTCAAGGACCTGGCCGGCCAGGAATTGAGCCGACTGGATCTGGCCAAGATCGCCATCCGCGACCTGCTCGACCGCTACGACGCGCTGGGCGACGTCAAGGTTCGTCTGGTGGTCTTCGGTAACGACGGACATGCACTGGGCGAACGCTGGCTGACCATCGACGAGGCACGCCTGCTGCTCGCCGGCCTGGAAGCCGGGAATGAAGCTTCGAACTACGACGCCGCCCTGGCCACAGCCCAGCAGGCGTTTACCAGCGACGGCAAAATCGCCGGCGGGCAGAATGTCTCGTACTTCTTCTCCGATGGCGAACCGACCATCGACAGCAGCGGACATCCCTTCAACTATCCGGGACAGTTCGACCCCTTCCTCGGCGACGGCATCGACCGGGACGAGGAATGCGCCTGGCGCCAGTTCCTCAACGACAACGACATGACCTCGCAGGCCATCGGTGTCGGGCCACGTTCCATCATCATCCCCAACCAGCTCAACCCGATTGCCTGGGACGGTCAGGCAGAATCCGACCTGAACGGCTACTGGATTGGCGATTTCAACGAAATGGCCTGCGTCTTCGCGGCGACAGTCAGCGGCCCGACCACGCTCAGCGGCAGCCTGGGAGGCTTCGGTGCGGACGGCGGACATGTCGCCGCGCTCGCCATCGGCGGTTACCTCTTTGCCTATGACGCCCAGGCCAACACCATCGCCGTCAGCGGCACTTCGGCGACGGTCAGCGGCTATCAATTCGACCCGGTCGCCCGGACACTGACCGTGCAGACCACCGCCGGCGAAACCATCCGCATCGGCCTTTGCGATGGCAGCTATCAATACCACGTCGCCGAAGCACCGCCTCGCGGCAGCACGACCCAGGTCGAATTCACCCTGGTCGACAACGATGGCGACCAGGCCACCGGCTCGTTGCAGTTCATCGGCACCGGCACACCATCGACCGTCAATGTCGCCCCGGTCACCGGCATCGAAACCAGCAACAACCTGCTCGGCATCATCGGGCTCGATGCGCTTGACCTGATCGATCTGGGAACACGCACGCGGTTTACCGCCGTCGATGCCAACAACAATATCGCCAAGCTGGAAATCTCCTACCGCTCGCTGATCAACCTCGGCCCCTACCACCTGAAGGCCTCGCATGCGCTGGCCGACGAACTGGGGCTGAATCTCGCGATCATCAACAATCCGGGTCTGCTCGGTCTGATCCTGCCCAGTTCGACCCTGGTCATCACGGCCAAGGATGGTGGCACCATCGACAACCTGGCATTGAACGAGCTTCTCGGCACCGTGCATTACGAGCAGTCGCTGCTCGACGTCAGCGTTCTCAGCGCCACCAGCATCACCGCCACCGACAGCAATGGACTGAGCAGCACCAGCAGCGTCGGTTCGCTGGCAGAAGTCGGTCTGCTCAGCACCCCGGATCAGAACGGACGGATCATCGAAGGCTCGTCACAGGACGACACGCTGACCGCCACCCAGGAAGGCAGCCGCCTCTACGGCCATGACGGTAACGATGTACTCATCGGCAGCGATGGCAGCGACCTATTGCGAGGTGGCGCCGGTGACGACGCGCTTCACGCTGGCAACGGCAACGATCTGCTGATCGGCGGCAAGGGCAACGACCTGCTCTGGGGCGGCGATGGCAGCGATGTTTTCCGCTGGGAATTCGGTGACCAGGGCACGGTAGACACACCCGCCATCGACCGGATCATGGATTTCAACCTGCACGCACCGGTTGGTGCTGGCGGCGACATCATCGATCTGCGGGATCTGCTGCAAGGCGAGTACCACGACGGTTTCGCGCCCGGCAATCTGACGCAATACCTGCATTTCGAAACCAGCGCCAGCGGCACGACCATCCATATCAACCCTCTCGGCAATGGGGCCGCGGTCACGCAGCAAATCGTCATCGAGGGCGTCGATTTCAGTGAAGGCGGTCAATTCACCGGTAATAGCCAAATCATCCAGAACTTGCTCCAGCAGGGAAAACTGCTGGTCGATTAAGCCATCTTCACAAGGGAGAAACAGCATGGACAAAGTACTGATCTGCACCACCGGCCAGGACATCCGCGACCTTCGCGATCGCATGGGGATGAAACAGTCCGACTTCTGGAAACGCATTCTGGTCACCCAGTCCGGGGGATCACGCTATGAAACGGGGCGAACCATTCCCAAACAGGTCTTGCTGCTGATCCATCTTGCCTACGGCGAGACCAAGGGCGCCGAACGCCTGCTCAAGGAACTGCGTAACGGGAAATCCGTGGAAACCCTGCAGGATATTTCTGGCAAGCCGCGCATCCGTCGCGCCAAACCGTCTGCTTCGCTGCACATGGGAGCCGCCTGAATCATGAAAATGGCCATCCTCCCTTTCCTGATCGGCAGCCTGTTTGCCAACGTCGCGCACGCTCAGGAAGCCGGTACGCAACAAGTGCACGACGCCCTGCGCGAGATTGCCCAGCAAGCGGTGCTGAAGAGCCCGGAAGTGACGACCAAGTGGCGTAACTACAAGGCGGCCGACGAGGAAATCGGGGTGGCACGCGGCGGTTATTTTCCGCGGGTTGACCTGACGGCCGGTACCGGCCGCGAGAGCCTGAAGACCCCGCCGACGAACGTCAAGGACGACTATACCCGGCGCGGTTACGCACTGACCCTGAACCAGATGGTGTTCGACGGGTTTGCCACGCGCAGCGAGGTTCGCAAACTCGACAAGGCGCGTCTGGTCCGTTACTACGAACTGCTGGAAGCCTCCGAGAATGTCGCCCTGGAAGCCAGCCGCGCCTATCTCGATGTGCTGCGCTACCGTTTCCTGGTCGATCTCGCCGAAGACAACTACATCCGCCACAAGGCCACGCATGAGCAGTTGAAGGCGCGTACGGCGTCGGGCGTCGGGCGTCGCGTCGATCTGGAACAGGCGGGCAGCCGTCTGGCCCTGGCCGAAGTCAACCTGACCACGGAAACCGCCAACCTGCATGATGTATCCGCGCGCTATCAGCGTCTGGTCGGCAACATGCCGCCCGACGTGATCGTTCCGCCCAGCCTGGTCGGTAGTGCACTGCCGGCCAGCCCGAAGGCGGCACTGGACATCCTGCACAAGCGCAATCCGACGCTGCATGCGGCGATCGAGAATATCGAAGCCGCCCAGCACGACATCGCCGCCAAGCGTTCGGCCTACTCGCCCCGAGTGGATCTGCGGGCCAGAACCGAGAGCACCTCCAACTATCAGGGTGTCAGCGGCGACCGCGATTACAACGTGGCCGAGGTGGTGTTCAGCTGGAACCTGTTCAACGGCGGTTCGGATCGGGCGCGTGAGCGTCAGTTCATGGAGCGCAAGCACATGGCCGTGGAAATGCGTGAAAAGGCCTGTCGCGACACGCGCCAAACGTTGCTGATCGCGTACAACGACGTGCTGCGACTGAAGGAACAGTCCAACTACCTGGCAACCCAGGTCGCCTTGCTGGAAAAGACGCGCAATGCCTATCGTGACCAGTTCAATGTCGGCCAACGCACCTTGCTCGACTTGCTGGATACCGAGAACGAATTGCTGTCGGCGCGGCGTGCGGCAGTCAATGCCGATACCGACCTGACGCTGGCCTATCTGCGCACCTACGCCGGCATGGGGTCGCTGCTGGAATTCATGGGGCTGCAGAAGCTTGATACCCATACACCGACCGCTGGCGAACTGGCCGAAGTCGATGCGGCCTCGCTGTGCCCGACCGATGCCGTCACCCAGCAAGCCTCGTCGCGCGATGCGCTCGATGCCAAGGCTCGCGAGATGATGACCGCGCCGCGTTCGCCGGTGGTGGCGCAGGCCCCGCAGGAACTGGTGCCGCAGACAGCCGTTGGCGATATCGAAAATCGGGTACGTTCCTGGGCTGAGGCCTGGTCGGCAAAGGATTACTCGGCCTACACCGGTTTCTATGCGCCGACCTTCACGCCGGATGGCGGTCTTTCCCGCGAGGACTGGGACCAGTTGCGTCGCGCCCGGATCTCGCCGCGCGAGCGCATCTCGGTCACCGTCGACAAGCTCCAGGTACGTATGGATGGCGAGGAACGGGCCTTTGCCGAGTTTGAGCAGACCTATCGCTCGAACATCTTCAACGACCGTGTCATGAAGACGCTTGAGATGATCAAGGTCGATGGCAAGTGGTTGATCAACCGCGAAAGCTCCACCCCTTGCGTGGGTAATACTGTCGGCGGTTGCCATCGACTGGCACGCTGAAAACCCGCGGGGCTGAGTCCCCGCGTTGGAAATAAAACCCCCGGGGATAAGTTTCCCGGGGGTTTTTTATTCAGGGTGTCAGGTTAGATCGACCTGGGAGACAAACACATAGCCTTGCGAGCGCAAGGTCTTGATGAAGCTGCTGCCGTCGGCCTGTTTGCCCAGAATGCGCCGGATTTGACTGACATGGACGTCGATGATCCGGTCGTAAGGGATGTACTCGCGTTTGAGGACGCGGGAGAGGCATTCCCGGGACAGGGGTTCGAACGGGTGCTCAAGAAATGCCATCAGCAGGGAAAAACCGGAAACGCCGATCGATACGGGTTCGCCGTTGCCGTTCAGCAGTTCCCGGGCAGCGGTGTCCAGCGTCCAGTGCCCGAAACGCATACGCTTGAAATCTGCCCGCGAAACCGCCGTCTGACTACGTAGCTGGCTGCGTCGGAGCAGCGCACGGGTACGGGCGAGCAGTTCGCGCATGTTGCAAGGCTTGGGCAGGAAATCGTCAGCGCCGATCTCGATACCGATGATGCGCTCGATTTCGTCGGAGCGCGTCGAATGAATCAGAACCGGTATCTCGGAGTGCTGGCGCAGCTGCCTGAGGAGTTCGAGTCCGTCCGCGTCGGGGAGGCTCAGGTCGAGGATCACCACGTCGGGGTTTTGATCGAGCTGTTGCCACATGGCGGCGCCATTTTCGGCGAAAATGCTGCCGATCCCCACTGTACCAAGGGTGGCGCTGACAACATGGCGGGTGCCGGGGTCATCTTCTACGATCAGTGCGGTCTGATTCATGGGAGGGGTAAAGATGCTCGATGGAAATGATTGTAATGCATTGTAAAAGGAAGTGCGCAGGCCGTTGTTCAATGGACGAGAGGAGGCAAGCCCCGGCGTTCGGGGGTTTTACCTTTTTTCAACCAAGTTTTTTGCCGGCGAGGGAAAATGATCCTCTCTTAAACGGCTGGCGGTGCTAAGTCCATGATGCTGATACCTCAGGAACTGGAAGGCTTCGATGTGAGGGACGCCGTAGCGCGCATGCTGGATCGTCCCGAGTTGTGGTGGCAGGCGGTCGGCTTTTTTGTTCATCATTTTTCAGGATGGGAAAATGCCTGGCTTGATGTACATGGCAACGATCAAGCCGAGCGTCGGTGTGTGCATGCGATCCGGAGTGCGGCGGCGAATGTCGGTGCGATGCGGCTTTCCGCGCTGGCCGAGCGCCTGGAAAAGTTGCTGCTGCAGCGAATTGCCGGCGAGGATGTGGATATTCCCGTCGAGCTGCGCGCCGATCTTGCGGCTGCCTTCTCGGAGGCGTGGAAAAGTGCCGATGCAGCCTGGCGGGAAGCGGGTTGTGAGTTGCCGGGGCAGTCGTGACGAAACAGTTCGAGCCGGCACCGCTGGGTCGGCATCTGGCCCGCGTCAATCTGCAGGTGTTGCTGCCGGCTTTCCTTATTCTTTCGGCCATCATCCTGCTGACCGCCGGCGGTATGGATTTGCGGGACCGGATCGACGAAGGTCGGGCGCGGACCGCGCTGCTCGAAGAGATGCTGAGCAAGGGCGTGCTAGTCGAGGATCCGGTACGGGTGTCCGTGTTCAGGAAAATGTTGTATTCATTGCCCGATCTGCGTTCGCTGACCCTGTACCGAGACGATCAAAGCATTTATTTCGAATATCTGCGCCCTGACAGCTACGCGGTATCGGGCTGGAAGCCGCCGGTTTTTGAAGAAGGTTATCGTCTGCAGCCCGGCTACGTCGACTTTCTGGTTCGCGGCAAGGTTGCCGGCAGCGGCTGGATGCTGGTCAGTTTCGATCTGGGGCGCCTGCATCGGGAAATGCTGGGTTATGCCCTGTTGATCCTGATCGAATTTGCGCTGGCCCTGTGGGTCATCCTGCGACTGCAGCGCCGGCAGGTCGAGCGTGCCATGCGTCCGCTGGACCTGCTGAACGAAAACATGGCCGAGATTTCGCTCGGACACCTCGAAACGCGGGCGGCACATTCGGATATCGCCGAGTTCGAGCGCCTGAGCGCAGGTTTCAACCAGATGGTCGAGCAGATACGCGAGCGTGATCACTGGCTGGCTTCGCATCTCGGTAACCTTGAGCAGATCGTCGAGCAGCGGACCCGGGAGTTGCGGCAGGCCAAAGAGATCGCCGAAGCGGGGAGTCTGGCCAAGAGTGAATTCCTAGCGACCATGAGCCATGAAATCCGGACCCCGATGAACGGGGTTCTGGGCATGACAGAACTGCTCCTGAATACAGGGCTGACGCCGACCCAGCGGCAGTTCGTCGAGGCGGTCGATCGCTCCGGGCGGCACTTGCTGGCAATCATCAACGACGTGCTCGATTTTTCCAAGATCGAATCCGGGTACTTCGAACTGGAGGAAGAGGATTTCGATCTTGTCCGCCTGCTCAACGAGGCGGTCGAACTGTTTTCTCAGCCGGCGCACAAAAAGGGCCTGACGTTGCTGATCGAAGTCCCGGCCGGCCAGGCATTGCATGTGCGCGGCGATGCACTGCGTTTGCGCCAGGTGGTTGCCAATCTGCTCAACAACGCGGTGAAATTTACCGATCGGGGAGAGATCGTGCTCAGTCTGGCGCTGCTGCCATCCGAGGCCGGTTGCCAGTGCATGGCGTTGCGGGTCCGGGATACCGGCGTCGGCATCCCGCCGGAAGCGCGGGAGCGGATTTTCGAACACTTTGCCCAGGCCGACGGCTCGACCAGCCGGCGCTTTGGCGGTACCGGCCTTGGTCTGGCCATCTGCCGGCGGCTGGTTGACATGATGGGGGGGGAGATTTCCGTGGACAGCATGCCCGGCGTGGGTTCGTGCTTTACCGTGAAGCTCTGCCTCCCCACTGTCGAAAGGCTGGTGCCGGACGATTTGCCGGATGCCGGGGGCGGAGTGACGGCGCGCCGGGTTGATGTGCCGACCGACACGGATGTGGCAACGCCGGTCCTGCGCGGTCGGGTGCTGCTGGCGGAGGACAATGAAAGCAACCAGATTGTCGCGCGTACCCACCTCGAACACCTGGGCCTGCAGGTGGTCGTGGTCAACGACGGTCAGCAGGCCATCGATCTGCTGGCCCGCGAGTCTTTCGATCTGGTCCTGATGGATTGCCAGATGCCGGTGGTCGATGGTTTCTCGGCCTGCGCAGAGCTGCGGCGCCGGGAAGCGCAGGGCGATCTGCCGCGTCTGCCGGTGGTGGCGCTGACGGCCAATGCCATGCGCGATGACCGGGCACGTTGCCTGGCATCCGGGATGGACGACTACCTGGCCAAACCTTATCGGGGCGAGGAAATGCTCGCCGTGCTCGAGCGCTGGCTGCCCCGTGAACGTCGCAAGCTGGTGGCGACACCGCTGACGCCAGCGCCGGCGTCGGTGCCCGCCATGCCGGGGAGTCAGGCACTCGATCCGGGGGTTTTCGAACAATTGCGTACCCTGGCGCCGAATGGGGCCGGCGCCTTGATCCGCCAACTGGTCGAGGCTTATCTGCGGGGCATGGAAAGTTTGTGGAGCGACTATGAATCCGCCCTGTCTGCCGGTGATGCGGCGGCCATGGCACGAGCCTGTCACGCGATGAAATCGAGCAGCTACAACGTCGGGGCGCTGCGTTTTGCCGGCTTGTGTCGGGAAATCGAGGCCTTGTGCCAGGAAGGCAAGCAGGAAGAAGTCATGGCCTTGCACCCCGGATTCGTCGCCGAACAAGAGGCAGTGCGCATGGCCCTGGACGAGATGTTGGAAAAGAGGCTGACGTCATGAGCGAACGTGTATGTCGGGTACTGGCGGCGGACGACGATCCGACCATGGGGCTGATGTTCGGCGTTGTCCTCTCCGCGCCGGGGTTCGCCTTGCGCTATGTTCCGGATGGCGAGGCGGCACTGGCGGCTTACGGCACCGGCGGCAGTTTCGACATCGTCGTGCTTGACGTAGAAATGCCGGGTATTGACGGCTTGCGACTTGCCGAGACTATCCGGCGGTGCGAGCCGGAACTGCCAATCGTGTTGTTGAGCGGGCGCGAGGACGCGGCATTTTTCGACGCTGCTTCAAGGCTGGGCCTCCGTCATCTGTCCAAGCCGGTTGACTGGACGGCGCTGGCCGCTCGCTTGCGGGCGTGGCTGGTTTGATCCCCGGGCACTTGTCTGTTTGACCGGGTCTCGGGTTAGACTGGCGGCGATGCACCAGAATTTTTACAAGCGGAGGAAACACACATGAAAAAATTGATCCCTGTCGTCCTGGGCCTGATGATTGCCGCGCCGACCATGGCATCGGAGGAACTGGCCAAGGCCAAGAACTGCACCACCTGCCATGGTATGGCCAAGAAGATCGTCGGTCCGGGCTACCAGGAAATCGCCGCCAAGCGCGCCGGCGAGAAGGGGGCGGAGGCAGCCCTGGCTGCCAAGATCAAGAACGGCAGCAAGGACGAGTGGGGCAAGGTGCCGATGCCGCCCAATGCCGTCACCGATGCCGAGGCACTGGCACTGGCCAAGTGGGTCCTGTCGTTCAAGTAAGAACTGTCAGGCGGTAGCAGGAAGGCGCCCGCAGAGGCGCCTGATATAACAATCACCCGGAGACTGTCATGGGGCCGTTGACTCCCGAACAGCGTCGGCGGCGCTGGCTGGCGCTGGCCGTTGTCGCGCTGGCGTACATCCTTTCCTTTTTCCAGCGCTTTGCGCCGGCCGGTATCGCCCAGGATCTGGCTGCCGCCTTCCAGACCTCGGCGGCCTCGCTCGGCGTGCTCGCCGCGACCTATTTCTACATCTACACGGTGATGCAGATCCCCACGGGGATTCTGGCCGATACCCTGGGGCCGCGCCGGATACTGGCGCTGGGGGCGTTGGTCGGTGGTGTCGGTAGTCTGCTGTTCGGCTTCGCGCCGTCGCTCGAATTCGCATTGGCCGGCAGAACCCTGGTCGGGCTCGGTGTTTCGGTCACCTTCATCGCCATGCTCAAGCTGGTGGCCGTGTGGTTCGAGGAGAACCGTTTTGCAACCATCGTCGGCATCTGCATGCTGGTCGGCAATCTCGGTTCGGTGCTGGCCGGGGCACCCCTGTCGGCGATGGCCCAGGCGACCGGCTGGCGCGGGGTGTTCATCGGCGTCGGCGCCGTCTCGCTGGTGCTCGGGGCGCTGTGCTGGCTGATCGTTCGCGATGCGCCGACCGCTTCGGGCGAAGCATCGCGGCCGCGTTTCGACCGGACGGTGGTGCTTTCCAGCCTGCTGGCGGTGATCCGCAACCGTGCCACCTGGCCGGCGGCGCTGGTCAATACCGGCATGTCCGGTGCCTTCTTCACCTTTGCCGGGCTGTGGGCGACGCCTTACCTGATGCAGGTGCACGGCATGGCGCGCGCGACCGCTGCCAATCACCTGTCCTTGTGGTTCGGCGGTTTTGCCGTCGGTTGCCTGTTCATCGGCGGTCTGTCCGACCGCCTGGGGCGGCGCAAACCGGTGATGATTGCCGTCTCGCATGTGTACGTGGCGATCTGGCTGATCCTGCTGTCCTGCGTGGCGATGCCGCTCAGCCTGTCGTACCTGCTTTTTGCCCTGCTCGGTTTGTCGACCGCCGGGTTCAGCCTGACCTGGGCGTGCGCCAAGGAGGTCAATCCGCCGTTGCTGTCGGGGATGTCGACCAGCGTTGCCAACATGGGCGGTTTCCTCTGTGCCGCGATCATGCAGCCGGTCGTCGGCTGGATCATGGATCTCGGCTGGCATGGCGAAATGGTCGCCGGTGCCCGCGTCTACGACGTCGCCACCTGGCAGAACGGCGTCTTGGCAGTGACCTTGTGTGCCGCGCTGGGTGCTGCCGCCAGCTGGCGTATCCGCGAAACGCGCTGTCGAAACGTCTGGCAGGCGCCATGATCCGGGTCTGAAAACTGACTTGCGGTGGTTTCGTGAATTAGCGTATGCTTATATTCATGAAGCCCATCCTGCCCGTACTGGTTCTTGCCCTCGGACTGGTGTCGCCCGCCATGCATGCGGCCGATGCCTTGCCGGTTGTCGTCGTCAAGCCGCATCCGGTCGATCTGACTTTTCCCGCCGAATCGGTCGTTGAGGCAGTCATGCAGGCGACGGTCGGGGCCCAGGTCGCCGGCCGCGTCACCGAGGTACGCGCCGACGCCGGTCAGCGGGTCAGCAAGGGCGACTTGCTGATGCGTATCGACGCCCGCGAAGCTAGTGAAGCCGCCCGGGCGGCAGAAGCACAATACACCGTGGCGAAATTGAATTACGAACGCCACAAGCAGTTGAAAGAACAGAAATTCGTCAGTCAGGCGGCGCTCGACAAGGCCAAGGCCGATTTCGATGCGGCGGCGGCCAATCGCAGTGCCGCGGGCGCCAGCCAGAGTCACGCGAGCATTGTCGCCCCGATGACCGGCATCGTCGCTCGCCGGTATGCCGAAGCCGGCGACATGGCGATGCCGGGAATGCCATTGTTCACCATTTACCAGCCGGGCGGCCTGCGCGTCACCGCCAGCGTGCCCCAGCATCGTCTGCCGGCCATGCGTGGTGTGACCAGCGCCCGTGTCGAGTTCCCGGAACTCGGCAAATGGGTCGATGCGACTGCCATTCAGGTCTTGCCCACGGTCGATGCGGCGACCCATGTCGCGCAGGTGCGTGTCAGTCTGCCGGGACTGGCGGAAGCCGTTCCCGGCATGTTCGCCCGGGTCCATTTCGTTACCGGCCGCGCCGACAAGCTGACCGTACCGGCCGGCGCGATACTGCGCCGCGGCGAAGTTGCCGCCGTCTATGTGCAGACCGCCGATCAACGTCTCGTCCTGCGCCAGTTGCGCCTCGGCGAAGCCGTCGGTCAGGGCGAGATCGAGGTGCTGGCCGGGCTGGCTGCAGGTGACAAGGTGGTCACCGATCCGGTCAAGGCGGCCATTCAAGTTCAGTCGGGCAAGTAGGCCATGGCCGCCGAAAAGACCTCGCTCGGCATTTCCGGGCGTATTGCCGCCGCCTTCCAGGATTCGCGGATCACCCCGCTGCTCGCGCTGGTCGCCTTCCTGATGGGCGTTTTCGCGACCCTGGTCACGCCGCGCGAGGAAGAGCCGCAGATCGACGTGACCATGGCCGACGTGCTGGTCGCCTGGCCGGGCGCTTCGGCCAAGGATGTCGAGAATCTCGTGGCGACGCCGGGCGAGCAGGTGCTGTCGCGCATGCATGGCGTCGAGCATGTGTATTCGATGTCACGCCCCGGCATGGCGGTGATCACCGTGCAGTTCGAAGTCGGCGTCAAATACAACGACGCGGTGCTACGCCTGCACGACACGGTGATGGCGCATCGCGACTGGCTGCCGGCCAATCTCGGCGTGTCCGAGCCGGTGATCAAGCCGCGCGGCATCGACGACGTGCCCATCGTTGCGCTGACCTTCCACACCGCCGATCCGGCACGTTCGGCCTACGAACTGCAGCAGGTGGCGCGCGCCGTCGAGATCGAACTGAAGCGCATCAAGGGCACGCGCGACATCTCGACGCTCGGCGGCCCGGACCACGCAGTGCGCGTGCTGCTCGACGCCGAGCGGATGAACGCCTACGGCGTCACGCCGCAGGACATTGCCGGTGCGCTGACGGTGTCCAATGCGCTGCAGACCTCCGGCAGCCTGGTCGCCGGCAATCGCGAAATCCTCGTGCAGACCGGCACCTACCTCGAGTCGGCGGCGGATGTGAAGCGCCTGGTCGTTGCAGTTCGCGAGCGCAAGCCGATCTACCTGAGCGACGTCGCCACGGTCGAGGACGGCCCCGACCAGCCGCAGCGCTACGCCTGGTTCGGCACCCAGGCCGGCGAGTTCCCGGCGGTCACCATCCAGATTTCCAAGCAGCCCGGGGTCAATGCTGCCGACGTCGCCAATGCCGCCATCGCCCGCATCGACAGCCTGAAGAATGTCGTCATTCCCGACGGCGTCGAGGTCACGGTGACGCGCAACTACGGCGAGACGGCGACCGAAAAGGCACAGAAGCTGATCGGCAAGCTGGTCTTCGCCACCGCTTTCGTTGTATTGCTGGTTTTCTTTGCGCTGGGCAAGCGCGAGGCGCTGATCGTCGGCATCGCCGTCACGCTGACCCTGGCGGCGACGCTGTTCGCCTCCTGGGCCTGGGGCTTCACGCTCAACAGGGTGTCGCTGTTCGCGCTGATCTTCTCGATCGGCATCCTGGTCGACGACGCGATTGTCGTCGTCGAGAACATCCACCGCTGGCAGGGCCTGCATCCGGAAAAGACGCTGCTCGAAATCATCCCCGGCGCCGTCGACGAGGTCGGCGGGCCGACCATCCTGGCGACGCTGACCGTCATCGCCGCGCTCTTGCCGATGGCCTTCGTGTCCGGGCTGATGGGGCCGTACATGAGCCCGATCCCGATCAACTCGTCGATGGGCATGGCGCTGTCGCTGGCCATCGCCTTCGTCGTCACGCCGTGGCTGGCGGTGCGGCTGATGAAGTCGCATGGCGGCGCACATGGCGCGGCGCCGGCGTCGAAGCTGGATGCCAGGCTCGACAGCACCTTCCGCAAGCTGCTGACGCCCTTCCTCGATCCGCTGACGGGCGGTGCCGCGCGCATCAAGCTGGCCGTCGCCGTCGTCGTGCTGATCCTCGGTTCGGTGTCGCTGGCGTACTTTCAGCTTGTGGTGCTGAAGATGCTGCCCTTCGACAACAAGAGCGAGTTCCAGATCATCGTCGACATGCCGGCCGGTACCCCGGTCGAAGAAACGGCGCGGGTGCTGCAGGAAATCGGTGCCGAGCTGGCCAAAGTCGAGGAAGTGACGAACTACCAGGCCTATGCCGGTACCGCCAGCCCGATCAACTTCAACGGCCTGGTCCGCCAGTATTACCTGCGGGCAGCGCCGGAGAAGGGCGACATCCAGGTCAATCTGGTCGACAAGGCCAAGCGTTCGCGCAAAAGTCATGAAATCGCCGCCGGCGTGCGGGCGGCGGTCGAAGCCGTCGGTCAGCGTAACGGCGGCGTCGCCAAGGTCGTCGAAGTGCCGCCGGGGCCGCCGGTGATGTCACCCATCGTCGCCGAGATCTACGGTCCCGACTACGCCGGCCAGATCGCCGTCGGCAAGCAGGTGCGCCAGGCCTTCAGTGAAACGCCCGACATCGTTGCCATCGACGACTACATCGACGCCGATGCGCGCAAGTTCGTCCTGCACGTGCTGCAGGCCAAGGCCGCGCAACTGGGCGTGGCGCAGCGCGACATCGTCGAAGTCGTCGGCATGGGGCTGGCCGGCATGGACGTGACACCGGTGCGCAATGCCGAATCCAAGTTCGCCGTGCCGGTGCGGATCACGCTGCCGTCAGTGCAGAAATCGGCGCTCGATACGCTGCTCAAGTTGCGGGTTCGTTCCCGCGACGGCCAACTGGTACCCGTCTCGGAATTGGTCGAAGTGCGCGACACGGTGCGCGAAAAGACGATCTATCACAAGGACCTGCTGCCGGTCGTCTACGTCGTCGGCGACATGGGCGGCCAGCTCGATTCGCCGCTCTACGGCATGTTCGACATCCGCTCGAAAATCAACGGTATGGCGCTGAAGGAAGGCGGCACGCTCGGCGAATGGTTCATCCGCCAGCCCACCGATCCCTACGCCGGCTACAGCGTCAAATGGGACGGCGAGTGGCAGGTCACCTACGAGACCTTCCGCGACATGGGGCTGGCCTACGCGGTCGGCCTGATATTGATTTATCTGCTAGTGGTCGCTCACTTCGGGAGCTATCTGGTGCCGCTGATCATCATGGCGCCGATTCCGCTGACCATCATCGGCGTCATGCCCGGACATGCCTTGTTCGGCGCACAATTCACCGCGACCTCGATGATCGGCATGATCGCCCTGGCCGGCATCATCGTCCGCAACTCCATCCTGCTCGTTGATTTCATCAAGCAGCAGGTCGCCGCCGGCATGGATTTCCACGACGCGGTGATCCAGTCGGCGGCGGTGCGCGCCAAGCCGATTGCGCTGACCGCATTGGCCGCCATGCTCGGCGCCATGTTCATCCTCGACGACCCGATCTTCAACGGCCTGGCGCTGGCGCTGATCTTCGGGATCCTGGTGTCCACGCTGCTGACCCTGGTCGTCATTCCCGTTCTCTACTACGCAGCCTTCCGCAAGGAGCATCAAGCATCATGACCATCGAACGCATCATCCGCATCATGGCCGGCTTCTTCGTCATGCTTTCGCTGGCGCTCGGCTGGCAGGGCAGTCCAGTCTTCGTCTCCGAATGGTTCCTGGCCTTCACCGCCTTCGTCGGCTTCAACCTGTTCCAGAGCGGCTTCACCGGCTTCTGTCCGCCGGAGAAGCTGCTGAAGAAGCTTGGCGTCAAATCCAGCGGTGGTTCCTGCGGGGGATGAGGCGGCGCTTCAGTGCGCCGTGTACTCCGCATCGAACCCCGCATCGACGATGGCCTGGAGAATCTCCTCCGGACTGACGAAATTGCCGTGCTCGACATCGACCTCGCTGCTTTCCATCGAAATGTCGATATGCGTGACACTGGGCAAATCCTGAATTGCGCTGGTGAGCATCTGCATGCGGTGGATGTCGTTCAGGCCACCGACCTTGAAAAGCTGTCTGTGCATGATCTGACCTCATTGGTCTGAAGCATGTAGATTAGTCAGCAAAATGCCCCGGAAGTTCTGGTGATTTTCCGCTCAGGCAGCGCGCATCGCCTGATAGGCCGCCAGTGCCCGCGCGACTTCTCCGCTTGGGCGGGCGCTGTCGCCAAGACCGAATTCCATTTGCAACGATGCCTTGTTGGTGTCGATGTAGTCGATGACGCGGCTCAGGTTGTTCATCCGGTTGGGAATGAAATTGTTCTCTGAATTGAGCAATTCCGCGGAGCGGGCAAAGTTGCCGCTGAATTCGCGGATTGCGTTCACCGCACCGTTCGGGTTGCTGGCCAGCACCCGTTCCAGGCGGGCGGTGTCGAGACTGGCTATGTTGGTGACCGGGTGGATCTCCAGTCCGAGTGCGCCCATGCCGCGAACACCGCTGCCGGCACCGTTGAAAATGTTCTCGATGCTCTTTTCCAGTTCCCACTGCGACACGGTTGCGGCGTGTGTGCCAGCCAGCAGGCCGCCGTTGGCCAGGACTTCGTCGAAGCGGTCGATCCAGCAGTTGTAGGCTTCGGTAAAGGCCTGCAGGCGGCTGCGGATTTCGTCGGCGCTGCTGCCATGGTCGATTGTGCCCAGTTTGCCGGCTTCCTGCTGCATTGCCGCGACGTAGTCTCCCATCGCGGTCATTTCTGCGAATTCGGCTTTGTAAACAACCTCCTTCCGGTTGATCGCGGTCATCATCGCGTAGGCTGATTCCGGATCGAACAGCGACGGATTGCGGCCGTTGGCCATCAAGGGGGCATTCGTCAGCAAGGCGTTCATGGCGCCGGTGGTGCTGCCGCCGTTGAGCAGGCTGTCCATGGCCTGGGATTTGAAATCGGCCAGCCGCTCCTGCAGGACGGCCAGGAAGTTGCCGCCTGCCGCCGGCGCGGAATTGCCGTGCCCGCGGTGCATGCCGGAGAGCAGTGAAAAATCGAAAGTCTTGTTGATGATGGCGTTGGTCGACATGTTACCTCCTGGCGATGGCGACGGCAGATTGCCGTCCAGTTGCCCATGTCTTCCTCGTTGCAACAAGTGTGCCCGGTACCGCGAAATGGTGGCGCGTCCGCCGCTGTCGCGCTCTGCCGGCATTTCCCCGTCTTCGGTGGGCTGAGACCGCTGAAAGATTCACATCTTCCGGCAATTTTCGCCGCCGTCGACTTGCCGGCCGATCGGCTAGAATCCGCCTGACAACATGGAGGAGCGGGACATGAAGATTGGTTTTATCGGCCTGGGCATCATGGGGCGCCCGATGGCGCTGAATCTGTTGAAGGGGGGCCACCAGGTGAGTGTCTGGGCGCGCCGCGCCGAATCGATGCAGCCCTTGCTCGACGCCGGTGCCGGCGGCGCTGCGTCTCCGGCTGATGTGGCGCGCGGCCAGGAGCTGGTGATTTCCATGGTCGCCGATGCGCCCGACGTCGCCGAAGTCATGCGCGGCGTCGCCAGTGCCGCCGTGCCGGGGCTGGTCGCTGTCGACATGAGCACCATCGCACCAGCGGCAGCCAAGGCCATTCACGCGGAACTGGCGGCGGCCGGCGTCGATTTCATGGACGCGCCGGTGTCCGGCGGCGAAGTCGGCGCGATTGCCGGGACGCTGTCGATCATGGCCGGTGGTTCCGAGGCCGCCTTTGCCCGCGCCCAGCCGGCGTTCGCCTGCATGGGCAAGAACATCGTCCATGTCGGCGCTTCGGGTGCCGGCCAGGTGACCAAGGCGGCCAACCAGATCGTCACCGGCATGGGCGTGCTGGCGGTCGCCGAGGCAATGGCTTTTGCGTCGAAAAACGGTGTCGACCGCAGCAAGGTGCGCGAGGCGCTGCTCGGTGGTTTTGCTTACTCGAAGATCCTGGAAAATCACGGTCAACGCATGCTCGACCGCAATTTCAAGCCGGGCTTCAAGAGCTGGATGCACGAAAAGGATCTGAACATCGTCATGCAGACGGCGCATGAACTCGGGCTGTGCCTGCCGGGGTCGGCAGCGACGGCGCAGATGTTCAATGCGATGGTCGGCTCGGGCCTGGGCGAAGAGGATTCGATCGCCGTGCTGAAACTGCTGGAAAGCCTCTCGGGACAGGCATGAAGGTCGGTTTCATCGGACTGGGCGCGATGGGGCGCCCGATGGCCCTGCATCTGCAGGCGGCCGGCCACGAGTTGCACGTCTGGGCGCGCCGCTCGGCAAGCTGCGCCG
>DKNF01000064.1 GCA_002470165.1 Betaproteobacteria bacterium UBA7395 | reverse complement strand
CGCTTGCCCTTGAACAGCGGGCCATCGCAGTGCGGGCAGAAACACACGCCCTTGGCCTTGTACTCCTTCTCGCCGGGCACGTTCATTTCGCGCCAGCGGGCGCCGGTCGCCAGGATCACCGACTTCGACTTGAGCGAAGCGCCGTTCTCCAGTTGTACCTCGACCAGACCGCCTTCTTCGGCCGCCGGAATCAACTTGGCGGCGCGTTGCAGGTTCATCACGTCGACCTCGTAGGCCTTGACGTGCTGTTCGAGTGCGGCGACCAGCTTCGGCCCTTCGGTTTCCTTGACCGAGATGAAGTTCTCGATGCCCAGCGTATCCATCACCTGACCGCCGAAACGCTCGGCCAGCACGCCGGTGCGGATGCCTTTACGCGCCGCGTAGATGGCGGCGGCGGCACCGGCCGGCCCACCGCCGACGACGAGCACGTCGAAGGCGGCCTTGGCGGCCAGTTCCTCGGCGGCGCGGGCGGCGGCACCGGTATCGACCTTGGCCAGGATTTCCTCGATCAGCATGCGCCCGGCGCCGAACTCCTCGCCATTCAGGTAGGTCGTCGGCACGGCCATGATCTGCAGTTCGTTGACCCGGTCCTGGAACAGCGCGCCGTCGATCATCGTGCTGGTCACGTTCGGGTTGAGCACGGCCATCAGGTTCAGCGCCTGCACCACGTCGGGGCAGTTGTGGCAGGACAGCGAGATGAAGGTTTCGAAATTGAAACGGCCTTCCAGGCCCTTGATCTGGTCGATGACAACCTGCTCGACCTTGGGCGGATGGCCGCCGGTCTGCAGCAGGGCCAGCACCAGCGAGGTGAATTCGTGGCCCATCGGCAGGCCGGCAAAGCGGATGCGCGGCGCTTCGCCGGAAATGCCGACGGCGAAGGACGGGCACAACGGGTTGCCGTTGTCTTCGCGCAGGCTGACCTTGTCCGAGCAGTCGAGAATGTCGTTGAGCAGGGCGCGCATTTCCGCGCTCTTGGCGCTGCCGTCGAGTGTGGCGACCAGTTCGACCGGATGTTGCAGGCGTTCGAGATAGGCCTTCAACTGGCCCTTGATGGCGGCGTCGAGCATGGTGTTCTCCCTGATTGATTTTATTGGACTGCACTGGAAAGCGGCCGGGCGGCCGCTTTGCGGTGAAATCCACGCCGCGCCCGAAAGCGCGGCGGGTTTTCGTGGGGTTTGGCTTAGATCTTGCCGACCAGGTCCAGGGACGGAGCCAGGGTCTTCTCGCCTTCCTTCCACTTGGCCGGGCAGACTTCAGCCGGATGGGCGGCGACGTACTGGGCAGCCTTCAGCTTGCGCAGGGTCTCGGAAACGTCGCGGGCGATGGCGTTGTCGTGCACTTCCATGGTCTTGATCACGCCTTCCGGGTTGATCACGAAGGTGCCGCGCAGCGCCAGGCCGGCTTCCGGAATATGTACGCCGAAAGCGTTGGTCAGCTGGTGCGTCGGATCGCCGATCAGCGGGAACTGAGCCTTGCCGACGGCCGGCGAGGTTTCGTGCCAGACCTTGTGCGAGAAGTGGGTGTCGGTGGTGACGATGTAAACTTCGGCGCCGGCCTTCTGGAACTCGGCGTAGTTGTTGGCGGCGTCTTCGATTTCGGTCGGGCAGTTGAAGGTGAACGCAGCCGGCATGAAGATCAAGACGGACCACTTGCCCTGCAGGTTGGCTTCGGTGATTTCGACAAACTTGCCGTTGTGGAAAGCCTGGGCCTTGAACGGTTGAACCTGGGTATTGATGAGGGACATTGGGTTTCTCCTGTGTGGGTTGGGTTTTGCAACGGAAGCAATATTAGGATGGCGAACCTTATTGATCCAATTGATTGCTTAAATATGGTACATAGCTGAGCGCTATTTTTGTCAATCGTTATGGCATCTACCCGGTGCCGGGGATGCAAAAAAACCCGCTGAATGGCGCGGATAGGGGCAGAAGGGGTAACACGAACCGGGAAAGGTGTGCTACTTTTATCCCGCTGCCGTTAGAACGGCCAGTTTTCTTAACTTGATTGAAGTAACAGGAGGCACTTAGATGAATAAATCCGAGCTGGTCGAAGTTGCTGCACAAGAAGCTGGTATTACCAAGGCCGCCGCAGACAAGGCGCTGTCGGCCATCATCGGCGCGGTCGTTAAAGCCGTGTCCAAGGGCGAGTCGGTGACGCTCGTCGGTTTCGGTACTTTCAAGTCCGCGCCGCGCGCTGCACGTACCGGCAAGAATCCGAAGACGGGCGCAACGTTGAAGATTCCGGCCACGACGGTGCCGAAGTTTACGGCGGGGACGGCATTCAAGGCTGCTGTTGCACCCAAGAAAAGCGCTGCCAAGAAGAAATAATCGTGGTTTCAACCAATGCGGGGGCCGTCATCGACGGGCTCCGCTTTTTACTTTGCAATGAACAATCCGAACAGCGACATCCAGATCGAAGACACGCCGGCTGAGGCCGAATCGACCGAAAACCCGACCGTCGAGGTCCAGCAGCCGGAATTCCAGCCGCTCGACATGCGCCGCCGGCTCCGCGAACTGCTGTCGGTTCCGGAACGGGACCGCAGCGACGAAGTGTGGGACGAAATCATCGAGCTGGAAATCCAGCTGGCTCCGGGGAACCGCATTTCCGGCGGTGAATCGCCGTCCGGCGGCGGTCAGCAGCGTCACAACCAGCCCCGGCATGGCAACAAGCCCGGCGGCGGCCATCCGGGTGGCGGCAATGCCGGTCCGGCAGCCGGTGCGCAACAGAAGAAACATCGTCCGCGGACCAAGAACAATCGTCGTCCGCGTCAGGGTGGCAAGCCTGGCGGCGGTGCCGGCGAAGCGGCCTGAGCCGCGAAAACGCCTCGGCCGGGTACGGCATGCAACACTTTGATCTGATCATCGTCGGTGGTGGTCTGGCCGGTGCCAGCCTCGCCGTCGCCTTGCGCAACAGCCGCCTGCGCATTGCCCTGGTCGAGACGCGGCCGCCGCAGCGTCCGGAAGGCTGGGATGCACGGATTTATGCAATCAGCCCGGCCAATGCCGAATTCCTGGATGGAATCGGCGTCTGGAAACACCTCGATCCGGCGCGCGTGGCGCCGATCAGCGCCATGCAGGTACGCGGGGATGCCGGTGGCTCGCTCGAGTTTTCGGCATTCCAGACCGGGGTTCCCGATCTCGGCACCATCCTCGAGTCTTCGCTGATGGCCTGCGAGCTGTGGGAGAACCTCAAGCGCCAGGCCAATCTGCAATTGTTCGTCGGGCAGCGTCCGGCGGCGCTCGAATTTCGCGAGGAAGCGGCGCTGCTGCGCCTTGAAGACGGCCAGGTTCTCGCCGCGCCGCTGCTCGTCGGCGCCGATGGTCGCGATTCCTGGGTGCGTGAAAGCGCCGGGTTGTCGGCGATCAACAGTCATTACGGCGAAAAAGGCGTGGTCGCCAATTTTTCGACCGAAAAAAATCACCGGAACATCGCCTGGCAGTGGTTCCGGGACGACGGCGTGCTGGCCTGGCTGCCCCTGCCCGGGAACCGTATTTCCATTGTCTGGTCTACCCCGGACGCAGCGGCGGATGCCTTGTGCGCCCTGCCTGCCGAAGCTTTTGCGCAGCGTGTTGCCGAGGCCGGCGGTCATGTGCTCGGGGCGCTGGAACTGATCACGCCGCCGGCAGCTTTCCCGTTACGCCTGATGCGGGTTCCGGAAATCGTCGCGCCGAGGCTGGCCCTGGTCGGCGACGCCGGGCACGGAATTCACCCCTTGTCCGGCCACGGCATCAACCTGGGCTTCCAGGATGCCCGCGAACTGGCTGATCGGTTGCTGGCTGCGGGGCCCTGGGAAGATATCGGTCAGTTGCGTTTCCTGCAGGGATATCAGCGCGCCCGGCGCGAGGAAATCCATCTGTTGCAGACGACAACCGACACTTTGCGCCGGCTGTTTGCCAGTCCGTCGCCGTTGCTGCGCCCCTTGCGCAACCTGGGCCTGGGATTGACCGACCGTCTGCCCGTGGTCAAGAGTTTTCTGGTCCGTTATGCCCTTGGGGCCATTTAGGAGAATCGAATGCTGGTCAAAACCCTGTCTGCCTTCCTCTTGTCGTTGCTGGCCATCGGCTGCTCGGCGAATGCCAACGAAGCCGAAATCCGCAAGACGGTGGAGGCCAAACTGGGAATCAAGGTCGACAGCGTGACCCGTTCCGGCTATTTCGGCCTGTACGAGATCTACGCCGACGGTAACCTGTTCTATACCGACGACAAGGTGACGGCGATGCTGGTCGGCGGAGACGTGATCCGTTCGCCGCATGCGATGAACCTGATCGATCTGAAGAACAATCGCAATGTGACCGATGAGCGTTTACGTCAACTGACCGCGATCAAGTTCTCCGATCTGCCGCTGGAGCAGGCGATCAAGCAGGTCAAGGGCGACGGCAAACGCGTGCTGGCCACCTTCGAGGACCCGAACTGCGGTTACTGCAAGCGTCTGGCCAAGGATCTGCAGAAGCTTGATAACGTGACCATTTACACCTTCCTGCTGCCCATCCTGTCCGAGGATTCGCTGAAGAAGTCGCGTCAGATCTGGTGTTCCGCCGATCGCCTCAAGGCCTGGAATGACTGGATTCTTGACGGCAAGACGCCGGGCGGCCGGGATAATTGCGATACCACGGCGATCACGCGTAACCAGGAGTACGCACGGCGTCTGAACATCACCGGTACGCCGACCCTGTTCTTCGCCGACGGCGAGCGGGTACCCGGCGCGGTGCCGCTCAATGTGCTGGAGCAGAAGCTGAAGCAGCAGAAGTAAGTTTTTTCCGACCCTTCGGGGGTCGCGTCGGCGGCATGTGTCCGTTCCTCGAGAACGGCGCATGCCGTTTCTTTTTCCCCACAAAAAACCACTGGCCGGCATGTCATGCGGGTTGTGTTTGCGCGCGCAAAACTCCTGATGTTTCACTTTAACTAGCGTTTTCCTTGTATTGATTTTTAAGGGTTTTTTGCCTCTAAAAATTTCTCTGCAAAGCCCGCTAAGTCATTGTTGCGTAAGAAAAAATTCCCTGTTTTTCTATTGACGCGCCTGCTTTGTTGTTCTAAAGTGGGTAAACGTGTTGAAAAGTGGGTAAACGGGGATGTTCGAGGGGGCTGCGGCACTCAATCTGGATGCGAAAGGACGGCTTGCCATACCGGCAAGGCATCGTGACGTCCTGCTCGCGGCCGGTGAGGGCTCGCTGGTGCTCACCGCGCATCCGCATCGCTGCCTGTTGCTTTACCCGGCGCCCGCCTGGCAGCCGATCCGCGACCAAATCCTGAAGGCATCCAGCCTCGATCCGCGGGCAGCGGCGATCAAGCGCGTGATGGTCGGCAATGCCCGTACCGAAGCGCCCGATTCGGCCGGCCGCCTGCTGATTGCGCCGGAGTTGCGCACCTATGCCCAGTTCGAGAAGACCGTTTATCTGGTCGGTATGGGCAGCCATTTCGAAATCTGGAGCGAGGCGGGCTGGCAGCAGCAGAACGACCTTGCGGCCGAGGCGCTTACGGGCGACCTGCCGGCCGGTCTCGGGGATCTTGTGCTGTGAGTTCCGGCGGCGCCCATGTCACGGTGCTGCTCGACGAGGCGGTGGATTCCCTGGCAATCAAACAAGACGGTGTTTACGTGGACGCCACCTTCGGGCGGGGCGGCCACAGCCGGCGCATTCTGTCGGCACTTGGCGATAGCGGTCGTCTGGTTGCGCTCGATCGCGATCCGCAGGCGATTGCTGCCGGGGCGGCCGTGGCTGATCGGCGCTTTCAACTGGTGCACCGGGCCTTCGGCGAACTGGCCGAGGCGGCGGCCGAGGCCGGCGTGGCGTCGGTCGACGGAATTCTGTTTGACGTAGGGGTGTCGTCGCCGCAAATCGACGACGGGGAGCGCGGCTTCAGCTTCCGCTATGACGCGCCGCTCGACATGCGTATGGATACGACGCAGGGCGAGACGGCGGCCGAATGGCTGGCGCGGGCCGAATTGAGGGAAATTACGGAGGTCATCAAAAATTATGGCGAAGAACGGTTTGCTTTCCAGATTGCAAAGAAGGTTGTGGCTGCTCGGGTCGAACAACCAATTGTCACAACAGCTCAGTTCGCGGCCCTCGTACGCGAGGCCGTGCGCACCCGTGAGCCAGGGCAGGACCCGGCGACGCGCAGCTTTCAAGCTCTACGGATTCATATCAATCAAGAGCTCCGCCAGCTGGAGGTAGTCCTGCCGCAGGCGCTTGAGCTGCTCAAGCCCGGTGGCCGGCTGGTCGTCATTTCCTTCCATTCGCTCGAAGACCGCATCGTGAAGAACTTCATGCGCGCCCAGTCGACCGCAGATTCCCTGCCCAAGGGTTTGCCGTTGCGCGCCGACCAGTTGCCGCATCCCAAGCTGCGCCTGATCGGCAAGGCGATCAAGCCGGGTGCCGCCGAGGTCGCGGCAAACCCGCGCGCGCGCAGCGCGGTGATGCGGGTCGCGGAGAAGGTCTGATGTTCCGTCTCAATCTCTTTCTCCTGTTGATCGTCGTGTTCTGTGCGCTGGCCGTGGTCACCTCGCAGCATCGCGGTCGCAAGCTGTTCCAGGCTCTCGAGGCGGAGCAGGAGAAGGTGCGCCAGCTCGATATCGAGTTTGGCCAGCTGCAGATCGAGATGTCGACCTGGGCGACGCATCCGCGGGTCGAGAAGATCGCCCGCGAGCGGCTGCGCATGGTGGTGCCCCCGCTGCAGCAGGTGTCGCGGCCGGTGCCGGTCGGGGAGGTGCGCTGATGGTCGTGCGCCGCCGTCCGCAGCGCGGGCATCGCTACACGGAAAGCCCGATCCTGGAGCTGGCCCTGCAGGGCTGGCGTTCGCGCATGGTCGGCCTGTTGCTGATGGCGGCCTTCCTGGTGCTGCTGATGCGCGCCTTCTATCTGCAGGTGATCAACAACGATTTCCTTCAGGAAAAGGGTGATTCCCGTTATCTGCGCGACATCGAGATTTCCGCTTCGCGCGGCAAGGTGACTGACCGCAATGGCGACATGCTCGCGGTGTCTACGCCGATGCGCTCGATCTGGGCGATTCCGTCCGATGCGCGGACCATGAGCGGCGAGCAGAAGCGCCAGTTGGCCGAACTGGTCGAACTGAAACCGCGCGAACTCGATGCGCGCCTGGCTTCGGAAAAGAATTTCGTCTTCGTCAAACGCCAGGTGCCGCCGCAGGTCGCCGAGCAGATCGCGGCGCTGAAGTTGCCCGGCATCCACCAGGAAAAGGAATACCGCCGCTTCTATCCGGCCGGCGAGATGACCGCCCATCTGGTCGGCTTTACCGGCGTGGACGACAAGGGTCTGGAAGGCGTCGAACTGGCCTTCCAGCAGGCCTTGCTGGGCCGTGCCGGGGCGCGCACGGTGATTCGCGACCGGCGCGGCAACATCATCGAGGATGTCGGCGCGACCCGCCCGCCGCGCGATGGCAGCGATGTCGTGCTGGCCATCGATTCCAAGATCCAGTATCTGGCCTACAGCCACCTGAAGGCGACGGTGACCGAGAGCAAGGCCAAGGGCGGCGGGGTCGTGGTGCTCGATACCCGCACCGGCGAAATCCTGGCGCTGGTCAATTGGCCGACCTACAACCCGAACAACCGTGCCCGCCTGTCCGGCGAGCAACTGCGCAACCGCGCGGTGACCGATACTTTCGAGCCGGGGTCGACGCTGAAGCCGTTCACCGTGGCCCTCGGCCTGGAAAAGGGCAAATACCGCTACGACACCGTGGTCGACGTCTCGCCGGGGCGGATCAACATCGGTCGTGCAGTGATCAGCGACGTGCATCCGCACAAGGAACTGACGGTGGCGCAGATCGTCCAGAAGTCATCGAACGTCGGCACCACCAAGATGGCCCTGAGCATGCCGCCCGAGGCGATGTGGGAGATGTTCGACAATCTTGGCTTCGGCAAGTCGCCGCAACTGGGTTTTCCGGGCGAGGTTGGCGGCCGGCTGCGGGCGTGGAAGAACTGGCGGCCGATCGAGCAGGCGACCATGTCCTACGGTCACGGTATCTCGATGAGCCTGATCCAGTTGGCGCGTGCCTACACCGTGTTTGCGCGCGACGGCGACATCGTGCCAGCTTCGCTGCTGCGCGTCGATGCGCCGGCGGTTCGCGGTCAGCCGGTGTTTTCCGCGCAGACCGCACGCGAACTGCGGGCCATGCTGGAACTGGTCGTGATGCCCGGCGGTACCGCCCTGAAGGCGGCCGTGCCGGGTTACCGGGTCGGTGGCAAGACCGGCACCGCACACAAGCTCGAAGGTGGCGTGTACGCCAACAAGTACATCGCCTCGTTTGTCGGCATCGCGCCGATATCCAATCCCCGCCTGGTGGTCGCCGTGATGATCGACGAGCCGTCGGCGGGGCAGTACTACGGCGGCCAGATTGCCGGTCCGGTGTTTTCCGGCGTGATGGGTGGGGCGCTGCGCACGCTCGGCGTACCCCCCGACGCGCCGGTTCAGGTGGCTGCATTGAATGAAGACAAGGGGCGGATGTGATGACGCCGCGTGAAATTCTCGATCGTCTCGAAAGTCTCGGCATCGAGCCGAGCGGTATCGCCGACGACAGCCGGCAAGTGCGTCCGGGCGACGTGTTTCTGGCCTATCCCGGCGATCTGGCCGACGGTCGTGCCTATATCGCCGACGCGCTGGCGCGCGGAGCGCGGGCCGTGGTCTGGCAGCCGGGCGGCGACTTCGTCTGGAATCCGGCGTGGGCAGTACCCAACTTCGCCGCCGATGCCCTGCGGCCGCTGGCCGGTCCGCTGGCGCACGCGATCTACGCGCATCCGAGCGAGGGCATGTCGTTGATCGCAATCACCGGCACCAATGGCAAGACCACCGTCAGCCAGTGCATTGGCCGGGTTTATCCGCGTCCCTGCGCGGTCATCGGTACGCTGGGTGCGGGTTTCCCGGACGAATTGACGACGACCGGTTTCACCACCCCGGAAGCGACGACGCTGATGCGTTACCTGGCCGATTTCCGCGCCCGCAAAGCCGCAGCTTGTGCGCTCGAGGCGAGTTCGATCGGCATCGAGGAAGGGCGGATGAACGGCCTGCGTGTCGATGTCGCGGTGTTCACCAACCTGACCCGCGATCACCTCGATTACCACGGCAGCATGGAAGCCTACGCCGCCGCCAAGGAAAAGCTCTTCCTGTGGCCGCGTCTGCGTACTGCTGTGATCAACCTGGACGACGATTTCGGTGTGCACCTGATGCGCGAGACGACGGCCATGCGCGCCATCGGTTATTCGGTGCAACCGCCGCGGCGCGATTTCCCGGCGCTGGTGCGGGCTGAAAACCTGGTCGATACGCCTTTCGGTCAGCGTTTCGAGATCGTGCTGCCAAACGGTCGGGCCATGGTCGATACGGCGCTGGTCGGTCGCTACAACGTCTCCAACCTGCTCGCCTGCGCCGCCGTGCTGCACGACGCCGGCGTGATGCCGGCGGAAATCGGCCGCCGCCTGTCCGAACTGACGCCGCCGCCGGGGCGCATGGAGCGTCTGGGCGGTGTCGGTGAGCCGTTGGTGGTCGTCGATTACGCGCACACGCCGGATGCCCTGGCCAACGCGCTGGGCGCACTGCGGCCGCTGGCTGACGTGCGCGGTGGCAAGCTGGCGGTGGTTTTCGGTTGCGGTGGCGACCGCGACAAGGGCAAGCGCCCGCAGATGGGCGGTGTCGCCGAAGCCGGCGCCGACCGCGTCATGGTCACCAGCGACAACCCGCGCAGCGAATCGCCGGCAGAAATCATCGAAGCCATCCTGGGCGGCATGGTACACGCCGAGGTCGAGCCCGACCGCGCGCAGGCGATCCGCCGCGCCATCGGCGAAGCTGCCGATGCCGACGTGATCCTGCTGGCCGGTAAAGGGCACGAGGACTACCAGGAGGTTGGCGGTCAGCGCCTGCCATTCTCCGACATGGCCGAAGCGCAGGCGGCATTGAACCTGCGTCGCCAAGGAACTGAGGTGGCCGCATGATCGCCTGGCAACTCTCGCAAGTCGCCGCTGCCGTCGGCGGCCGTCTGCTCGGTGCCGATTGCCGGATCGCCGGCGTCTCTACCGACACCCGGGCGGTGACAGCCGGTCAGCTGTTCATCGCTTTGCGCGGCGAGCGTTTCGACGCCCACGATTTTCTGGAGACAGCCGTGACTGCGGGCGCCGCCGCCCTGCTCGTGGCCGACGCAGCCCGTGTTCCTGCCGGCGCATCGGCCGTGCTTGTCGACGACACCCGGCTGGCGCTCGGTCGCCTGGCGGCTGCCTGGCGCCGCCAGTTCTCGCTGCCGGTGATCGCCGTCACCGGTTCCAACGGCAAGACGACGACCAAGGAAATGATCGCCGCCGTCCTCAAGGTGGCATTCGGTGAGGCGGTGCTGGCCACGCGCGGCAATTTCAACAACGACATCGGTTTGCCGCTGACCTTGCTTGGTCTGGACGCCACGCATCGCGCCGCGGTGATCGAGATGGGCATGAACCATCCCGGCGAGATCGGCTACCTGACGCGCATCGGTGCGCCGACGGTGGCGTTGGTGACCAATGCCCAGCGTGCCCACCTCGAAGGCATGGGCGGCCTTGACGAGGTGGCCCGCGAGAAGGGTACGATCTTCGCCGGCCTGCCGGCCGACGGTGTTGCCGTGATCAACGCCGACGACGCCTACGCCGGTTTCTGGCGCGAGCAGGTCGGTGCGCAGTCGGTGCGCAGCTTCGGCATCGACCAGTCGGCCGACGTCCGCGCGAACTTGCGCCAGCATGGCCTGGAAACCTTGGTGACGCTGACTGCGGCGGAAGGCGAAGTCGAATTCACGCTGGCCATTCCCGGTCGTCACAATGCCTGCAACGCGCTTGCCGCGGCTGCCGCCTGCCTCGCCGCCGGTCTGCC
>DKNF01000185.1 GCA_002470165.1 Betaproteobacteria bacterium UBA7395 | reverse complement strand
GACCGGCCGGCGCGCTGAGCGCTTACTGCGCGGCCGGCTTGCGCCAACCCAGAACGGTATAAACCAGGATCGCCGTACCGGCCAGACCCAGGCCGAAAACCAGCGCAATCAGGAACCAGTCGGCCGGACCGCCGGCATCGGTAAAGCCCGACGACGAGACCTTGGCCATCAGCACCAGCGCGAGCACGCCGCCGACCAGGCCGGCCAGTTCGGCCCGCACCAGGCGCCGCGAGTTGATGGTCCTCTCCTTGAGCAACAAGGCGATGAAGGCGGCCGTACCAACGACGATGACCAGCAGCATCACCCACAGCAAGGGACCGAGCATTTCCTGGAAAACGGCCAGGAAGACCAGCGGATCGAGTTCTTTCATCTTTGCATTCCTCCAGAAATCAGGCGCGGCCGCGCAGCATGCTGATATAGGTCGGCTTCAGCGCCATGGTCTTCATCACCCAGCTGATCCACAACTCTTCCAGCGGCGCGATCACGCCCGGGAAGGATGGCGTCAGGTTGTCCTTGTAGTCGAACTCGATCAACATCGCCTGACCGAGGCGGGTGATCAGCGGGCACGAGGTGTAGCCGTTGTAGTGGGCTTCCGATTCCTTGCCGGCGATGCTCGCCACCAGATGATCGACCGCCACCGGCACCTGCCACTTGACGCTGGCTGCCGTCTTGCCCTTGGGCACCCCGGCCACGTCGCCGACAGCGAACACGTTGTCGTAACGGGCATGCCGCAGATTGTGCTTGTCCACCTCAATCCAGCCATCCTTGGCCCAGCCGCCTTCCTGCCACGGCAGCGGACTGTTGCGCACCGAATCCGGCGCCCGCATCGGCGGAATGACGTTGATGAAGTCGTATTGCTGCTCGACCGGCCCGACCGGCGTCTTGAACACCGCCAGCTTCTTGCCGATATCGATCGACTCCAGCACGCGCTCGTAATTGACCTTGACCCCGCGCTCACCGAACAGCATGCGGACCTTCTCGTGCACGATGGGCACGCTGAACAAGGCCTTGTTGTGGGCGTTGTAGATCAGCTCGGCCTTGCCGCGATTGCCGCGGCGACGCAGATGATCGTCGGTGATGAAGGTATATTTCAACGGTGCGCCGGCGCACTTCATTTCGGTTCCCGGACGCAGGAAAACACCAACGCCGCCAGTATCGGCAAAATTCGACATGGCTCGCCAGGTGGCCTCGGCCTTGGCCGGACTGTGATAAATACTGCCCAGGCCGTTGTTGCCGATCTGCTCGACCTCCATGCCTGGAATCGCTTCGTAGTCGAGCTTCAAACCGGTAGCCACGATCAAGAAATCGTAGGCATGGGCAGCACCGCTTTCGGTCACCACCTTGTTCCCTTCCGGATCGAACTCGGCCACCCGCTCCTCGACCAGTTCTACACCGCCCGGCACGTACTCCCGGGTGGTCGACACCACATACGGCGACGCCTTGATGCCGGCGGCAACCAGCGTGAATCCCGGCTGGTAGAAATGTTCCTTGCGGGCATCGATCAGGGTGATCTTCGCACCATCGAGCTTCGCCGCGAGTTGCGAAGCCGCCGCCAGGCCGGCTGCACCGGCGCCGGCAATGACGATGCGCGCCGAAGACTTGATCCTCGGGGCCGCGCCGGCGTTGCCGGGCGCCAGCAACAACGAGCCGGCGCCGGCAGCACCGAGCATCAGGAACGAACGTCGATCCAGGGGTTTCTGGCCGACATCCTCAATCGCTTTCGCGAGTGCGTCCTTGTACATATCTTCTCCTTCCCTGATTGGGCGAAGCACCGCCCGTTAGCAAATCACAAGATTAGAATGTTCTTATTTTATTCTCCAAGAAAAGCGGCATGGCGACAAATCCAGTTTCGGCCGCCTGCCGCTTTGTCTTACGCCCGCAGATCAGCGGGGGAAATACATCCGGGCCTTCTCCAGACGATAGCTCCACGGCAGGTCGGCATTCTTCCAGCCATTGACCACAC
Organism: Betaproteobacteria bacterium UBA7395; assembly: GCA_002470165.1. Classification (GTDB taxonomy): domain Bacteria; phylum Pseudomonadota; class Gammaproteobacteria; order Burkholderiales; family Rhodocyclaceae; genus Azonexus. The sequence continues at coordinate 17,950 of DKNF01000185.1, read as the reverse complement.
GCTGCCCCTTCTTCGGACCATCGCCGGCGCGATCGCCCTCGAATCCCTCGGGAACGCTGTACACCTTGGTGAAACCCGCCGCCTGCAGGCGATCGGCTGCTCTGGAACTGCGGTCGCCGGAGCGGCACAGCAGGATCACCGGTGCATCCTTGCCCAGGCCGAGTTCGGCCATGCGGCGCTCGATCTCAGGAACGAAATCCTGGTTCGGTTCGAGCCTGTACATCGTCCGCTTTTCGTCCCAGTCGCTCATGATTTCCTGATGTTCGACAAACGGCACCAGCGCGTCGACCGTGCTCGCCATGCCGACATACATCGCTTCGGCGCGGGTACGCACATCGAACAGGGCAACGCCCTTGGGATTGGCCGACTTCATGTCGTGCGCCTGCTTCGGCGTCAGGTAAAGGGCAAGCTTGGTCACCTTGATTTCCGGCAGGGTCGACCAGTTCGTGCTGCCCGGCGCCCAATCGGCGGCGGATGCATTGACGGAAAAAGCCAGCGCCAGGCCGGCCAGGGCGAATTTCATCGATTTCATCAGGCAATCCCCGGATTGTTTTCGGCGCCGACCAGCTTCGGCATGTTCAGTTCGACCGGCTTGAGCGTCTTGACGTCGCGCAGGTAACGGGCGACCAGTTCCCAGATCGGTTCGCCGGCATTCTTGGCCTCTTCCGAGACCGGCGCCCAGCCGGCGACCTTGTAGGTCTTGGCCGGATCGATCAACTGGCCGCGCAGCATCATGTTGCTGATGCGCTGGCCGGCCTTGGCGGTCGGGTTGCAGGTGTACTGCAGGCCACCGACGCGGACCATGTCGCCGCCCTGCTGATAGTAGGGATCGGGATTGAACAGGTTGTCGCAGACGTCCTCTAGCACGGTCTTGATCATCTCGCCGCTCATGTTGGTCACTGTCGTCCACGGGTAGGTGATCGCCGTCTGGTCGAGCACGTGCTCCATCAGGATCGGCTGCCCCGGCAGCAGCGAGGTGCCCCAGCGGAAACCGGGCGAAAAGGCGATTTCGGCATCCTTTTCCTTGATCAGCGCATCGACGATGACCTGGTCGAAAGTGCCGTTGAAGTTGCCGCGGCGGTACAGCGTGCCTTCGGTCACCGCCAGTTGCTCGTTGAGCTTGCCCAGGTAAGGGGCGCGGACCTTGTCGATCAAGGCCTGCATCGCCTTGTCGGCGGGCAGCAGGTTGGCGAAGACCGGCAGCAGCTTGTAACGGTAACCGGCGATCTTGCCGTTCTTCACGTCGAAGTCGAGCACGCCGAGGTACTTGCCGTTGGAACCGGCGTTGGTGACCAGCGTCTGGCCGCCGGCATTCTTGACCACCACCGGCGCGGGCATGCCGTCGTGGGTGTGACCGCCCATGATGGCGTCGATGCCGCGCACGCGCGAGGCCATCTTGAGGTCGACGTCCATGCCGTTGTGCGACAGCACGACGACGACCTGGGCGCCCTTGGCGCGTGCTTCGTCGACGACTGCCTGCATGTTCTCTTCCTGGATGCCGTAGCTCCAGTTCGGCACCTGCCAGCGCGGGTTGGCGATCGGCGTGTAGGGGAAGGCCTGGCCGACGATGGCGACCGGCACACCGTTCATGTTCTTGATCACGTAGGGCTTGAACACCGGATCGCCGAAATCGGCTGTCTTGACGTTCTGGGCGACGATGTCGACGACGCCTGCAAAGTCCTTTTCCTCGATTTCCTTGACCCGCTCCTCGCCGTAAGTGGCTTCCCAGTGCAGGGTCATGACATTGACGCCGAGCGCCTTGCAGGCATCGACCATGTCCTGGGCATTGGTCCACAGCGCGGTGCCGGAACCCTGCCAGGTGTCGCCGCCGTCGAGCAGCAGCGCCCCCGGGTTGCGCGCCTTCATGCGCTTGACCAGGGTCGCCAGGTGCGCGAAGCCGCCGACCTTGCCGTAGGTCTCGGCGGCTTTCTCGAAATTCAGATAGGTGTAGGCATGCGCCTCGATGCTGTTCGGCTTGAAGCCGAAGTGCTTGAGCAGACGGTCGCCGACCAGGTGCGGTACCTTGCCGAACTGCTCGCCGAAGCCGAGGTTGACGCTCGGTTCGCGGAAATAGATGGGGTTCAGCTGGGCATGGCAGTCGGTGATGTGCAGCAGGCTGACGTTGCCGAACTTCGGCAGGTCGTACAACTTGGCAGCCCCCTTCTCGGCCATTGCAAACTCGCTGTGCAGCGACATGCCACCGGCAGCCGCAACCGCCAGCACCTGAAGAAATTCACGACGATTCATGCTCATGTGTGTTTCCCAAAAAAACCCGGCGCGGGGCAAACCCGGCCGGGAAAGTCACGCAAGGTTATTTTTTGTTGACCGGCGAGTTCGGATCGAACAGGAAGGCCATCAAATGCTTGATTTGCTGCTCGGTGAGGATTTCCGCATCGCCGTTGCGCGGCATGTTGCTGCAGGCGTTGTAAGCCTTGGCGTTGTAGATCTTGCCCCAGGTGTACTTGACGATGTCCTCGGAACTGCCGCGCACCTTGCCGTACTCCAGCAGGCTGGGACCGATGGTGCCGTAGGACACTTCGTGATGACTCATCTGGTGACAGTTGTAGCAACCGCCGCCGTTGTTGTCCGGAGTCTTGTCGGTCCAGGTCAAGCCACGACCGCTGACGGCGATCTTCTCGCCCTCCTTCCAGTCGCCGAAATACTTGCCGTCGGCCGGGTAGCGGATGGTCTTCATCTGCTCGGCTTCGATCCGGTCCATCACCGCCTTCGGCGGCTGCTTTTCCTGCGAGCATTCCTTCTGGAAATCCAGCTGGTACATGCGATGCTTGGCGGCAATGCCGGTCGTCTTGAAGGAGCGATCCATCATCGCCTTGAACTCGGCATAGGTTTCCCCCTGGTCGGCCCAGGCGCCCGGCAGGGCGAGCAGCAATACTGCCAGTGTGCTGATCTTCTTCATGTTCGCCTCCTTAGCGCTTGATACCGGGGGTCATGACCTTGCCGCCATTGGCCGTCGCAGCCAGATAGACGGACAGGGCGATGGTCACGTCGGAACCGTAGATCGGCTCGGCCGTGCGCTGCTGCCGGTAGCAGTCGTTGAGACGATGCTGCATGGTCCAGAACTGACCGTTCGATACCCGGTAGGCCGGCCAGCTTCCCCAGCCGGCGGCGGCACCTTCCTGGGTACGCAGATCAGGCAGTTCCTGCATGCGGATGCGTTTACCCTGGTCGCCGTGGCAGGTCGCACAGGAGAAGTCCATGGGACCGGCACGGTGGTAGAAAGCCAGCTTGCCGAGTTCGTACATCTTCTTCATCTGCGGCGGGCGCATGTCGATCTTGATCTTCTGGCCGTTCGATTCGGTCACGATGTAAGCAACCAGCGCCGCCATCTTCTCCTTTTCGCCCTTCAGCCAGCCGGCATTGACCACAGCCTTGGAGTCCAGCCCCTGAAAGGTTTCCATGCAGGTCATCAGGCGCGTCTCGAGATCCTGGACCTTGCCGGTATCCTTGAAGTAGCGCGGCAACTGGGCGGATGCGCCCTTCACCACGCCCGGCCCGAGGCCGAGGTCGCATTTTTCCAGTGAGGCGTTTTTCGGACCGCGCGGGGTTTTCCAGAGCTCTTCGCCTTCGGCGGCGACCAGTTCGGACGGATTGCCGTCGGCCAGTGCCTCACGATAGGCATTGATGCCTTCGAGCAGATCGTCGCTGGCTGCGGCGAGCAACGGTGCGCCCGCCAGCCCGACGGCCAGCGCAGCGACAAGATATTTCTGTCGGATTACCATGAACTCCTCCGTTCACTATGTGTGTTTTGCCGGTCACTGGTCTGTCGCCGTTTGACCGGGATGCAGACGGACAGCCGGCCACCCCCGACCGTCCGCCAGGCATTGCGACATCAGGCGATGGCAGCCTCGTCGGTGCGCGACTCGCCCTTGTTGTCCTTCCAGCTGATGGCAATCTTGTCGCCGGCCGCGCCGCCCTTGAAACGGAAGGCCAGATAGGGGTTCTTCGAGACCGCGGTACCGAACTCGGAAACCAGGACCGGCTTGCCGTTGTGCGTGGCGGTCAGTTCGGTGATGAACCAGGCCGGAATCACGGCGCCGTTCGCGTCCTTGCGCTGGCCGGTTTCCATTTCGTGCGCGATCAGCGCCTTGACTTCAGTGACGCCGTCCTTGACGGAGGCGCGAATACGCATGGGTTTCGTAGACATGTTTATCTCCTTGAATGCCTGTTGATCCGATCAGCCGCCGCAGCCGCCGAGGGTGACCTTGATTTCCTTGGTCGCCATGTAGAACTTGTCGCCGGCCTTGACCAGCGCGTAGACGTTCGAGGTCTGGCCCATCTTGACCCGGGTCTGCACGTTGGCTTCGGTCCCTGCCGGGAGCATGAAGCTGGCCGCCAGGGCATTCGGGTTCTTGTCGATCAGGATCGCGACCATGGTCGTGCCGGCGATCTTGGAATCGACACCGACCGGCACCACGGCACCGTTTTCGGCGATATCCGGGCCGGTGACCTGAACATCGCTGCTGTCGGCCGGCTGCACGGCGCCGAGCGCCTTCAGCGTATCGGCCATGCTCTTGGCTTCGAAGGCAGCCTTGTTCCAGGCGGCCAGGGCGACATTCGGGATCATGCCGGCAGCGGCCAGCGCGCCGAGAACGGCGGCACCGGTACCGGTCTTGAGTACATTACGACGTTGATTGTTCATGACTTCTCCTCTCGTTGAATTGGGGATCAATGCCCGGACTTGTGCGCCGGACCATCCACGGTGCGAACACCGCGGACAGGACCGAACGTACGGTTCTGCTCTTCCAGATTGCCGTGTGCCGTACGGGCGTAACCCGGCAGCACCGACCCTACCTTGACTTCCTTCTTGCAGTTCTTCATGCACGCCACGTTGGTCACATCCGGCTTGCCGCCATTGCCGATACCGCCCTTGGCTGCCGGCGCGCCCGGCCACATGCCGTGGTCGGTAGTCATGCCGTAGCGGTTGGGCATCAACTTCTGGACCTCGGCGATGTTCTGGTCGGACAGCACGAAGTTGTCCGGAACGATTTCCGCCAGGTTCAGGAAGTAGGCGAGGATGGCGTACACCTCGTCCGGCTTCAGCGACTTGGGCTCGGTCCAGGGCATGGCGCGGTAGATGTAATCCCACAGCGTGGAAATGGTCGACACCTTGGTGAAGGTGGTGCGCTGCGGAATGCTGTCGGTCAGGAAACCACCGACCCGGCCGTTCTTGATGTCGTCCTTGGTGGTACCGCCGATCAGCGGGGTGAACACCTCGTTCGACTCGCCGAAGCTGCCGTGACAGGAGGCGCACTTTTCCTCGAACAGATCGTTGCCGACCTGGACGTTACCCGATCCCTTGGGCAGCCCCTTGAAATCGGGGCGGACGTCGATATCCCAGGCCTTGACCTCGGCCGGCGTGGCCTGACGACCGATACCCTTGTAGCTGTCAAAGGCAAAAGCGCTGCTGGCGATGGCCGCCGTGGCCAGAACGAGAATGGACTTAGAGAACCTGGACATTGCTGATCTCCCCGCTTTGCTCGACCTTCCAGGTCTGGATGGCATTGTTGTGATAGATCGACTTCGAGCCGCGCACCGCGCGCAACTGGCCGTAGGTCGGCTGAACGTAACCGGTTTCGTCGATGGCGCGCGACTGCAGCATGGCTTCCTTGCCGTCCCACACCCAGTTGATGTTGAAACGGGTCAAGGCCTTGTTCTGGACCGGACCTTCGATGCGCGCCTGCTGCCAGTTGATGCCGCCGTCGAAGGAAACATCGACGCGGGTGATCTTGCCGCGACCCGACCAGGCGATGCCGCTGACGTTGTAGAAGCCCTTCTCCAGCAGACGCTGACCGCCGGACGGCGTGGTGATGACCGACTTGCACTCCTGGATCGACGTGTACTGACGGTGCATCCCGTCCGGCATCAGGTCGATGTAATGCACTGCCTCGTCCTTGGTCGCGTACGGCTTGTCACCGACTTCGATGCGGCGCAGCCACTTGACCCAGGACACGCCCTGCACGCCCGGCACCACCAGGCGCAGCGGGTAGCCGTTTTCCGGCCGCAGCATTTCGCCGTTCATGCCGTAGGCGACGAACACTTCGCCGTTCTCGACCATTTCCATCGGGATGGTACGGGTCATCGACGAACCGTCGGCGCCCTCGGCCAGCACATAACGGGCCTTCTTGTAATCGACGCCGCAATCTTCCAGCAGCAGCTTGAGCGGCACGCCGGTGAATTCCGAGCAGGACAGCATGCCGTGCGTGTATTGCACCGTCGGCACGGCGACGTTACCCCATTCGAGACCGGTATTGGCGCCGCACTCGATGAAGTGGATGCGCGACACCGACGGCAGGCGCATCAGGTCGTCCATGGTGTAGACCTTGGGCTTTTTCAGGAAAGCCGGATCGGAACCGTTGATCATCAGACGATGCACGGACGGATCGACATCGACCCAGCCCTGGTGATGGCGCTCGAAATGCAGGCCGGACGGCGTGATGATGCCGAACAAGCCCTGCAGCGGCGTAAACGACACCGAGGCCTGCGGCACGCGGGTCAGGCCCGGCGACTCGCGACGCAACAGCTGGCTCTCGTACTTCGACGGCTGCCCGTAGGGATTCATCGCCACCGGCATGCCCAGTTGCTTGCTCCAGTCCGGTAGATTCAGAATTGCCGGATCGCCCTCGGCGGCACGCGCTGCCAGCGGCGCGGCCATCGCGGCACCCGCCGCCATGAAGCTCTTGCGCAGGAAATTGCGACGTCCCGCGGCAACGGCCTTGACCTGATCTTCCGTCAGGAAATTTTCCGGTGCGCGTTGCAGGCGCCCCGGTTGTTTTGCTAAATCACCCATAGAGATTTCTCCCCTCCGCTCGATTGACTTCAAGTACTGCAACGCTCGGTCTTTATCCCCAGGTGTTCGCCAATGTCACGGCTGGCTACCGTGATGCTGACGGTCCTGCAGATATCGACAAAATTCGGATCGATGACGCGGTAGAACACGGAATTCCCGTCACGCCGACGCGCCACCACACCGGCGCGATAAAGGATGTTCAGGTGCCGCGAGATATTGGCCTGCGTCAGGCCGACCTGGTCGACCACCTCATGAACGGGACGCTCCTCGCCGCAAAGGCTGGAGAGGATGCGCAGACGCGTCGGATCAGCCAGAAGACTGAAGTAGTGCGCCACCTGTTCGAATACTTGGCTAGTCTCGTCCATGTCGTTTTATTGATCTAAGTCAACGGCAATGTATAACTGAGTATTTATATAGTCAACAACTAATATTGTTGCAACGCAGCATGTAATTATTCGAAAACTGCTATACCCTCTCGGTCACGCGGACGCCAAAACATCCAAAAATCCGGGCGTCCACGCTCAAATCGACAATACCCAGAGGAAGGAGAAGTCTCGATGAAACGACTCACCGCAATCGCCGCCGTCTGCCTGCTGGCTTCGGCCGGTGCACATGCCGCCGATCCCAATCTCGCCCGCAACCTGGCCGCCACCTGCGCCAATTGCCACGGCACCAACGGCAAGGCCGTCCCCGGCGCCGGCATGGATTCGCTGGCCGGCGAAAGCAAGGCCAAGCTGCTGCAGAAACTGGCCGATTTCAAGAGCGGCGACAAACCCGCCTCGATCATGCATCAGATCACCAAGGGCTACACCGACGAGCAACTTAGCCTGATCGCCGACTACTACGCAGCGCAGAAATAAGGGGGAAATGAAAATGATGCTGATGAAACGACGTGACTTCCTCAAAGCCGGTGCCGCCGCAGGCGCCATGGCATCCCTGTATGGCTGCGCTGCCGGCAACAAGGCCGGCGGACACGTGGTTGTCGTCGGTGGCGGCTTTGGCGGCGCCACCGTGGCCAAGTACCTGCGCATGTGGAGCGAAGGCTCCGTCCAGGTCACCCTGATTGAACGCAATCCGGCCTTCGTCTCCTGCCCGATCTCCAACCTGGTGATCGCCGGCACGAAGTCGATGGAAGACATCACGGTCAGCTACGACAACCTGAAGAGCAAATGGGGCGTCCGTGTGCTCCAGGACGACGTGCTCGCCATCGACACCGCCAAGCGTTCGGTCAAGCTGGCCAAGGGCGGCGACCTGAGCTACGACCGCGTCGTTCTGTCGCCGGGCATCGACTTCATGTTCGACCAGATCCCCGGCCTGAACAACGCCGCCGCCCAGGAAAAGATCATGCACGCCTGGAAGGCCGGCCCGCAGACCGTCACCCTGCGCCAGCAGCTCGAAGCCATGAAGGACGGCGGCACCTTCGCCATCGCCATTCCCAAGGCACCGTACCGCTGCCCGCCGGGACCGTACGAGCGCGCCTGCGTGGTCGCCGACTACTTCAAGAAGAGCAAGCCCAAGTCCAAGGTCGTCATCCTCGACGCCAACGAGGACGTGCAATCCAAGAAGGGCCTGTTCGTCAAGGCCTGGAACGACTTGTACAAGGGCGTGATCGAGTACCGTCCGAACAGTGAAGTCAAGGACGTCGAGGTGGCCAGCAAAACCGCCATCCTCGAATTCGACAAGTTCAAGGCCGACGTGCTCAACATCATCCCGCCGCACCGCGCCGGCAACATCGCCGCACAATCGGGCATCAAGCTGATCAACAATCGCTGGGTCGATGTCGACTGGCTGTCGATGGAATCCACCAGCACGCCGGGCGTGCATGTCATCGGCGACGCCATCTTCCCGGCGCCGACCATGCCCAAGTCCGGTCACATGGCCAACCAGCACGGCAAGCTGACGGCCGCTGCAATCATCAACCTGCTCGCCGGCCAGGCGCCGAACCCGACGCCGGTGGTGATGAACACCTGCTACAGCTTCGTCGATGCCAAGAACGCCATCCACGTCGCCTCGATCCACCAGTACGACGCTGCCACCAAGCTGGTGCAGCCGGTCAAGGGCGCCGGTGGCGTCTCCGCCGCCCGCAACGAACTGGAAGGCAAGGCCGCGATGGGCTGGGCGAAGAACATCTGGGCCGACATGCTGGCCTGATCGCTGCGCAACAATGAAAAAGGCCACCCGAACGGGTGGCCTTTTTTTTCTGCCGCTCGTGAAAATCAGTCGAGCGTGGCGATGTAGGCCGCGACCGCGTGCGTTTCCAGTTCCGACAACTTGGAGGCCACGGTGTGCATGACCGCATTGTCGTTGGTCCGCTCGCGAGTATTGAACAGCTTGATCTGATCTTCGGTGTAGCGCGGATGCTGGCCGGCCAGACGCGGCAGCTGCGGCGTGCCGTGCCCCTTGACGCCATGACAGCTGGCGCAGCTGGGCAGACCGGTGAATTGGTTGCCGCGATGGAAGATGAACTTGCCGACCGCCACCAGTTCGGCATCCTTGACCTCGCGCCCCGGGACCTGCTTGGCCTCGAAGTAACGACCGATCGCCTTCATTTCGGCGGGCGTCAGGTCCTCGGACTGCGGCTGCATGGTATCGCTCTTGCGCTTGCCCGACTTGAACTCGGCCAACTGCTTGGCGGTGTACTCCCAGTGCTGCCCTGCCAGGCGCGGGAAGACGGCGCTGGCAGCCTCGCCCTCCATGCCGTGGCACAGGAAGCAGCGGCCGGACACGATTTCCTCCGCGCGCGCCATGTCGTCAGCCTGTACCGGTGCGACAACAGCCGCCGCCAGGGCAAAGCCAGCAAAAAACTTGTTCATGATCCCCCCCGTTTTCTCGCTTCAAAAGTAGATCATTAAATCGTAATTTGCTTACATCCGCCTTTCAAGCCCCTCATGCGTGCCCGGTACTGCCGAAGCCACCCTCGCCGCGATCGCTGCTGGCGAAATCGTCGACGACATTGAAAGCCACCTGCAGCACCGGCACAATGACCAGTTGCGCAATCCGCTCCAACGGGGAAATGGTGAAGGCGGCCGAACTACGGTTCCAGACCGAAACCATCAATTGCCCCTGGTAATCGCTGTCGATCAGGCCGACCAGGTTGCCGAGCACGATCCCGTGCTTGTGACCGAGGCCGGAGCGCGGCAGGATCATCGCCGCCAATCCGGGATCGGCCAGGTGAATGGCCATGCCGGTCGGCACCAGAACGGTTTGCCCGGGCAACAGTTCGAGCGGCGCGTCGAGGGAGGCGCGCAGATCGAGGCCGGCGGAACCCGGCGTCGCGTAATGCGGCGGATTGTCGTTGAGGCGGGAGTCGAGAATCTTGACGTCGATACGGTGCATCAGTTGGGTCCTGTCAGTTTGGCAATGTGGTCAACAAGCTGCGCGGCCAGCGCCGATTTGCTGGCCGGCGTCAGCGGGTGGCTGCCCTGGTCGTCGAACAGGACCAGCCGATTATCGTCACCGCCGAAGCCGTCCTGGATCAGGTTACCGACGATCAACGGAACGTTCTTTTTGCGCCGCTTGGCCTGCGCATAGGCTTCCAGATTCTGGCTCTCGGCGGCGAAACCGACGCAGAACGGCCCGTCGGCCAACGCGGCAACCTCGGCCAGGATATCCGGGTTCTCGACCAGCTCGATGGCCGGCACTCCGCCGTGATCTTTTTTCAGTTTGTGCTCGGCGGCATTGGCCACGCGATAGTCGGCAACCGCCGCCACGGCAATGAAAATATCGGCCGAGGCCGCCCGCGCCATCACGGCGGCGTGCATGTCCAGAGCGCTGCGCACATCGATACGCTCAATCCCCTGCGGCGGCGCCAGGGCCACCGGACCGGAGACCAGCGTCACCTCGGCACCGGCCTGGCGCGCGGCGCGGGCGATGGCGTAACCCATGCGCCCGGACGACAGATTGGTGATGCCGCGGACCGGATCGATGGCTTCGAAAGTCGGCCCGGCGGTGATCAGCACCCGACGACCGGCCAGTCGCTTGGGCACGAAGAAATCGACGATGGCATCGAGCAGTTCCTCGGGCTCGAGCATCCGACCCGGCCCGGTCTCGCCGCAGGCCTGGACGCCACTGGCCGGCCCGACCATGCCGATGCCGTCGGCGACGAGCTGGGCGACATTGCGCTGCGTGGCCGGGTTCTCCCACATCTGGCGGTTCATCGCCGGCGCCAGCAGCAGCGGACAATCGCGTGCCAGCACCATGGTCGCCAGCAAGTCGTCGGCCATGCCGTTGGCGATGCGCGCCATGAAATCTGCCGAAGCCGGTGCGACCACGATCAGGTCGGCCTGCCGGGACAGGTCGATGTGCGCCATCGCATTCGGCATCCGCGCGTCCCACTGATCAACGTACACCGGCTTGCCGGACAAGGCCTGGAAAGTCGTCGGCGTCACGAAGCGGGTCGCGCCTTCGGTCATCGCCACCTGAACTTCGGCGCCCTGCTTGACCAGCAGGCGGAGCAGTTCGGCCGCCTTGTAGGCGGCAATGCCGCCGGTCACACCGAGCACGATGCGCTTGCCATTAAATTCCATAGTCATATTCGCTAAAATGATCGCTGCCACATTCTACTGGAGTCGGGCTCATGGCGATCACAGACTGGCCACAACAGGAGCGCCCGCGCGAACGGCTGCTGGCCGGCGGCCCACAGGCGCTGTCGGACGCCGAACTCCTGGCCATCTACCTGCGCGTCGGCGTCCGCGGAAAAAGCGCGGTCGACCTGGCCCGCGACCTGCTCCACCGACACGACGGCAAACTCGGCCGCCTGGTCAGCGCGTCAATCAAGGAACTCGCCTGCGTTCCCGGCATCGGCATCGCCAAGGCCGCCCAGTTGCAAGCCAGTTTTGAACTGGCGCGCCGGGCGCTGAACGAGGAAATGGAAGAGCGCGACAACTTCACCTCGCCCGGCGCCGTCCGCGACTGGTTGCGCCTGAAACTTGCGCACAGCCAGCAGGAAATGTTCATGGCCCTGTGGCTCGATGCCCAGAACCGCTTGCTGCACAGCGAGGTATTGTTTACCGGAACACTGACGCAGACCTCGGTTTACCCCCGCGAAGTCGTCAAACAGGCGCTGGCCCGCAATGCCGCCGCGGTGATCCTGGCGCACAATCACCCGTCGGGCGTTGCCGAACCTTCGGCTGCCGACGAAATGCTCACCCGCACCCTGCGTGAAGCGCTGACCCTTGTCGACGTCAGGCTACTCGACCATTTCATCGTTGCCGGCAACGCCCGGCCGCTCTCCTTTGCCGAGCGCGGTTTACTCTAGCCAACGAAAAAACACTTGATCCATAAAGATGTTCCGGATAAAATCGCGGGCTTTCTTCTAGCAAATTCTGGAGCACCATCATGGCGCGAGTCTGCCAAGTAACGGGTAAAGGCCCGATGGTTGGGAACAACGTTTCCCACGCCAATAACAAAACGAAGCGCCGCTTCCTGCCGAATCTGCAGTATCGTCGCTTCTGGGTCGAAAGCGAGAACCGCTTTGTTCGCCTGCGCGTTTCCAACGCCGGTCTGCGTCTGATCGACAAGAAGGGCATTGATGCCATCCTGACCGATCTCCGCGCCCGCGGCGAAATCTAATCGAGAGGAACTGAAAAATGGCTAGCAAAGGCGGTCGCGAAAAGATCAAGCTGGAATCCACTGCAGGTACCGGTCACTTCTATACCACTTCCAAGAACAAGCGCACGACGCCTGAAAAACTGGAATTCATGAAGTACGACCCGAAGGCCCGCAAGCATGTGGCCTACAAGGAAGTGAAGCTGAAGTAAGCACTTCACGCTCGACAAAAAACCCGCCGCTGGCGGGTTTTTGTTTTTCTACGCCTCGATCAACGCCCCGGATGTTTCATCAGGAGCAGCACATAGACGATCACGCCGGCGAAGAAAAAGACCGACCAGTTGGCCATCGACAGGCCGAGAAACACCCACTCCTTGCTGGTACAGAAACCGGTGGCAAGAAACAGCGACGGCCACTGCATGCCCAGCATGTCCACCAGGCGCTCGATCAGGTTGGGGTCGGTGAAGCTGCATTCGGGTGCCAGGTCGGGAAAGGCCTGCATCCAGCTTTGATAAGCGGCAACACCCAGCCCCAGCAACGCCAGCAGGGCGATGGCGCCCAGCCAGAACAGACCGGCCACCGGCATCATCAGCCCGAGCAGGGCGAGCACGCCGATCAGCAGGTAGAGCAGGCGCTGGAAGATGCAGTAGGGACAAGGCGCCAGGCTCAACATGGTCTGCAGCTGCAGGCCGGCAAAAGCCACGCCGATGCAGCCCGCCCCCAACGCCCCGAACCAGGCCCGCAACGGATAGCAAGCGACACATTTGCTCAGCAAACGGAACATCAAAACTCTCCAAAAGTGACAATTAACACAACAATTCGCAAAACATCTTGCAAAAACCGCACATCCGCCGGCAGAATGTTACAAAAAGCCTTCAGGCAACCACTTTCATAGCGGAGACAAGTTTTGCCAACTCCTTCTCACCCGTCTGAGAACCAGCGTCTGCTCGCCCTGCTCGCGGCGAGCAATACGGCACGCCATCAGACCGGCGACGAAACCGCGATGCTACAGCAGCAATGCCGCCTGCTGGTGGAAACCGGCGGCTTTCGCAGCGCCAGCCTGGACATCCAGCCACGGAGCATCGACAAGCCCGGCAAGGCCAAACTGCAACGGGCGGCCAGTTACCCACCGGACGCACCGGCGGCAAAAGCAAAAGCCGCCGGCCTCAAGCTGACCTGGAAGGATGCGCACCAGGGCAAAGGCGAACTGTACGTCGAATCTGCCAGCGGCAATTTTACTGCCGAAGAGCACCTGGCCCTGCAGATCATCGCCGACAGCATCGGCGAGACCCTGCTCCAGATTCGCCAGGACGAGGCCAACCAGCAGATGGAATCGCGCCTGCGCCAGCTCTCCCGGGCCATGGAATCGAGCCTCAACGGCGTCATGATCACCTCGTCGACCCAGCTCGACCACCCCATCGTTTACGTCAACCCGGCCTTTGAACGCATCACCGGCTACAGCGCCGAAGAAGTGATCGGCCAGAGCGGCCGCTTCCTGGTCCGCGACGATTTCAACCAGCGCGGCCTCGGCACCATCCGCGAAGCCCTGCGTTGCCGGCGCGAAGCCCACGCCATCCTGCGCAATTACCGCAAGGATGGCTCGCTGTTCTGGAACGAGTTGTTCATCGCCCCGGTTCGCGACGAGAGCGGCAGCATGACCACGCATTTCGTCAGCATCCTCAACGACGTCAGCGAGCGGATCAGCTACGAGCAGCAACTGGAATTCCACGCCAATCACGATGCGCTGACCGGACTGGCCAACCGCAACCTGCTCAATGACCGCATTGCCCAGGCGCTCGCCCAGGCGCGGGCTGACGGGCTGATGGTCGGCGTGCTGCTGCTCGACCTCGACCGTTTCAAGCTGATCAACGACGGCTTCGGCCACTCGCCGGCCAACGAACTGCTGAAATCGGTCGCCCACCGGCTGAACCAGAGCGTGCGCGACACCGATACCGTTGCCCGCCTGGGCGGCGACGAGTTCGTCGTCGTCATCGGTCGACTGCAGTCGGCCGACGATCTGTCCATCGTCGCCGGCAAGATCCTGCGCTCGCTGAACCAGCCCTTCATCATGGAAGGCAAGGAGATCTTCGTCACCGCCTCGGTCGGTGCCGCACTCTACCCACGCGACGGCGATCACGGCGAAATCCTTCTGCGCAACGCCGACGTGGCCATGTACCGGGTCAAGGAGCACGGCCGCAACAACTACCGTTTCTACGCGCCGGAAATGACGCACATGGCGATCGATCGCCTGGACATGGAAGGCAACCTGCGCCGGGCGCTCGAACGCGACGAACTGCAGGTTTACTACCAGCCGCTGGTCGACCTGCGCAGCGGCAACATTGTCGGTGCCGAGGCACTGGTGCGCTGGCAGCATCCGCGCATCGGCATGATCCAGCCCGGCGAATTCGTTCCGCTGGCCGAGGATACCGGCCTGATCATCCCGCTCGGCCAACTGGTGCTGCGCCAGGTGTGTACAGACATTCTCGACTGGCAGACAGCCGGCCTGCCCCCGGTGAAGATTTCGATCAACCTCTCGGCCCGCCAGTTCCGCCAGGACGACCTGTCAGCGACCATCCGCAACGTTCTCGACGAAACCGGGGTCGATGGCGGTCGCCTGGCCTTCGAGCTGACCGAAAGCATGGTCATGCACGACGTCGAAAACACCCTGGTCACCTTGCGTGAACTGAAAAAGCTGGGTGCGACGATTTCACTCGACGATTTCGGCACCGGTTACTCCAGCCTGTCCTATCTGAAGCGCTTCCCCATCGACACGCTGAAGATCGACCGCAGTTTCGTGCGCGACATCCACCAGGACAAGGACGATGCGGCCATCGCCCACGCGGTCATCGCCATGGCCCATAAACTGGGCATCAAGGTCATTGCCGAGGGCGTCGAAACCCGCGACCAGCTCAAGCTGCTCAGCGAATTCAGTTGCGACGAAATCCAGGGCTACCTGTTCAGCCGCCCGGTCCCGGTCGGCGAATTCAGCCTGATGCTCGGCAAGAAACGCAGCTTGGGCGATCTCGACAAAACATGAAGCAGAAACTGGACTACCGGCACGTAGACCGTGGCGAACTCGCCGACTACCTGGCCCAGCGCGACATCCTGTCCGCCGAAGCCATGGACGGCAGCCATGTCTATCGTTGCCGGGACCAGCAGAGCGAAACGCTGGTCGTCGCCCTGCCCGGCGGCGATGCGCTGATCGTCAGCGTGCCGCCGGCACTACCAGTGGACCGTCGCCGCCGGGGTGGTTAAACTTGCGCGCATGACTACGCGCATCCTGCTCGTCGAAGACGATGAACGCCTGGCTGAGCTGACAGCCGAATACCTCTCCCGCAACGACCTCGATGTCGCCATCGAGGCCCGCGGCGATGTTGCCGAAACCCGGATACTGGCCGAGCAGCCGGATCTGGTGATTCTTGACGTGATGCTGCCCGGCAAGGACGGCTTCGAGGTCTGCCGCGCCGTGCGCCAGCAGTACCGTGGCGTGATCCTGATGCTGACGGCACGCGATGAGGATTTCGACCAGATTCTCGGTCTCGAACTCGGTGCCGACGACTACATCGCCAAACCGGTACAACCCCGCGTCCTGCTCGCCCGCATCAAGGCCCTGCTGCGTCGCCTGCCGACGCCCGGCGACACCGATACCGGCGACAGTCAGGTGTTCGGCCAGTTCCGCATCAGCCAGGCCACCCGCACCGCCACACTGAACGGTCAGAGCATCGACCTGACCACCGCCGAATTCGATCTGCTCTGGCTGCTCGCCTCGCACGCCGGCAACGTCCTGTCCCGCGACGACCTGCTGCAGGAGCTGCGCGGCATCGGTTTCGACGGCCTCGACCGCTCCATCGACGCGCGCATTTCCCGCCTGCGCAAGAAGCTGAACGACGACCCGGAAAACCCGACCCGCATCAAGACCGTCCGCGGTAAAGGCTACCTGTTCAGCAAACATGACTGGAACTGAGCCGGATACGCCGGACAACGCGCCCCCCGGGCGCCAGGGCCTGGCCCGATCGCTGTTCCGGGGCAGCCTGCCGCGCTGGCGCGGCGGACGCTACAGCCTGTCCAAGCTGTTCCTCAACTTCTATCTGCTGGCGATGGGCTCCTTCGTCGCCATTGCCTTCACCGCCGACTTCATCATCTCGACCGCGCAGCAGGGCATTACCGACGATTATGCCCGGCGCTTCATGCGCGGCACGATCACCCTGATCGAAGACGAACTGTTTCGCCACCCGCGCCGGCAATGGGAGCGCCGGATCGAGGAAATCGACGGCAAGTTCTCCTACAAGCTCGGCATCGTCGAGCGGCGCACGCTCGATACGCGCCTGACCAGCGCCCAGGTCGCCAAACTGGATGCCGGCGATATCGCCATCGCCCACGACCACGACGTGATGTATCACCGTCTAGGCAACACCAGCAAGGTGCTGGTGGTTGGGCCTTTGTCGGCCAGCCGCAACCCCGAGGAAAGCACCGGCCTGCCGCTGGATCTCCGCCTGCGCCTGCTGACCTGGAGCCTGATCGGGGTGATCTTCGCCATCGCCTTGTGGTTCTGGGTACGTCCGGTCTGGCGCGACCTGGAAACCCTGCGCCAGAGCGCCCGGGATTTCGGTGACGGCAATTTCGATATCGGCAGCACGGTCGTTCAGACCCAGCTTTTCTCACCGCTGGCCGACACGCTGAACAGCATGGCCGAACGCGTGCGCCAGTTGCTGGCTACACACCGCGAACTCTCCTGCGGCATTTCCCACGAATTGCGCACCCCCATCGCACGAATGCGCTTTGCCCTGGAAATGCTCTCGGAAACCGATGACATCGACGAACGCCGGCGCCTGTGGGCGATGATGGAGGCCGACCTCGACGAACTCGATCAATTGATCGATACCAGCCTGACTTATGCCCGTTTCGAACGGGAAGCGCCGGAAGCCCACTTCTCCAGCGTCCGCTTCGCCGAATGGCTGGCCGACGAAGTCGATTCCGTTCGCCTGCTCGGCCGGCAACTCCAGGTCACCGTCGATACCGCTGCCCTGCCCGACAACCTGCACATTGACCTCGACCGCAAGGCCATGCCCTACGCCCTGCGCAACCTGCTGCGCAACGCCTTCAAGTACGCCAGCCGGGAGATCCGGGTCAGCGCAGAAATGCTCGGCGAGCGCATCGCCATCCACGTCGACGACGACGGCATCGGCATCCCCGAGGAAGAACGGGAGCACATCTTTTCTGCCTTCACCCGCCTTGACCGCTCGCGCGACCGTTCGACCGGCGGTTACGGACTGGGGCTGGCCATTGCCCGCCGCGTCCTCGAACTGCATGGCGGCACCGCCTTCGCCAGCAGCAGCCCGCTGGGTGGCGCACGCTTCACGCTAACCTGGCAGGCCCATCAGTAGGCGCGGTTACAGTTCGTCATTGATCAAGCGAGCAAGGTTACCGGTCCGCCACCGAGGCGCAACAGTCGCTACGCATCGCCTACCTTAGAATGCATTCATGTCTTCAGCGCATGAGCAAACCAAGGAAAAAATGATGATCGAGAACAATATCCGCGAATTTCTGGCTGCCGCCCGCGCCTACCTGCTTGGCCTCCCGAGTTCGACAGTTATA
>DKNF01000146.1 GCA_002470165.1 Betaproteobacteria bacterium UBA7395 | reverse complement strand
AGGCGCGCAGACCGACCGGCCGGGCGATCAGGCGGCGCTCGTGGGCGCGGCTCCAGGTCGGCGCCTGCGCCAGATTGACCATTTCCTGAGCGACATAGGCATGCGGCCGGGCTTCGATCCGGCGCAGCATTTCCTCGCGCGCCTCGCCCTCCAGTTCATGACCGAATACCGGCTCCATGCGCTGGGTCGGGTAGGCCGGCTTGATCACCAGATCGTCGAAGTTTTCCTTGACGAACTCCAGCGCCGGTTTCTCGCCGCACCACCAGGTCGCCACCGACGGCATGGCCAGCTTTTCGCCGAGCAGTTCGCGACAGATCGCCGGCAGGAAGCCCATCAGTGCGCCGGACGCCAGCAAGCCGCTGCCGAGCGCGTTGGCAATCGTCACCCGGCCGGCCCGGGCGACGTTGATCAGGCCGGGGATGCCGAGTGCCGAATCGCCGCGCAGTTCGAGCGGGTCGCAGTAATCGTCGTCCTGGCGGCGCAGGATCACATGCACCCGCTTGAGGCCGCGCAGGGTTTTCAGGAACACGGTGTCGCCGCGCACCGTCAGGTCCTGGCCCTCGACCAGCGGAAAACCGAGGTAACGGGCGAGGTAGGCGTGTTCGAAATAGGTTTCGTTGTACGGCCCCGGCGTCAGCAGCACGATGTGCGGCTGCTCGCCCGGATCGAGCGGCGCCAGCGCGGTCAGGCCTTCCTGCTGGTCGCGGAAGAAATCGGCCAGATGCTGCACGTGCAGGTCGCGGAACATTTCCGGGAAGACGCGCGAGACGACCAGCCGGTTTTCCAGCGCGTAGCCGGCCCCCGACGGCGCCTGCGTACGGTCGGCGATGACCCACCAGCGCCCGTTCGGCGAGCGCGCCAGGTCGACGGCGTAATGATGGAGCCAGACGCCGCCCGGCGGCTGGATGCCCTGGCACGGCCACAGGTAGCCGTGCTGGCCATAGACCAGGGCCGGCGGCAGCAGGCCCTTGGCGAGCAAGGTCTGGGGGCCGTACAAATCGGCCAGGATGGCGTTGAGCAGGGCCGCGCGCTGGGCCACGGCAGCGGAAATCTCGGCCCATTCGTCGGGCGGGATGATCAGCGGCACCGGATCGAGCACCCACGGCCGGTCGGCGCCGTTCGGGTCGGCATAGACGTTGTAGGTGACGCCGTTTTCCAGGATGCGCCGGTCGGCGAAATCCAGCCGCTGGTGCATGTCTTCCGGCGACACCGCGTCCAGGTGGTTGAAGAATCGCCGCCAGTGCGGGCGCACGTCTCCATCCGCCATCAACATTTCGTCGTAGCGGCGGGCACTATGCGGATAGATGGCGAGCAGTGTACGGGCCATGGCAGGAAAAGAAACAGGCCGCTACCGGCCTGTCGTTCGGCTGGCGACGGAAATCCGTCGCCCAACCGGTTAGAAACGGCGCAAGTCTAGCGTAAACGGGTGCTCGGCGCTGACCTGCGGTGCCTTGACCTCGATCCGCCCCGGCGTGTGGCCGAAGCGGAAGAAACGGGCAAGACGACGGCTCTCCGCCTCGAAGGCATTGACCGGGAAGGTGTCGAAACTGCGTCCGCCCGGGTGCGCGACGTGGTACTGGCAACCGCCGAGCGAGCGCTGCATCCAGGTATCGACGATGTCGAACACCAGCGGCGCATGCACGCCGATGGTCGGATGCAGGCAGGACGCCGGCTGCCAGGCCCGATAGCGGACCCCGGCGACGAACTCGCCGTTGCGGCCGGTATTGGTCAGTGGCACCGGCTCGCCGTTGCAGGTCAGGATGTAGCGATCGGGCGCCATGCCGCTGATCTTGACCTGGACCCGTTCGACCGAGGAATCGACGTAGCGGACGGTACCGCCGACCGAGCCCTCCTCGCCCATGACATGCCAGGGTTCGAGCGCATGGCGCAGTTCGAAGGCGATGCCCTTGACCGCGAAATCGCCGTATTTCGGGAAGCGGAACTCGAAATGCGGGGCAAACCACTCGTGCTTGAACGGGTAGCCGGCGGCGCTCATTTCTTCCATCACGTCGCGGAAATCCTGCTCGACGAAATGCGGCAGCATGAACCGGTCGTGCAGTTCGGTGCCCCAACGGGCCAGGCGCTGCGGGCTGTAGGGTTCGTTCCAGAAACGGGCGATCAGCGCCCGCAGCAGCAGTTGCTGGGCCAGCGACATGCGCGCGTGCGGCGGCATTTCAAAGGCGCGCAGTTCAAGCAGGCCGAGGCGCCCGGTCGGGCCGTCGGGCGAGTACAGCTTGTCGATGCAGAACTCGGAACGGTGCGTGTTGCCGGTGACGTCGGTGAGCAGGTTGCGCAGGATGCGGTCGATCAGCCACGGCGGCACGTTCTGGCCGGCCGGCGGAATCTGCTTGAAGGCGATTTCCAGCTCGTAGAGGCTGTCGTTGCGCGCTTCGTCCACCCGCGGCGCCTGACTGGTCGGGCCGATGAACAGGCCGGAGAACAGGTAGGAGAGGCTGGGATGGTTGTGCCAGTAAGCGACCAGGCTCTTCAACAGGTCCGGCCGACGAAGGAAGGGTGAATCGTTCGGCGTCGCGCCGCCCAGGACGAAGTGGTTACCACCGCCGGTGCCGGTATGGCGGCCGTCGACCATGAATTTCTCGGTGGTCAGGCGGGTGAAATGAGCGGCGTCGTAGAGGTGGGTGGTCTGCTCGACCAGCTGGTCCCAGCTCCGCGCCGGATGGATGTTCACCTCGATCACGCCGGGGTCGGGGGTGACGCGGAAATGGGTCAGGCGCGGGTCGGAGGGCGGCTCGTAGCCTTCCATGATCACCGGCAGCTGCATCTCTTCGGCCGTGGCCTCGACGGCGGCGACGATTTCCAGGTAGTCGTCGAGCGTCTGCGTCGGCGGCATGAAGATGTAGAGCTTGCCGTCGCGCGGCTCGGCGCACATCGCCAGACGGGTGATCCAGCCGGCGGATTCCTTGAAGCCCGGGCGGGTGTCGGTCGGCTTTTCCCAGGCCCGGCCCTTGCCGTCAGCGCTGATCCCGGCGGCGGCGCCACGTCGATCCTGCATCTGCGGCGTGCGGACGCCGGCTTCGCCGCTGACGCGGGCGCGCAGGGCGGCGTAGCTAGCCAGCGGGTCGGTCGCAGTCTCGGCATCCGGAACATTGACGTAGGGATAGTCGCTCTGTGCCGTCCACGGTTGCGAGTCGATCGGCAGGCGGTAGCCCATCGCCGAATCGCCGGGGAACAGGTAGCAGCGCTCGGCGCGCAGGAACCACGGCCCGGTCTGCCACTGGTTGTAGACGTTCTTCATGATCGGCAGGGTGTGACCGACCACATGAGTCATGCCCTGGGTGAACACCTTCATCAGACGCTCGCGCTCCAAGGCGTCGTCCACGCGCGAATCGAACGGGTCGACGTTGCCGGGCAGGCGCCGTTCGCGCCACATGTAGTAATAGACATCCTCGTAGCCGGGGAAGACGTAGTCGGCGGTGACACCCAGGCGCTCGGCGACGCGCTTGAGGAAATGCCCGGCCTGGTCGGCGGTAACGCCG
Source organism: Betaproteobacteria bacterium UBA7395 (assembly GCA_002470165.1). GTDB lineage: Bacteria > Pseudomonadota > Gammaproteobacteria > Burkholderiales > Rhodocyclaceae > Azonexus. The sequence goes on along the minus strand of DKNF01000146.1, from coordinate 1,588 downwards.
TAATCCTTGCGCTCGTCGGCGTACAGCGCCGGGTTGTTCCAGATCGGTTCGCCGTCCTTGCGCCAGAAGCAGTTCAGCGACCAGCGCGGCAGCTGCTCGCCGGGGTACCACTTGCCCTGGCCGAAGTGCATCAGGCCGTTCGGGGCGTACTTGTCACGCAGGCGATGGAACAGCTCGGCGGCGAAGAAACGCTTGGTCGGGCCGAGCGCGGCAGTATTCCATTCGGCACCGTCGGGGTCGTCGACGGCGACGAAGGTCGGCTCGCCCCCCTGGGTCAGGCGCACGTCCATACGCATGAGCTCGTCGTCGATGTGGTGGCCGAGATTCTCGATCTCCAGCCATTGCTCGTCGGTATAAGGCTTGGTCACGCGCGGCGCTTCCCAGATGCGGGTGACGCCCATCGAGTGCGAGAACTCGGTTTCGCACTTGTCGATGGCGCCGCTGACCGGTGCCGCCGACGAGGGTTCCGGCGTACACGCCAGCGGAATGTGGCCTTCGCCGGCAAACAGGCCGGAGGTCGGGTCGAGCCCGATCCAGCCGGCGCCCGGCAGGTACACCTCGGTCCAGGCGTGCAGGTCGGTGAAGTCGGCTTCCGGACCCGACGGACCGTCGAGCGATTTGACGTCAGCGGTCAGCTGGATCAGGTAGCCGGACACGAAACGCGCGGCCAGACCAAGATGGCGCAGCAACTGCACCAGCAGCCAGGCCGAGTCGCGGCAGGAGCCGGAGCGCTTTTCCAGGGTTTCCTCCGGCGTCTGCACGCCGGGTTCGAGACGGATCGTATAGCTGATGTCGCGCTGCACCTGGGCATTGAGGGCAACCAGGAAATCGACGCTACGCGTCGCCTCGCGCGGGATGCCGGCCAGGTACTTGTCGAACAGCGGGCCATAATTGACCTTGTAGAGATAAGGCGCCAGTTCGTGGCGTTCCTCGGCGACATAGGCAAAGGGAATTTTCTCGGCGTGCGGTTCGAGGAAGAAGTCGAAGGGATTGATCACCGACATTTCGGCGACCAGGTCGACCTCGACGCGGAATTCGCGGGCCTTTTCCGGGAAAACCAGGCGCGCCAGGTAATTGCCCTGCGGGTCCTGCTGCCAGTTGATGAAATGCTTCGCCGGTCCGATCTTCAGCGAATAGGACAGGATGCGCGTGCGCGAATGCGGACAGGGGCGCAGGCGGACGATCTGCGGCCCGAGGTTGATCAGGCGGTCGTAGCTGTAATGGGTGACGTGATTCAGTGCGACATGGATGGACACGGGCTGGCTCCGGATGGATTGTTGACAAGCTCAGAAGCAAGACATGAACCAGCTTGCAAGACATTGATTCTTAAGGCCAGCAATTGTGCGACGCACATGATGAAGGCTTGATGCCGTAATGCGCGCACCTGAACGGTGCATGCATCGTCGCCTGAGCCGGCTGAACCGCGGTCAGCTATCGTCTTTGCCAGCCAGACCGGACGTCCTGTCAAACCATCGCTTGATCATCAGGAACAGGACATCCGGATTGACCGGCTTGGCGATGAAATCGTCCATGCCGACGGCCAGACAACGCTGCCGATCATCGACGAAGGCATTGGCGGTCATCGCCA
>DKNF01000075.1 GCA_002470165.1 Betaproteobacteria bacterium UBA7395 | reverse complement strand
CCCCCGCGCCGCCGGCGATACACTTTCCGCCTGCGTCGCGTACCAGCGATCGAGAGCGACAAAGCCGGGCAACTCCTCGGTCACCAGCAAAGCCTGCCAGGTATCGCCCTGCTTGCGTGCGCCACAATAGACCAGTTCGGGCACGCCGAGACCGAGCGCCCGGAAGGCGCGAATCGACTCGGCCTCGCGCAACACGGTCGGTCGCCCGAGCGGATGGCACAGGGAACGGTGCACATGCCCGGACTGGCGTTTGCAGTAGAGCGGGCGATGCTCCCCCGGCAAACGCTGCACGCCGCTCTCACCACCGCGTCGCTGGTTGGCCTCTTCGACCCATTCGCCCTCGGTACGCCACCAGCGTTCGAAACCCCGGGATGCCGTGCCGCTCATGATGTCTTGCGCAAAGTATAGACCCGCCACATGGCGTAAGCCGGGAGAAAATCCTCGGCACCGATGATGTCGAAACCGGCCTCGGCGAATTCCGCCTCGATCATGTCTCGCGAAACGACGAAGCGGTTCTGGTTCTCGTTGCCGCCGCGTGCAGCACGCCGCCTTTCCAGGCGCTTGCGCCGCCAGGACTTGAAATTGCCATCGACCCACAACGACACGATCACGGTATCGCGGCTGACGCGATGGAATTCGCGCAACATCGCCAGTCGATGCACCGGATCGGCGATGTGATGCAGCAGGCGCATGCAGAAAACGCAGTCCACTGCCTCGTCATCCAAATCGATAGCGAAGGCCGAGGTCTGGAAAGTGCGCACACGTTCAACAATGGCCGGCGCCTGGGAATGCCGCGCCACCTCGATCATGTGGGCCGAATTGTCCGCAGCCAGGATCAGGCGCCCCGCCTTTTCCGCCAGCGTCGGCCAGAAACGACCGGCGCCGCAGGGCAGGTCGAGTACCAGGTCGGGCTCACCGGCCAGGGCCAGTGCATGCCGGGCCAGTTGTTGCTCGCGCCAATCCGACAGGCGTCGTGACCAACCATCGCCGTGTTTGTGAAAATACTGGCGGGCGTGCACCGCATCGTATTTTTTCGAGAACTCGAGCTCAACGGTTTTTTCTGTCGACATTCCTGTGTACTCCTGATTCATGGTTGCGACCCGGGCCAACTATGACCCGGTGCGCTTAAGCGAAGCTGAAATCAGCGCATGACGAAGGCTTCCTGATGGAAACTCAGGCGCCGCCTGCCGATCCCGGCAATTCCCCGGCGCAGCGCATCGGCCAGCCCACCCGGACCGCAGAACCAGACTTCGGCTGCTTCGCCGGGACCGATATCCGCAAGCAGGCGATGCGCATCCAGCACGTCGCCCTGGGCACCGCCGTGGACATGCAGGCGAACGCTGGGCAAGCCGGCGCACAACGACTGCAGTTCGGCCACGAAGGGATCGCGCTCGCGGTCGCGGGTACAGTAGTGCAGGTCTGCCGCCGGCACCGGCGCTGCGCTGTTCTGCAAGGCGCCCAGCCAGGCCAGGAAGGGCGTCACGCCGATGCCGCCGGCCACCCAGAATTGCCGTGCCCGGGGATTGATGCGGGACAGGTCGAAGCGTCCGTAGGGCCCTTCGATGTCGACCGGCTGGCCGGGGCGCAGCAGCGTAGGAAGCTGGCGGGTATGGTCGCCAAGCGCCTTGATGCGGAACTCGACGGTCCGGTCGCCGCTGTCGGCGCTGGCGATGGTGAAGGGATGCGCGCCCTCGTCCGGGTCAAAGGTGACCAGCGCGAACTGTCCGGCACGATGTCCGTGCCAGGCCGCCGGCAAACGGCAGGAAACGCCGACGACATCGGGGGCCGGCTGCGTCACGGCAAGGATTTCGCCGCGCACCCGACGGGCCTGTCCGATGTTGCCGAGCAAGGCCCGCAACGCGCCATAAACGCCGGCCGCAACCAGCCCGGCGAGCACCCAGCCAACCGGCTGCGTCCAGTAATCGCGCGGCGCCAGCAGGACCGAGTGAAAAGCCAGCAGCAGGTAGATCACCGGCATCGCCCGGTGCAGGAAACGCCAGGGGCGATAGGGAAAACGCTGCCACAGCGTGATCGCCAGCAGCACCAGCAGGATGTAGAAGCCCCATTCGCCGAAGTCCTCGGCCAGATCCTGCATGCTGTCGAGCAGACCGGTGGCCTTTTCCTTGGGCACCCGGCCGGCACGGCCGATGGTCGATTTGAGGATGTCGTCGGACATCTCGACCAGCCAGTGCATGATCGCGAAACTGCCGCCGACGATACCCGCCCATTTATGCGCGCGATAGACGCGGTCCATGCCGCCGAAGGGCGCTTCCAGCCAGATCGGACGCGTCGCCAGGTACATCGCCAGCGACATCAGGCCGATCGCCAGCAGGCCGCTCAGGTACATCGCCTCCTGCCGCGCGATCCACCAGGGATGCGCCGGCGAGGCCGGTGCCTGCAGCACATCCCAACCCCAGAGCATGGCCAGCGCGGCAGTCAGCAAGACAAGCACGCCCCTGACCATCAGCGGCTCCCGGCCGGCGTCGCCGGCATGTCGTCGCGACAGCGGCGCTTGTTGCACTCGCCGCTGCTTTCTCCGCGGCGGCCATCCTGCCGCTCATACGCGCGCTGCGCGCCGACGAATTCGCCGGTACGCGCATCGAGCAGCAGCTTGCTGCGCGCCCCCTGGGGATTGGTGGCCCGCACTTCGTAACGTCCGTGCTCACGCTCGATCTTCTCGATATTGCGATAGCCGGCCGCCTCCAGCTTTTCGATCAGACGGGGAATCGGCAGCCAGTTGCCGCTGCGCTCGGAATCGGCACGAGCGGCTTGAGAAAAGCTCAGCACGCCGGCCATCAGCGCGGCGACCAGGGCCAAGGAAAACATCCGGTGCGAAAAAGTCATGGTGCTATCTCCCTGAAACGTTCAATCTTCGTAGTAGCCGAGCTCGGCGTCGGCATGACAGGCCGTGCAGTTGGCCTTGCTGCGCACGTCCTTGTGCCGCCATTCCCAATCCGGCACTTCGCGGTGTTCGCGCACCCACTTGGGCAAGGCCGTGATGCGCTGCGGCGCCGAGGCCGGATCGACACCACGCTGCAACTTGGCGCCGTAGCGCTGGCCACCGGTATCGGCGGCGTTGGCGACGAGATAGGCGGTGATCTTGCGGGCGACCTCGGGATCGACGGAAGCGTTGTCGCCAAAGTGATTGTCAAGTTCGCCCATCATCCGTTTCCACGACGAGGCCGGCAGCATCGATGCCGGGAACGCCAGGTGGCAGCTACCGCATTCTTCCTTGACTACCGGATCGGCGACCGGCGGATAGTAATGACCGCCGCCGGCCTGGGCGCGGCTGAAGATCAGGGCGGAAAAACCGAGGGCCAGCAGGCCGAGGGCAAGGGGTCGGGTCGGGAATTTCATGGTCGTTTCCTCCGTTCTGTTTCAGCGGCTGCTGACGAAAGCCAGCCAGTCGCCCTTTTCGAGCGGGGTGCATTCGCGGCCGAGCACCTCGTTGCAGTTGCGCTTGAACCACTTCTCGACCTTGGCCGGATCGGCATAACGCCCAGGCGAGACCGACAGGGCCATCGGCTCGATCAACTTGCCGGTCAGGGTCTTGCCCGCAGCGCGTGGATCGTTGCCGTGACAGCTCGTGCAGGCCGGCGTATCCGGCTTGCCCAGGGCAAAATTGGTGACATGCAGCTTTTCGCCGCGGGCGGCGGAGAACCCCGCAAACGCCGGGTTGGCCGCCTTGGCGGCAGTGGCGTAGGTAGCCAGTTGCGCTTCGAGCGGACCGGCACTGGCCAGCAGAGAATGGAACGAAAGCGCGAAACAGGAAAGGGCAAGACGGAATTTCATGGCGGACAACCTCCGGATCAGCGATGGAGCGAACTATGCCGCCGCATACCTGAACGCAACCTGAAGCGCGGATTCAGCGAATATTCAGCTTGGCTCACCGAGCATGGCGACATTCCACTCGAAGGAAAGCGCCATGAAAACGCCACTCGCACTCTGTTTATCCCTGCTCCTGCCACTGAGCAGCCTTGCCAACCCGGTACCGGATGAAAGCTGTGAACAGATCAGGACCCGGATCACCAGCCAGGTCGGGACGCTGCCCAAACCCGATACCGAGTTGCTCAAGACGGTCGGCTCGCGCCAGGATTGCCGGTTCACCAGCGCCGAGGTCTATCGCGCCGGTTTCGGCGAGCAACCCAAAGCGCCCTACGAACCGCCACGCTACCGAGCACATCACGGTCATGACGAAGACGACTAGACGCCGGCAATATTCAGCCCGCGTTCATGTTGACAGGGGTAAAACAGGAATCGGGGAATGAACAAGCCTGTGCCATCATTCAATGCGTGAAGGAGTCCATCATGTTGTCCCAAAGCAAATTGCTGATCAGTCTCGTCACCGCTGGCCTGCTCCTGGGTTCGGGTGGCACATTCGCGGCCGACCCGGCCGCCGAACCGATATTTGGCAGCCAGTTGATGACCGAGCAGGAGCGTGTCGAGCACCGCAATGCCATGCGCAACGCCCGCACCGACGAGGAGCGCGCCGCCGTGCGCGCCAAACACCACGAACAGATGGTGCAACGCGCGCAGGAACGTGGCGTTACCCTGCCGGCCACACCGCCGGAACAAAGACCTTATGCCGGCCCGCGTGGCGGCATGGGGCCGGGCATGAACGGCGGCGGCCAGGGCATGGGTCCCGGCCGTGGCCGTCAATAACCCTGTAATGTTGTTGCGACAGCTCCGCTTGTTCCTGCTATCGGCCTGCATCGGCATTGCGCCGGTCCAGGCCGGCAGTCGCCAGGATCACGAGGTTGCCCGACGGGCACTGGAAGCCGGCGAGATCCTGTCGCTGCGCCAGGTTCTGTCACGCATCGAACGCGAACATCGCGGCGAGGTGCTGGAAGTCGAACTGGAACACGAGGACCAGCGCTGGATTTACGAAGTGAAGATGCTGCGTCGCGACGGCGGCATCAACAAACTGCTGATCGACGCGCGCGACGGCAGTGTGCTGGAGATCAAGGGGCGGCAAGGCGGCCGGCATGGGAGGCGGGACTGATGCGCATCCTGCTGGTCGAAGACGAACCGACGCTGAATCTCCAGGTCGCCCGCAAGCTGAAGGCTGAGGGCTACATCGTCGAGGTCGCGGTCAACGGGCGCGATGCGCTGCATCTGGGCATGGAGAACGATTTCGACGCGGTGATCCTCGACCTCGGCCTGCCGCTGCTCGACGGACTGTCGGTACTGACACGCTGGCGGGGTGGCGGGCGCACCATGCCGGTAATGATCCTGACTGCGCGCGGCGACTGGCATGAGCGGGTGGCCGGGATCGACGCCGGTGCCGACGATTACCTGGTCAAACCCTTCCACATGGAAGAGCTGCTCGCCCGCCTGCGCGCCCTGATCCGGCGCAGCGCCGGCCAGGCCAGCAACGAGCTGGTGTGCGGCAGTTTGCGTCTGGATATCCGGCGGGCGACAGCGAGCGTCGATGGTCAGAGTCTGGCGCTGACCAGCCACGAATTCAAGGTGCTGGCCTACCTGATGCAGCGCCGCGGCGAAGTCGTCTCGCGCAGCGAACTGTCCGAGCACATCTACTCGCAGGACAGCGACCGCGATTCCAACACCATCGAAGTCTTCGTCGGCCGGCTGCGCAAGAAGCTGCCCAACGGGATGATCGAAACGGTACGCGGCTTCGGTTACCGCCTGGGTCTTCCTTCATGAAGGCTGGCAGCACCTCGCTGCGGTTCCGCCTGCTGGCCGGCACGCTGGTCTGGGTGGCGGCCACTGTCGGCGTTGCCGGCTGGATGTTGCAAAGCATGTTCGAACAACAGCTGTCGCGCCAGTTCGACAACGAACTCAGCATGCACCTGGCCCAACTGGCCGGCCATCTTGAAACCGATGCCGCCGGCAATCCCGTGCTTGCCCGGACGCTCAGCGACCCGCGCCTGGAACGGCCCTACTCGGGCCTTTACTGGCAGGTCGAGCGCATGGCATCCGACAACGGCGACACGATCGTGCTGCGCTCCCGCTCGCTTTGGGATGCAAAGCTGCAGGTTCCCGGCGACCGGCTGGCCGATGGCGAGCGCCACACCCATCGCGTCACCGGCCCGGACGGGGAAGCGCTGCGCATGCTGGAACAGGTCATGCAACCGGCCGAAAACCCGGATCAAGGCTGGCGCCTGATCGTCGCCGCCGACGAACGTTTGCTGTCCGAACCCATCGAGCGCTTCCGCACGCTGCTGATCGGCGCCCTGGCCCTGCTCGCCGGTGGGCTGATGCTCGCGGCGGCCTTCCAGGTTGTCGCCGGTCTGCGCCCGCTCAAGCGCCTGCGCGACGAATTGTCACTGCTGCGCGACGGCCGACGGACGACACTGAGCGAAGACCACCCGAGCGAAATCCAGCCGCTGGTCGACGAACTGAATGCCGTGCTCAGCCGCAATGCCGATTTCGTCGCCCGCGCCCGCCACCAGGCCGGCAATCTCGCCCACGCGGTCAAAACCCCGCTGACCGTGATGGCCAACGCAGCCGCCGAGGCCGACGACCCGTTCGCCGAACTGGTACGCAACCAGGTCGTTGCCGCCCGCCAGCAGATCGACCGTCACCTGGCGCTGGCCAGGGTTGCCGCCGCCGCCCAGGACAAAGGCCTGCGCTGTCAGGTGGCGCCGGTCATGGACGGGCTGATCCGCGTCATGCAGCGCGTCCACCCCGAACGCCGCTTTACCTTCACCCCTGACGAGACGGCACGCGAATTGCTGTTTCGCGGCGAAGCCCAGGACCTCCAGGAAATGCTCGGCAACCTGCTGGACAACGCCGGCAAGTGGGCAAGAAGCGAAATACGCATCGCCATTTCGGCCGATGCGGAGCAGTTGCACCTGGCTATCGACGACGACGGCCCCGGCATCCCGGACGATCAACGGGCCGCCCTGCTGCAACGGGGCCAGCGCGGCGACGAGAAGGTTGCCGGTTCCGGCCTGGGCCTGGCCATCGTCAGCGAACTGGCCGGCTTGTACGACGGGGAACTGGTGCTTGGGCAATCGCCGCTTGGGGGATTGTGTGCCAGGCTGAGCCTGCCACGGGGGTGACGGGGAAATCGGCACACAACCCGCAAAGGTGATGCACAATGCCTTAAGCAACAACAAAATCATCACGGGGGGAATTTTCATGCAAGGACTCAACAAACCTTACTGGCTGCTGCTGGCCTGCGGACTCATGGCCCTGTCGCTGAACAAGGCCTGGGCGGAAAAAGTGCCCGAAACGGTCAACAGTCAGTGGGTACAGGATTTACGCGACGGCAAGATCAAACTCGAAGGGGATCATGCGGCAGTCGATACCTTGATCCTCGGGCGCAACATTCCCATCCCCTACGATTACATCGCCACGCTGATGCGCACACCGAATGCCTTCGGCCAGGGACCGGCCTGCATCGTCTGTCACTCGTCCGGAAACCCCGAACACAGCTACCGCGGACTCGATCTCTCGAGTTGCGAGGGAATACGGACCGGCTCGCAGGAATCGCCGGCCCGTCCCATCTTCCAGCCCGGAGAAAAAGGCGCCAAACACATTCTCGGCAGACGCATGCGCAACAACCGCATGCCGCTCGGCGTGCACTTCTCCGTTGGTGGCAACGAACAGTCATTTGCCACGGTACGCAAATGGATAGAACGCGGCGCACCGAACGACAAGGATTTCAAGAACAATGTCCTGCCGTTGTTCGCCAGGGACGGCGCATTCGCACCGGACACACCGGCCTGTACCAGTTGCCATATGTCCAATCAGGAACCGCCGAGCTTTCATGAACTGGACCTGAGCAGCCACAGCGGCATCATGCTGGGCGCCGACTCGGTGGCCAAGGGGGTCAATAACGCCACCAAGGTGGTCATCCCGGGCAAGCCCGATCAAAGCAGCCTGTTCCAGCACCTGGTTGAAGACCGCATGCCGCCGGGAATATCGCCGACCGAAGATCGCGATCATCCGAATACGCGTATCCTGCTCCGCTGGATCGAGCAAGGCGCCCGCTGCAATTGACCGATCGGCAACGCCGGACCCTGCTGAACGGCTTGCTGGCGCTTGGCCTGGGGGCGATCGCTCCGTTTGCCACAGGAGACAGCCGGCGCGCCCCCGCGCTCCCAATCTTGGGACGCTGGCCCAGCGAGGATCGCCGCCTGGCTCCGGCAAGCGTGATCGGCAATGGTGTCATGTTTGCCGGCGAGTCCCGGCTCGGACTGCTTGATCTGTCCCGGGAAAGCGTGACCTGGAACATTCGCCACCACCTTCCGGGCGGTGCAAGATTCCGGCCGCGCACCGCAGCTGAAATCGTCATTTGCGGAGGCCAATCCGAAATCGCCGCCTGGCGTCCGGGGGAAACGCAGGCGTTGTGGCGTTACCGTGCCCGTGACCAGATTGGCGCGCCGTGTTTGAACGGGGAAAGCGTCTGTTTTGGCGACGGGCACCGGCTTCTTGTCCTGGATGCCGAGAGCGGGCGACCACGATGGCACTTCGATGCGATTGCCGATACGCGCATCAGCTATGCGCCTGTCGTCGCCGGAGACACGCTTTATGTCGGACCGGGTGACGGTCGCCTTTACGCACTCTCCCTCACCGACGGGCAAGTCCGCTGGCAGGTGAATCGCATCGACGAATGGCAATACCTGCGCCAGCTGCACGTCGACGGTAGCAGCCTGATTGCCGGCAGCTACAAGGAAAAACTGCACGGCCTTGACCTGGCAAACGGTCAGCAGACCTGGGAGTTCAGCGCCGGCAACTTCATCAATTCACACCATGTGGCCGCTGGCCTGGCATTCCTGTGGTCCCCGACCGGATGGATTTTTGCGATTGATACCGCCACCGGGAAAACGCGCTGGCGCCACCGGACAACCGACTATCGCGACAGTCAACGCAACTGGGGTGCATTGATGGCGGAACTGACCAGCGATGCATCAAGCGTGTACGCGCTTGACCTGAACCATGTCCTGCACGTGCTCGCACGTGAAAATGGCCATTCCCGAGGAGACTTCAAGCTCCCCGAGCCGGTTCGTCCCTTTGTGACGCTCATCGATGAAAATCGGCTGCTGTGTGCCAGCAACAGCGGCGACCTGCTGCTGATGCGCATTCCCGGCTGAGACAGTCACACCCCGAAGTACTGTTTTATCTTGTCGCGCAGCAACTCCCGGCAGGCCGCCTCGTCGCACTGGGCCAGGCGGTTGTGCAGGGACCGGGCAATCTCGACGAAACGCTCGACAATCGCCGGATCGAAGTGCCGTCCGGCCCCCTGGGCAATGACATTGATCACTGCCTCGAAACCCTGGGCATCCTTGTAGGGGCGCTTCGAGGAGAGGGCGTCGAAAACGTCCGCCACCGCAAAGATCCGCGCGTTGCGCGGAATCTCCTCGCCGGCAAGCCGCCTCGGGTAACCGCTACCGTCCCATTTCTCGTGATGCCCGGAAACGACATCGGCTGCATCGGACAACCATTCGATGTCGGCAACGATGGCCTCGCCCTGCAGGACATGGGTGCGCATGATCTCCAGTTCATCGTCGTCGAGGCGGCCGGGCTTCAGCAAAATGGCGTCGGGAATGCCAATCTTGCCCACATCGTGAAGGAAGCTGCCGACGATGAGGCCCTGCATTTCCTTTCTTGGCAGCCCCATGTGTTCACCGACGCGGGCAGCAAGCCATGCCACCCGGTAGTTATGCGCACCGGTATCCGAATCCCGCCGGGCAATCGCCCGGCCCAGGGCCTCGGTGATCGAGATGTGTGATTCAAGGATTTCCCGTGCCTGGCGCAGATTGTCGCGGGCCAGGTGAATGACCACCGGATAGATGGCCAGACCGCAAAGCAGTGCCGAACCGCCGACGATCAAGGCCAGGATCAGTGCGTCGCGCAGCATTTTTTCGCGCTGCCATTGGGGTATCACGCGCACGCCCTCGAAATAGGCCAGGATCTCCGGTTCGCCGGCGGACTTCGTCCTGGAGAATGGCACGAAGACCCGAAGCACCCAGAGATCGTCACCCAGCCCGACACGCTCGTAGGAGGCGCGCTGGTACTCCGGCCTCCCATGCTTGGGCAGCAGCCGCTCGATACGCTCGCCGCTGTCGGTCATGGCCTCGGCCAGTTTCATCCCCGAGCGATCATAGATTTCGGCGATATCGAACAGGCCGCCGGTGGCATTCCGGGCCGACAGCGCCGCGCTGCTCGACAAGGATTCAGGCGCTGCGTCGAACGCCATGTGCGACATGATCCGCTGCGACTCCTCCATCGCCAGGGCAACAACCTCGCTCTCGGCCTGTTCACGAGACAGGTACCAGATCAGCGGCGTGGTGATGATGGCCAGGCTCAGGCTGATCCCGGCAATGCGCCAGGCCGCCTGACGTTTGAAATATCCCAGCGCCATCTCCACCTCCCCCGATCATGATCGGCAGACCCTCACGGCTCCGCCATTTTTTGCGAGGGAGCGATGGTAGCGCGCAGCAGATTAACGCAAGCTGAAGGAAGTTCTGCCCGGCAGTGCGCCGCGGTTCAGTGGGTGAACCACCCCACCACCGGGACCACCGCCACGCCGGCGCCGATCAGCAGGCTCTGGCGGACGAAACTCTCGCGCTGCTTGTGCAGTAGCGGAAAGATGTCGGCCAGCGCGACGTAGATGAAGCTGGAGGCGGCGATCACCAGCACGTAGGGGAGGACGAAATCGGCCGCCGACAGCGCAAAGAAACCGAGCGCACCGCCGAGCAGCGAACTCAGGCTGGAGCCGGCATTGGCGATGAAGGCCTTGGTGTTGCTCCAGCCGGCATTGCGCAGCAGCACGAAATCGCCCATTTCCTGCGGCACTTCGTGGGCGATGATGGCGACCGTCGTGGTCACGCCGAGCATCGGGTCGGCAATGAAGGCGGCGGCGATCAGCACGCCGTCGACGAAATTGTGGAAGGCGTCGCCGATCAGGATCAATGGCGGCGCCGTCACCGTCGCGTGGTGGCCGTCGTGGGAAGCACAATCGCCGTGCGAGTGGCGCCACAGCGCCAGGCGTTCAAGCGCGAAGAAGCTGAACAGCGTGCCCAGCATCAGCGCGAACAAGGTGGCGAACGGCCCGCCGTGGTTGTGCCCGGCATGCGCATCCTCCTCGGCGGCGATGGCAGCGTGGTCGTCCGGACCATGGTCGTGGCCGGCGTGGATATCCACCGGCGGCAGCGAGTTGAAGGCTTCCGGCAGGATGTGCAGGAAGGCCGACGACAGCATCACCCCGGCGGAAAACGCCACCAGGATCGCCGTCGACTGCCGGGACAGGCGGAACACCACCGTCGCCGCCGCGGCCATGCTGATCAAACCGCCGGCCAGGCAGGCCAGCAGGATCATGCTCAGGGTACTCATCGTTTCTTTCCTTGATTCACTTGATAGGGTTCAACCCGCTCGGCAGCGATACGGTAGGCGTAGACGCCCATGCCGCTGTCGCCGCCCTGCAGGCTGAGGGTGCCGCTGACCCAGAAGGTTTCCATGGTCCGCATGCCCTTCACCGGCTTGGCCGGGACGACATGGATGACCTGATTCGATGGCGGCGGCGGCACATGCACGCAGGCACCGAAATACGGCACCAGCAGGAACTCGATGACATCGTCGCCTTTCCGCTCGAGCGGCACGACGAAGCCGGGAATACGGATGCGCTGGCCATTCAGCGCGGGCTCGACCGGCGCCTTGTCCCATTCCTTGCGGACGCTGGCGAGCAGGTCGATGGCCTTGGGATCGTTGTCCTGCAGCTTGTTGAGATCGATGCCCTTGAACGCCGCCATCGGGTCCCAACCCTTGGGCATCAGATCGTCCCACATGATTTCCTTGAATCCCTTGGCCGCGCCCTTGCCAGCCGGCAGCCGGTCACCGACGCGGTAATCGCTGGCCGGGGCCAGCATGGGCACGAGCAGCGCAAACAACAGCAGGCAACGCTTCAGCATTCTTGTTCCTTCATGAACGGGGAATCAGTCCGTCGGCCAGCGACAGACGATAGGCACGCCTGGCCGGCAGCACACCGACGGCCAGGCCGCAGACCAGCACGGCGCCGAGAAGTTTCATTTCGGCCACGCTCACCACCAGCGGCAGGGCCGCCAGACCGAAAGCGGCCAGCAGATCGCCGCCGACGGCAGCGAACAGGCTGACCGCGGCCAGCCCGAGCAGGCAGCCGAGCAGGCTGACCAGGCCGCTTTCGAGCAGCAACAAGCCAAAAATGTGCCGTCGTCCGGCGCCGATGGACCGCAGGATGGCCATTTCGCGGCGCCGCTGGTCGAGGCCGGCGAGCATGGTCGCCATCAGGCCGGCCAGACCGACCGCCAGCACCAGCCAGGAAACCGCCTGCAAGGCCCGCTCGACGACACCGACGGTCTGCCACAACTGGTCGAGGGCGACACCGGGCATCACGGCAAGCAGCGGCTCGTCGGCAAACTGGTTGATCCGGCGCTGGATGCGGAAGACCTCGGCGCGCTGATGCAGGCCGACCAGGAAGGCGGTGATCGATTTCGGCGTCAGGTCGAATTTCTGCACCACGTCGGCACCGATGTTGAAGCCGGGCACCGGCGCGCCGCCGATCCAGTCGAGGTGGATGGCCTCGATGGCAGCCAGGCCGACATGCACGGTGCGGTCGACCGGCGTACCGGTCGGCGCCAGGATGCCGACCACGGTGAACGGTTTGTCGTCGTGCTCCATGCCGGGCAGGCCGCCGTCGCCGTGGCTCAGGGTGATCCGGTCGCCGACGCGGTAACCGAGACGCTGGGCGACTTCGGCGCCGAGCACCGCCTCGAAGATGCCGGCAAAGACGACGCCGTCGGCCAGGCGTAAAGGCTGACGGTCGCCATAGTGGAAATGGGTGAAATAATCGGCCGTGGTGCCGAGCACCGGATAACCGCGATGCGAATCGCCGAGCGACAACGGCACGCTCCAGGCAATGGCCGGATCGGCAGCAATTTTCTGGTAGCTTGCCCAGTCGAGGTTGTTGGTCGCTTCGCCGAGGCGGAAGACCGAATACAGCACCAGCTGGACCGGGCTGGTGCGGGCGCCGACGATCAGGTCGCTGCCCGAGACCGATTGCGCGAAACTGTCACGTGCCGCCTCACGGATGCGTTCGACCGACAGCAGCAGGGTCGCCGCCAGCATCACGGCGAGCAGGGTCAGCCCCAGGCTGAGCCGGCGATTCCAGGCGCTGGCCAGGGCCAGCCGCAGCAAGGCGCTCATGCCGGTAACTCCCCGGTCAGGGCAAAACTGGCATCGAAATGTGCCGCCAGCCGCTGGTCGTGGCTGACGAAAACGACGGTGCTGGCCGCCGCCTTCGCTTCCGCCAGCAAAAGGTCGATGAAGGCATCCTGGCGGGCGGCATCGAGGGCCGAGGTCGGCTCGTCGGCGATGATGAG
>DKNF01000071.1 GCA_002470165.1 Betaproteobacteria bacterium UBA7395 | reverse complement strand
TCCGCTGGGCCTCCTGCAACATCTTCTCGACCCAGGATCACGCCGCCGCCGCCATCGCTGCCGCCGGCATCCCGGTGTTCGCGGTCAAGGGCGAAACCCTGGTCGATTACTGGGACTACACCCACCGCATCTTCGAATGGGCCGACGGCGGTTACTCGAACATGATCCTCGACGACGGCGGCGACGCAACCCTGCTGCTGCACCTCGGCGCCAAGGCCGAGAAGGACATCTCGGTGCTGGCCAAGCCGGGTTCGGAAGAAGAAACCATTCTGTTCGCCGCGATCAAGGCCAAGCTGGCCGTCGATCCGACCTGGTACTCGGTGCGCCTGGCGCAGATCAAGGGCGTGACCGAAGAAACCACCACCGGCGTCCATCGCCTGTACCAGATGCATGCCCGCGGCGACCTCAAGTTCCCGGCGATCAACGTCAACGACTCGGTGACCAAGTCCAAGTTCGACAACCTCTACGGCTGCCGCGAATCGCTGGTCGACGGCATCAAGCGCGCCACCGACGTGATGGTCGCCGGCAAGATCGCCGTCGTCTGCGGCTACGGCGACGTGGGCAAGGGTTCCGCCCAGGCCCTGCGCGCGCTGTCGGCGCAGGTCTGGGTCACCGAGATCGACCCGATCTGCGCGCTGCAGGCCGCGATGGAAGGCTACCGCGTCGTCACCATGGAATACGCCGCCGACAAGGCCGACATTTTCGTCACCACGACCGGCAACTTCCACGTCATCACCCATGACCACATGGTCAAGATGAAGAACAACGCCATCGTCTGCAACATCGGCCACTTCGACAACGAAATCGACGTCGCGTCGCTGGAAAAGTACCAGTGGGAAGAGATCAAGCCGCAAGTCGACCACGTCATCTTCCCGGACGGCAAGCGCATCATCCTGCTCGCCAAGGGCCGCCTGGTTAACCTCGGCTGCGCCACCGGCCACCCGTCCTACGTGATGTCCTCGTCGTTCGCCAACCAGACCATCGCCCAGATCGAGCTGTTCACCAAGACCGCCGACTACCCGGTCGGTGTGTACACGCTGCCCAAGCACCTGGATGAAAAGGTCGCCCGCCTGCAGCTGAAGACGCTCAACGTGCAACTGACGACGCTGACGCAGCAACAGGCCGACTACATCGGCGTGCCGGTGGAAGGCCCGTACAAGGCCGACCACTACCGCTACTGATCGTCCGCAGCTGCCACCGAGGCCGCCCCGATGAGCATGAACTCCTTCCATGCCCGCCAGGGCGGTCGGCAACGTGACGAGAAACCGGTCAAGACGCCGGTCGATCGTCACGGCCTGCTGCGCGCCGACGCACTGCTGGTCCAGCGCGGACTGGCGGCGTCGCGCACGCAGGCGCAGCGACTGATCGGCGAAGGCCGGGTACTCGTCGACGGCAAGGCAATCGCCAAGCCGTCGCTGGAACTGCCTGCCGACGCCAGCCTCACCGTTGTCGAAGACGAAAGCGACCGCTACGTTTCGCGCGGCGGCCTCAAGCTGGCCGGCGCCCTGGCGCACACCGGTCTCGATGTCACCGGCAGGATCTGCCTCGATGTCGGGCAATCCACCGGCGGCTTCACCGACTGCCTGCTGCAGGCCGGCGCCGCAAAAGTGGTCGGCGTCGATGTCGGTCATGCTCAACTGCACGCCAAGCTGAAAAACGACGGGCGCGTCAGCGCACTGGAAGGCATCAACTGCCGCGCGCTAACCGCCGCCGATCTCGGCGACGCCATGCCGACCGGCGGTTTCGACCTGATCGTCGGCGACGTCTCGTTCATCTCGATGACCCTGGTGCTGCCGCAACTACCGGCGCTGCTCGCCGCCGACGGCGACCTGCTGCTGCTCATCAAGCCGCAGTTCGAGGTCGGCCCGCACAACATCGGCAAGGGCGGCATCGTGCGCGACCCGTCGCTGTACCGCGAGGTCGAAGGACGCTTCCTTGATCTTGCCCGGCAACTCGGCCTGATGGCAAAAGCCTGGCTCGACAGCCCCATCACCGGCGGCGACGGCAACCGCGAATTCTTTATCTGGCTGAAAAAATGAACACCAATATCTCGATCGAATTCTTCCCGCCGCAGACGCCCGAAGGCGTCGACAAGCTGCGCGCCACCCGGGCCGAACTGGCCAAGCTGAAACCCGAGTTCTTCTCGGTCACCTACGGCGCCGGCGGCTCGACCCGCGAGCGCACCTTCGCCATCGTCCGCGAAATCGCCAGCGAAGGCTTCGACGCCGCGCCGCACCTGTCATGCATCGGCTCGACGCGCGACTCGATCCGTGAAATCCTGGCCGAGTTCAAGGCGACCGGCGTCCGTCGCATCGTCGCCCTGCGCGGCGACCTGCCGTCGGGCATGGCCGTGGCCGGCGAATTCCGCTACGCCAACGAACTGGTCGAATTCATCCGCGCCGAAACCGGCAACCACTTCAGCATCGAAGTCGCCGCCTACCCGGAATGGCACCCGCAAGCACGCAGCCCGAAGGACGACCTCGACGCCTTCGCGCGCAAGGTCAAGGCCGGCGCCAACTCGGCGATCACGCAGTATTTCTACAACGCCGACGCCTACTTTCATTTCGTCGACGAAGCGCGCGCACTCGGCGTCGACATCCCCATCGTGCCCGGCATCATGCCCATCGTCGGCTTCACCAAGCTGGCCCGCTTCTCGGACGCCTGCGGCGCCGACCTGCCGCGCTGGATGCGCAAGAAGTTCGAGAGCTTCGGCGACGACAGTGACTCGATCCGTGCTTTCGGCCTCGATCTGGTCACCGAGCTGTGCGAGCGCCTGCTCAAGGGCGGCGCCCCGGGCCTGCACTTCTACAGCATGAACCAGTCGGCGCTGACCAGCGAAATCTGCCGTCGCCTGGGCTGAGCAGCACACAGAACGCGGGGCGCAGGGTAAGATTTGCCGATGGATCGCAAACTCGCCCTGCAGGAACTCGCCGACCAAGCCGGTAACGGCGAACTCGTCTTCCCCACCGGGGTCGATGTCTCGCTCAAGTTGCTGCAGCAACTGGACGACCCCGATTGCCACGTCGACCAGGCGGTGCAACTGGTCAAGGGCGCCCCGCTGCTGGCGGCCCGCATCGTCGCGGTCGCCAACAGTGCCGCCTACAGCCGTTCCGGACAGGCGGTCACCGATCTGCGCACGGCCATCTCGCGGATCGGGCTGCGTACCACCCGCACCCTGACCATGGCCATCACCACCCAGCAGATGGCCGGCCAGTCGGCATCGCCGGAAATCGCCAAGCTGACCCGGCAATTGTGGGAGCACACCGCCCACGTCGCCGCCCTGGCGCAGACCATCGCCCGCCGGATCACGCACCAGGACCCGGAAACCGCGTTCTTCGCCGGCATCGTTCATGAAATCGCCGGCTTCTACCTGATCTCCCGGGCCGCCGGAAATCCCGCCCTGCTGTCGGGCGACCCGGCCGACTGGACCGAGGAAAGCGAACCGCGCATCGCCCGCGCCATCCTCACCCGCATCGGCACCCCGCAAGCCGTCACCGATTCGCTGGATAACCTCTGGGAAGGCCTGCTCTCGCTGCCGCCGGTGACCCTCGGCGACACCCTGCTGCTGGCCAACGAACTGGCCCCGGTCGCCTCCCCCCTGTACCAGGACCAGCCCCCCCGCGCCCCCGACATGGCCCCGGTCATCGACGCCCTGGTCGATGACGCGATGCTCAGCAGCATCCTCGAAGAATCGGCCAGCGAAGTCGCCTCGCTCGTCGACGCCTTGCGCTTCTAATGCGTTAATTTTCCATCCTGCGTTGACGCCGGCCGGCTGCTTGCCTATAATGCGCGCTTCCCGTGTGGGCCGGGTCGGTAGCTCAGTCGGTAGAGCAGCGGACTTTTAATCCGTTGGTCGCGAGTTCGAATCTCGCCCGACCCACCAAAGTGGAAAAATTCTGGGTCGTTAGCTCAGTTGGTAGAGCAGCGGACTCTTAATCCGTAGGTCGAGTGTTCGAATCACTCACGACCCACCAGAATAAACAAGCACTTAGCCCGCCATCAAGCGGGCTTTTTGCTGTCTGAAGGCTTTTTTGCTGCATTTTTGCTGCACTCCCGCGCGTGATTAGCTGCGGCGTCGCTATACTCATTTTTCAGGAGTCAGCGATGGCAACAATCACCGAACGGGGTGACTACCAGTTTCAAGCAATCGTCCGCCGTAAAGGCTACCCCTCTCAGACCAAGACCTTCGAATCCCGCGCAGATGCCGAACGCTGGATCAGGGAAATCGAGACCAATATCGACTCCGGCTACTTTCGAGACCGCCGAGAAGTGGAGCGCACCACTCTCGGCCAAGCACTGCAGCGATATCTCGAGGTGATTACCCCAACGAAGCGGGGCATGGTCGCTGAAAAGAACCGCATTCAAAAACTCCAGAGTCACCCCATATCCCTTCGCCCCCTCGCAAGTCTGCGCGCCAAGGACTATGTTGAGTATAGAGACGAGCGCCTGAAATCGGTCTCGGCCAACAGCGTACGTCTTGAATTAGCGCTTCTATCCCACTTCTACACCATTGCCATCAAGGAGTGGTCCATGCCGCTGGAGCACGAGTTGCGGAACGTTCGCAAACCGCCCCCTGGTCAAGGTCGCGAGCGCCGACTGGAAGGGGACGAAGAAACCAGGTTGCGCAAAGCCATCCATCGCCCTCAAGGCGTAAGAAGTGCTGTTTGGCTGGAAGCATGTCTTGACCTCGCACTCGAGACAGGAATGCGCGCAGGAGAGATTCTCTCTCTCGAATGGCGGCAGGTGAAACTGGAGGCAGGAACCATCCGCCTCGACATAACCAAGAATGGTAGCGCCCGTACTGTGCCATTGACGCTCAAAGCTGTAGAAACCCTGCGGCACTTGCCCCGGGATATCAATGGCAAGGTCATTCCAAATTTTCATGACACTTCCGGGCTCGACAGGGCCTTCAAGCGTGTCTGCAATGCCGCAAAAATCACCGACCTGCACTTTCATGACCTTCGTCACGAAGCCGCCTCCCGCTTCGCCCCTGCAATGACGGTGCAAACCCTGGCGAAAATAATGGGGTGGAAGACAATCCAAATGGCAATGCGCTACTACAACCCGACTGATAGCGAACTAGTCGACGTGGTACGCCGCGCGCAACTGGCCGCGTAGCATTTAAACTCAAGGTTGCCGGGGTGGGTGGTGTCAGGATCGAAGGCTTGCTGCCTTCGATCCTGACACCGATGATTTACCGCTACGGCCATATCGGCAGCATGGTCATGAAAGGCAAATCGAGTGGCGGCAACACCGAGCCGCCCATTTTTTTCAGCACGCGATTCGTCTCGATATGCAATCGCTTCACTTGCTCACGGATACCAGCAAACATGGGCAAGGCGCGCAAGAACGAAAATGTCTGATTGATAGCCGGGTAGTCACGCTGTTTTGCAGCCGCAACTAGCAGCGCTTCCCACTCCGCGTAACGCTTCCCTGGTAAACGCCAAGTCCACGTCACCTCGTTGCGCAATTGCCCATCGGCGGTTTTGTAGTGCTTGGGCTGGCGTGTCAGCTGGTAGCCCATCCAGTCGATTCGCTGGTCTTTATTTGCAGCGTCATGAACAGGACCAGGGTGGGCAGCAGCATCACTCAGACCGTCACGCCCCGGGGTGCCGAGCATCAGCCAGTGAATAGGCTCCCGTGGCCCCGCATCGGTATTAAGCTCGTTGAATCGATGTTCGAGCACCAGATGAGTATTGGCTCGCCCGCTCTGCTTGCGATAGGCGCGGGCCGCTGGGTCAGCCAGGAGCCGATAGTGTTCCCACTTGGCGAGGAAGCCTGGCAGCTTCCCGACGGGAATTCGGTCAGCCGTCCAAAACGTGTAGCCCTGGCTAACTAGGCGGAGTATCAACTGCAATTCAGCTGTGCGGTTTCGGGGTGCTCGTAGCGCTCGATCCATCGCGGTTCCTCAAAATTTAGTATAGGAAAGTGCGAGCTGAAATCGCTCGGGCTGCTCCCGAGCGATTCACGCGCAGGCGCAGCCGGAGCGTTCAATGAGACGATTGAGCGAAGCGAACAAATGGACTGGGATGGGTAGAGCCAGCGACGCTGCGCGAAATCGACCACAACGCCTATACTCAGCAAGGCCAAATCGCAGCAGTCAGCGATACGGTAACGGTGCGCCAACACCTAGACCTGCTGGTCAGTGGGGCGCGCCAACGCCCCCTGACATGTTTTGACGCTGGCAGTGCCAGCACCCCGGTTGCCAACCGAGGAGTCACGTAGCGCGTAGTGCTCCTAGCCGAGCTTGCTATGTGCGAGAGGGAGGACGAGGACTAATCCGTGCGCCTGCACGAGTAACCCCTTGTCTTTATCTCATGCAAAACCGGAGGCGATCCGCCTCGGACGGGTGCGAACGTGCAAAGGCGCTGGAAGGAAATGTCCAGCAGCCGAGATTAAAAGGAAAGCGGGTGAAAATCCCGTCGGCGGAGCTGCATGAAAGTGCGGAACGTCGCCAACACGGTGAACCCCTATAAAGCATATCGGAAGGTGTGCATCGGCCAGATGGAGCAAGGGCTCCAGACTGGTCGGGCCAGCGGTTCTGTGACACCGGTAGCACGGTGAGGCAGACAGCGGCGGGTGATAGCTTAAGTCGGAAGCCACCCCATCCCTGCGGGGACGGTGGCGAGTAGGTAAGCGTGGCAGCGATATAGGGCCTTCAGTGCCTGGTCATGGTGGAAGCACCACGGAAACACAATCCATTCAAGAGTAAGCGAACCGCTTTTCCCGGTCCGGGTCGCTGAAATGGGGAGATGCTCCCTTTGGATTGCCGTGGTGTGAGCCAGTCGCAAAGTACGTACAAAAACCTTTTATGAACGCGGTGCAAAATGCTCCTTGGAGCGCGCTCGGTGGCACGAGCGCGACGGCTGTAACGAAGCCGAAAAATCTCTCGGGTGTATAAGCGAGTGACCTCAGGAAAGCCGTTTCTCCGTGACATGGAGGGCGAGCGGTAGCCAGTAGTTTTGGCTTGCTTGTGGGAACGACGTGACGAAAAGCAAGAAGCACCTTGGCGGGTGCAGCAGGTGGAATGAGTCTGGTGGGGTTGGCGCTCCTCAGACTTCCGATAACGCCCCGTTTGGCGACGGTGGCGCGGTCGCGCAGGTTCATGCTGTGCATGATCCTGCGCGGAATGTATCAAGACTTTGAGGACATCGGCGACAGCCGAGCGGGTGCTGACCCCGTTAACTCTCTCGACCCCCAGCGTCAGCGCTGCTGGGGGTTCCTCAGCGACCTCAAAGCCTAGTTGAGGGTGCGCAGGTTGCTGGTGGCTTTACCTGTTCTGCGCGCAACCTGTTCCGCTTTTGTCGGACGGCCAGGGCGACGAGGCGGCAACTCCACACAAGCCAGCGCAGCCGGCTGCGATTGATGCTTTTCGTACTGGCTATCGAGCCAGGCATCAACATCTCGCTGGCGAAAACGCAGGCGTCCTCCGAGGTTCATACAAGCGGGCAGTGAGCCACCGTTGCTATGGCGGTTGTAAATGGTCTGGACAGCGAGTCCAGTAACATCAGCAAGGTCTTTGGTGGTGAGGAGGCGTTCCATGCAAATATCCTGTTCATGCCGGAACATTCCAGCTGATAGTATAGGAACGATCTACCTAAATCAGCCGAAAACGACACACCTAGTCTTTCAGTGCATTGAATGACCTCGCGATTTCTTCTGCTTCCTTAGCCAGAGTCCGAGCCGGACGGCGTAACCTGATCGCTCGTTGCAGCAAGGCTTGCCCGGGAATACCTTCCCGAATAGGGAGTGAGCCGTAATTCACCCGGTCAGCCGCTGCTTTGCGTGAGATGCCATAGATTGCCGCAGCCTCTATGACAAAGGCGGCGAGCTTCTGGGCTGCTTTAAGGGCTTCTTTGAGTACATCTAGCGGCAACCATAGCCCACGCTTGGCATCGTTGCAGGTGGTGCAGCAGGCCACCAGATTATGAGGTGCATCCGTGCCGTTCTTAATGATTGGCACGATGTGATCGATACACGTTGCCTCACGGCCACAGTAAAAGCATTGCCCTGCCCACGCGAGTAGGACGGCTGCACGAGTCGGTTTATCCACTGCCATTCGATTTGAGCCTATAAGTCACATTGAAATGTGACTTATACGCGACTGACTGAAATGCGTCAATGCGCGACCATGGTGTGATGACACCGATAGCCACATCTCACGCCAATGCTCGAGACCTGCTCGCTGCCAACCTAAAGCGTTTGCGCGCCGAGCGCGCTTGGTCTCAGGAGCAGCTTGCTTATGAGGCGGGTCTTCATAGGACGTTCGTCGCTCATGTTGAGCGAAAGATGCGTAACATTTCGATCGACAACATAGAGCGGCTGGCAGTAGCGCTGGGTGTCACTGCTTCGCTTTTGCTCGCGGATAGCAACCCAGGTCATTCGGAGTGAGTTTCTGGGCAGCTCTGGGACCGCTTGTCGGCCAATCCGGCCGTTCGAATCACTTCACTCTTCGGTCAGCAAACTGCTGGTTACCTGCCGCGCAGTAAGCAGAAGCGAGGAACGGCAGCATTTATATCTAACAAACTCTGGTTCGACAGAAAAACCAAGTAACGTTGGTGCGAAAGCGACGGGCACCTCTCTCCCTGACCATTTCCGGCGAAAAGCTTTCAAAAATGTAACGCGGGGGTCAGCGTCCTGTTGGTATCGGACTCCTAAGATGACATCACGGTTGGACGAAATGAGTCCGACACGATTAACCCGATGTCACAAGGAGAGAACCATGAAAACGAAATTTTCCCAATTAGCCCTGATCGCTGCGATCAGCCTCGCTGCAGCTGGAACGAGCTACGCTCACGAGGATTATTCCGAGGCCGGCACCAACCATTGGCTGAGCCACGTTTCAGAAACCAAGAGCGCACCGACGGCAAATCAACTGGCTTCGTTTGGTTACACGGCCACGAAAAACGCCGACCGAGAGGTCACTCTGTCCAGCGGTAGCAAATATCTGAACGTCACGCGTCTGGAGACCATCAAGATCAACGTCGCTGGCAAGAGCGTCGTCTGGACCTTCGATACGCTGGGGACCGCGCCGTTTCCACTTTCCAAGATCATATCGGGAGCCGACGGCATCACCGTCTACGTGACCGAAAACCCTGCCTATCAGGGCGGCTGATCAACCTGACGGCCAGGTGATGCAATTGTCACCTAGCCGTTGGCAAATTGTCAGGATCGATTCCTTAATATTGATATCGCAGTACAACAGCACCTATTCATAAGGAGATGAAAATGTTCAAGAAGATGCTCGCAATCGTGGCCCTGAGTTCCCTGGGTGTTACCGCCTACGCAGTTGATGCTTCTCAAGTCGAGAAGTCCATTGAGTTGAAGGACGGTTCGACTGTTTATATTTTCAAAGACGGCAAGATGGGTATGGAAGACAAAGTTGGTCGCGCAACCTATATGGAATCT
This sequence comes from Betaproteobacteria bacterium UBA7395, assembly GCA_002470165.1. Classification (GTDB taxonomy): domain Bacteria; phylum Pseudomonadota; class Gammaproteobacteria; order Burkholderiales; family Rhodocyclaceae; genus Azonexus. Next base: position 36,372 of record DKNF01000071.1, on the reverse strand, counting down.
GGCCATGTGATGGAAACCAAGGACGGCAAAAAAATCATCATGAACGGAAACGAAATCTGGCGTGTTGACGAATTGCTGCACAAATACCATCGCGGTTAATTTCCCGCATCACTCGAATTCGGCGGCTCCTTTGGGAGCCGTTTTCATTTTGAAGTACCGTTCAAGCATCGCCTTCAATTCCTGACTCCATTGGGCATGATCTCTGGATTGGCCTTGTGCGTATAGCACCGGAGCAACCTGCCGGAAAACGGCATGAATCTTTGGATCGAAATGCTGGTCATCTTCCCGTTCCATGATGCTCAACGTCTCTTCCAATGACAAGGCTGGTTTATACGGGCGAACAGAGGTCAATGCGTCGAACACGTCGACCAGGGCAAAAATCCGTGCGGCCAACGGTATTGCCTCGCCAATGAGCCCATCCGGATACCCTTTCCCGTCGAAGCGTTCGTGATGATGCCGGATGGTCTTCTCTGCGCCAGCCAGCCAGGGATTGCCGGCGACGATCTCGATGCCGAGCATGGCGTGGGTCTTCATGACCTGAAATTCTTCGCTGGTCAGCCGTCCCGGTTTCAACAGAATCTGATCCGGAATGCCGATTTTTCCAACGTCGTGCAGAAAGGCGCCCAGCACCAGTTCGGCAATGGTTTCCTTGCCAACACCCAGTGCTTCGGCAAGTGAGACCGCATAGCAGGTAACCCGGTAGTTATGGGCGTCGGTATCTGCGTCACGCTTGGCGATGGCGTTTCCAAGGGAGCGCAGCAGCGAAAGATTGGATTCCAGGAGTCGAGACGACAATGCCACCGTTTGGCCCAGCAATCCCGACATTAACGGGTAAAGCAACAGCGCTGCCGCGAATACTGATATCGAGGCCGTCAGCGCAGCCCCGCGAATCTGTTGTTCTCTCTCTTGCAGTGCCGAGCGGGACACCAGGCTGATTCCCTCGACATAGCCTGCAAGACGGCCATCACTGGTGGTCATCGGCAGAATGACCTGAACCAGTTCTTCGCCAGCCACCGAAAATCGTTTGCTATGGCTGCCTGGAGCTGGCGGCCATGGATGGCGCTGTTGTCGGGCGATCTCTTTCAGCGACTCGGGGAGTGACCGCCAAGCATCAAACACCATCTCCGTATTGGGCGAAAAAACTCGAATCCCGACAAACTCATCGGTCAGCAACTGCGAAATCGCGGAATGGCTATCTCCTTTATCCCCGCCGACCGCCATTTGCATGGCGGGCGACTCGAAATGCCTGACCCCCGCTATGGCGCGTTCAAGGGTGCGCTGCTCTACGCGATACGATTCGACCCAGTAGGCAAGACCTCCCGCGAGACTGCCAACCAGGAGCGCACCTATACCGAGGCGCCGCGCCAACATGCGGCGCAATTGCCGGTGTGTCTGGGGCAGTTGAATAGCGTTCATTTCAGATTCTGTAGCAGTTCCATGAAGTGCTTGAAGTGGCCGCTGACGCGATCGAGTGAGAATTGGTGCATTAACGAATTTTCAGCCATTTTCTGTCGTTCGACATCCATTTCCACCGTGTTGCCATCAGTAGCCGCTTGGTAAGGTACGTGATACTTTAGTGGGAATGGTGATGTTTGCCCGGTGCCCGAGAGATGTCCGGTAGTCGTGCTCGTCAATGGCAACGATGAGGAGGCACCCTGAACGATTTTGGCAGCCTCTTCAATGTCAATATCAACGGCCTTATAACCTGGAGTATCGGCATTGGCGATGTTCGAGGCCAGGAGTTGCTGCCGATAGACACGAACACCCAGCATTTTCTGCTGAAAAATGTGACCGGCATGACCGCCTTGTCCAACTGTGAAGTGATTGGGATGGGCTGACGCCGTGCTGGAGGCCATTCCGGAAGAATGCCCAGTGTGCCCAACTACCCCGGCACCTTGTCCGCCATGATTGCCATGACTGACCACTGGATTGTTTGCCTGCTGAACAATCGCCTGATTCAAGGCCTCGGAAAACCCTCCGTTGTTGGCCCCCCCGAGGACGCACTATGTCCCTCGTGCCCTCCTTGAACAGAAGTAGATGGGGGAATTGCCGGTGGGATAGGAGGGGCTCCAGCCATGACACTGATTACTCGTTCATGATCAGGATGGCCTTCACCGGATCAATCTGGCCGACGCCATGCCATTTCAGATCGCTGTTTGCTACGGCCGGCTTTGCCAGGCATCCATGATTGCATTCGATGATCCAGCGTTTCTGAAGCACCGTTCGACAATAGTTGTAGGTCAGCAGCTTCGGGTCACTGCCGACCGCAAGCGCCAGCGTGCGACATACACATCGATCGCCGTGCTCTGCCGGTTTGTGGATATCCATGACTGAAATGCCGAGGCCTCGATTCCGAGGCCTTTACTGGGCAGTTACTTTCCATCTCGCGGATGGAAATGTTTGCTCTTGTCCTTGGCTGCGTTCGGCTTGTCAGCCTTTGCATCCGGCATGCTTTGCGGCATTCCGGTTTTTTCCTGGACATGGGAATGTGGCTTGGAAGCAGCCTTGTCAGCCTGTCCTTCGGCAGCCTTCGGCGCAGCGGCCTTTTCGTCGGCGAAGACGACGCCGGTCATCGTGGTGCCAGCAAACAGAACGGCGGCAATGAGGGAGGAAACTTTCATGATCTTGACTCCTGAGTTTTGGGGATTTCAACGGTCCGAATCGAATGGACAGATTCAGTTTGTGCTTCTGTCACTGTCAACAAGGTGACTTGTCGATTACATTGTTCTCAGGAAGCATGGCCAAATACGGATTCACCAAATGCACGATTGCGTCGGCAAGCGCATCGCGCAATTGCCGTTCGCAACACCCCATCAAAATTCCGTCCTCCAGCGCATCCTGGGCCATCTGGCGAAGTTCATCCAGGTTCTCATTGAGCACCTTGATTTTTTCCGTACAGGCAATGGCCTTGCCGGAAGAATCTTGCCAGCGCACCGACCCCGACGAACTCATCATCGAGTTCACTTTGTCGAATGTTGGGCCAGCGCCTGCAAAACCCGGTGCTGGTATTCCAAACTATCGAGGGTGTATGTCTTCCAATACTCGATGGAGGAATAGCCGACAGCAGCCCACCATGCCCTGCTTTGCCCAGGCTCCCCCAGAGAAAACGACGGTGTTCGCTCAAGGAGTTCCTTGAGCGGGGAAATCTGCGTGGAAATCATCTTTTCCAAACAGTCGAGATTCACGCCAACCAACCGGGCAACCAAATCCAAATGGAAGTCGGAAGGTGCATTGAAGATGGCGAACGAATTGTGTGCGGACATGATTTTCTCCCTGCGGCACGTTCAAGGCCCATTGCCTCATAGGGAGAGTTTGCCTGTGGGTAGCTGTCACGCCCATAACGGGGGCATTACAACCCGTTCACCATTTTGCCAGCTTGTTTCCGTATTGTTCGCAAAGAGGTCAGGCAATCGGGAAGACATCAGCAAATCTCGGTTTTATTGCTGCCCGCGCAGACGCAGCGCATTGGCGACCACGCTGACCGACGACAGGCTCATCGCCGCAGCCGCAATTACCGGCGACAGCACCAGCCCGAAGAAGGGATAGAGGATACCGGCCGCGACCGGCACGCCGAGGGCGTTGTAGAGGAAAGCGAAGGCCAGGTTCTGGCGCATGTTGCCGACCGTTGCGACGGAGAGCAGACGGGCGCGGGCGATGCCGCGCAGGTCGCCCTTGACCAGCGTCAACTGGGCGCTGTTCATCGCGACGTCGGTGCCGGTACCCATGGCGATGCCGACATCCGCTTTGGCCAGCGCCGGCGCGTCGTTGATACCGTCGCCGGCCATCGCCACGATCCGCCCTTCGCGTTGCAAACGCTCAACCAGCGCAAGTTTGTCGGCAGGCCTGACCTCGCCATGCACCTCCTCGATGCCCAGTCTGGCACCGACCGCCTGGGCGGTGGTCAGGCCGTCGCCGGTGGCCATCACGATGCGCAGCCCGGCCTGACTCAGAATGCTCAGGGCTTCCTGGGTGCTCGCCTTGATTGGGTCGGCGACTGCCAGCAAACCGAGCAGGCGGCCATCGGCCGCCAGATGCATGACGCTGGCCCCGCTTTGGCGCAGGGTTTCCGCTTCCCCGGCGAGGGCGTCGATATCGATGCCGTCCTCGGCCATCAGCGCGGCGTTGCCAAGGGCCAGGCGCTGGCCGCCGACTGTCCCGCGTACGCCGATGCCGCTGGCCGATTCGAACTGCTCGGCCTTGTCGAGGGCAAGACCGCGTTCGCGGGCGGCGCGGACGATGGCGTCGGCTAGCGGATGCTCGCTGCCTTGGTCAAGGCTGGCCGCCAGGCGCAGTACCTCGTCCTCGACGATGCCGGGTGCAGCCAGCACACGTTCGAAGGCTGGCCGCCCTTCGGTCAGGGTGCCGGTTTTGTCCACGATCAGCGTGTCCACCTCGCGCAGTCGCTCGATGGCCGCCGCGTCGCGGAACAGGATGCCCTGGGTTGCTGCCTTGCCGGTGGCGACCATGATCGACATCGGCGTCGCTAGCCCGAGGGCGCAGGGACAGGCGATGATCAGCACCGAAACGCCGTTGATCAGGCCGAAGACCCAGCCCTGCTCGCCGCCGAACAAGCCCCAGGCGAAGAAACTGATTACGGCGATGGCGACCACGACGACGACGAAATAGCCGGCGACGACGTCGGCCAGCCGCTGCAACGGCGCCTTCGAGCGCTGGGCCTGGGCGACCATCTGGACGATCTGGGCGAGCATGGTTTGGGCGCCGACCTTCTCGGCACGGATGACCAGGCTGCCGGCGGTGTTCATGGTGGCACCGATCACCTGGTCGCCGGGGCGTTTCGTTACCGGCAGAGGCTCGCCGGTGAGCATCGCTTCATCGATGGCGCTCGAGCCTTCGATCACTGCGCCGTCTACCGGCACCTTCTCGCCAGGACGTACGCGCAACATGTCGCCGACATGGACATGAGTCAGCGGCACATCCTCCTCTATGCCGTCCGGGTTGATGCGGCGGGCCGTCTTCGGGGAAAGACCGAGCAGCGACTTGATGGCGGCCGTGGTCTGCGAACGGGCGCGCAGTTCAAGCATTTGGCCGAGCAGGGTCAGCGAGATGATGACCGCTGCCGCCTCAAAATAAACGCCGATCCGGCCGTGGGCAATGAAGGAAGGTGGAAACAGGCCAGGCACTAGCGCCGCCACGACGCTGTAAGCGAATGCCGCACCGGTGCCGAGGCTGATCAGCGTCCACATGTTAGGACTGCGCTGGACAAGCGACTGCCAGCCCCGCACGAAGAACGGCGCGCCAGCCCAGAGCACGATGGGCAGGCTGAACAGCAGTTCGCCCCAAGTGCGGGCCGCTGGCGATAGACCTTCCAGCCGGTGCCCGACCATCGCCAGGACGACCACGACCACGGTCAGCGGCAGGCTGCCCCAGAAGCGGCGGCGGAAGTCCAGGTACTCGGTGTTGTCCTCGTCCTTGTCTAAATCGGGTAGCAGCGGTTCGAGCGCCATGCCGCACTTGGGGCAGGTGCCGGGGCCGATCTGCCGGATTTCCGGATGCATCGGGCAGGTGTACTCGGCGCCCGGAACGGCGGCCTCTTCAGGCTCGGGCGCCAGGTAGCGCGCCGGTTCGGCATCGAATTTTGACTTGCATTTGGCACTGCAGAATCGGTAATGGATGCCATCCAGATCCGTCGCATGGGCCGAGTCCGGCTTGACGGTCATGCCGCAGACGGGATCGATAACGTTGCTCGACATGGATTTCAAAACCGACGACGAATGGTTGTGATGATGAGCATGGTCGTGATGTTGCCCTGAGTGTTCGCTGGTCATGGCTACTTCCCTTTAATCAAAAAATCACAACTATGCAATTTGCTCAAAGTTGATCCAGCATGCCCCGTGGGACAATTTAGAAAAAATTGGCCTTGCTCTGCAGCAAGGCCATCAGCAACAGTCGCGCAGGAGAGAAAGCCGACCGCAAAAGGGATCTTGCTAAAGTTGCACAGGCTCCAGCCAGATTTTGCCTCATGACTACTTTCTATTTAGTCGATACCAACCTTGCGCTGCTCGCTGCGCACATAGGCCGTGATGTGTGCCACGTCGTCGGATGTTACCTGCGGCACGGGCGCCATATCGCCGAATTTCCAGTGGTGGGCGCGCACGCCGTTCTTCGCGGCGAGCTGGAAGGCGGCGTCGGCATGGTGCGAGGGCTCGTAGATGCGGTGCAGGAGAGGCGGTCCCTTGTCCGAACCTTTCAATTCCGTACCGTGACAGGCCGCGCAATGTTTCGCGAATAGTGTCTTGCCGGCTGCCGGATTGGGCATCAGGCCTGGACTGGGTTTGGGCACCTGCCAGCTTTGGGCTTGCACCGACAGACTGAACAACGCGATCAACCCCACGGCGAACTGTCGTCTACGAATTTTGTTCATCGCTGCCTTTTTCCTTGCCGTGACCGTTATGTCCGCCGTGACCAAAGAAGTGCATCAACGGGCAGAGCAGGAGGAGCAAATAAATCCACCGTCCGGCTAGATGTTCCCAATGCTCGCGAACGATGAAGAACCCCAGGGTGACCGCGATCATGGCAGCGACGACCGCGCCACGAGATCGATACCACGGCTCGGGGTGATGATGTTCAGATTCTGCTTTCATGAGCTGACTCCATGTTCTTGATTGACACCGGGTGGAACGGTAGAACAGAAAATGAGCGGCTGGCTGGTGGTGCCTTGCTTGGCAGCTCTGGTACCAAGCATGGGAACCGATTAGTGGGAATGACCGGCGTGCGAGTCGTTTCCGGAGCCGCCCGCATATTCACTACTGGCACACCCGCCCAGCAACAGTCCGACTACCGTCACAGCAACCACCAAGAGCTTCTTCGACATCACGTTCTCCTTGCGTTGATAAGATTCATTACTCGACACCCCGATTCAGGCGCCATTGTTTAACCAGCGCGTAGATTGCCGGAATCACCGCGAGGGTCAGGACCGTCGAAGAGATCATCCCGCCGACCATCGGCGCCGCAATGCGGCTCATGACTTCGGAACCGGTGCCGGTGCCCCACATAATGGGCAGCAGGCCGGCCATGATGGCCACCACCGTCATCATTTTCGGGCGAACCCGTTCCACGGCGCCTTCCATGATGGCCTCGTAGAGATCGTGCAGCGTTGGCTCCTGATTTTCCGTCCGGCGTTTGGCCTTCAATTCTTCCCAAGCATGATCGAGGTAAATCAGCATGATCACCCCGGTTTCCGCCGCAACCCCGGCCAAGGCAATGAAGCCCACGGCGACAGCGACGGACAGGTTATAACCAAGCAACCACATCAACCAGACCCCGCCGACCAACGCAAACGGCACCGACAGCATGACAATCAGGGTTTCGGTCAGTCGCTTGAAGTTCAGGTAAAGCAGCAGAAAGATGATCAACAGCGTCACCGGGATGACAATCTTCATTTTCTCGATAGCCCGTTCCATGTACTCGAACTGGCCGCTCCAGGTGACGTAGTAGCCGGGTGGGAGCTTGACCTGTTCGGCGACCGCTTTCTTGGCGTCGGCGACATAACTGCCAATGTCACGGTCGCGGATGTCGACGTAAATATAGGCAGAGAGCAAGGCGTTTTCGGTACGGATGCTGGGCGCACCCTTGGCGACGACGACCTTGGCCAATTGCCCGAGAGGAATCATTGCACCATCCATAGTCGGAATCAGCACCTCACGAGCGATCTGCTGTGGATCTGAGCGTAGTTCGCGCGGATAGCGGATGGTGACGCCGAAACGTTCCCGTCCCTCGACCGTGGTTGTCACCATCTCGCCGCCCAGCGCCGTGCCGATCACATCCTGCAGATCGCCGACGGCGAGGCCGTAGCGCGCCAGTTGTTCGCGGTCGGGTTCGATGTTGAGGTAGAAACCACCGGTGATGCGCTCGGCGAAGGCACTGGTCGTACCAGGCACTGCTTTGACCACAGCCTCGATTTCCTTGGCCATTTTTTCCATCTCGCCGAGATCCTTGCCGAAGACCTTGATGCCAATTGGCGTGCGAATGCCGGTGGACAGCATGTCGATGCGCGCCTTGATCGGCATCGTCCACGAATTGGCGACGCCGGGGAATTGCAGCGCCTTGTCGAGTTCGGCGATCAGCTTGTCGGTGGTCAGGCCCGGGCGCCATTCGGATTCCGGCTTCAGATTGATCACCGTCTCGAACATCTCCGTCGGCGCTGGATCGGTTGCCGTGTTGGCGCGCCCAGCCTTGCCATAAACCGAAGCGACCTCCGGGAAGCTCTTGATGATCTTGTTCTGCGTCTGCATCAACTCGGCAGCCTTGGTGATCGACATGCCGGGCAGCGAAGCCGGCATGTAGAGCAAGGTGCCTTCGTTGAGCGTCGGCATGAACTCCGAGCCGAGTTGAGAGGCTGGGTAAATAGAGGCCACCAAGGCGACGACGGCAGCAACGATGGTCATTTTCTTCCAGCGCATGACGCCGACGATGATCGGCCGATAGGCCCAGATCAGGAAACGATTCACCGGATTTTTCGCTTCCGGCATGACCTTGCCTTGGATGAACAGCATCATCAGGACAGGCACCAGTGTCACCGAAAGCAGCGCGGCGCCGGCCATCGAGAAGGTCTTGGTGAAGGCGAGCGGCGAGAAAAGCCGCCCTTCCTGGCCTTCCAGCGCGAACACCGGGAGGAAGGAAACCGTGATGATGAGCAGCGAGAAGAACAGCGCTGGGCCGACTTCCTTACAGGCGGCGAGCATGGCGTCGGCGCGCTCGGCCTTGGTGTGCTCCTCGGGCAAGCGCTCCAGGTGCTTATGGGCGTTCTCGATCATCACGATGGCGGCGTCGATCATGGCGCCGATGGCAATAGCAATGCCTCCCAGACTCATCAGATTGGAATTCATGCCCAGCGAGCGCATGGCGATGAAAGCGATCAGCACGCCGACCGGCAACATCAGGATGGCGACCAGGGCGCTGCGCACGTGCATCAGGAAGACGATGCAGACCAGCGCGACGATGATTGCCTCCTCAATCAGCGTCCGTTTCAGCGTGTCGATGGCGCGGTGTATCAGTTCAGAACGGTCGTACACCGTCTGCACTGTGACTCCCTCAGGCAAGCCGGGACCGATTTCGTCGATCTTGGCTTTCAGGTTGTGGATGACTTCCAGTGCGTTGGCACCGTAGCGCGCCATGGCAATGCCCGACACGACTTCGCCTTCACCGTTGAGTTCGGTCAGGCCACGCCGTTCGTCGGGCGTCAGTTCGACGCGGGCGATGTCGCGGATCAGCACTGGCGTGCCCTTGTCGCTTTTGAGGACCAGCGTTTCGAGGTCGCTCTTACCACGCAGGTAACCCTTACCGCGCACCATGTACTCGGTTTCGGCCATCTCGACGACGCGTCCGCCGACATCACGGTTCGAGTCGCGGATCACCTGCGCCACCTTCATCAGCGGGATGCCGTAGGAACGCAGCTTGACCGGGTCGACCGTGACCTGATAGGTCTGCACGAAGCCGCCGATCGAAGCCACTTCGGCGACGCCATGGGCCTTGGTCAGTTGATAGCGGACGTACCAGTCCTGGATGGTGCGCAGTTCGGCCAGCGTCTTGTCTTTGGCGAGCAACGCGTACTGGTAAACCCAGCCGACGCCGGTGGCGTCCGGCCCAAGCGACGGCGTGACACCCTTCGGCATGCGACTGGAGGCGAAATTCAGATATTCAAGGACGCGCGAGCGCGCCCAGTAGATGTCGGTGCCATCCTCGAAAATGATGTACACGAAGGAGGCGCCGAAGAACGAAAAGCCGCGCACCACCTTTGATTTCGGCACCGACAACATGGCCGTGGTGAGCGGATAGGTGACCTGATCCTCGACGACCTGCGGTGCCTGGCCGGGATATTCGGTATAAACGATGACCTGCACGTCCGAGAGGTCAGGCAAGGCATCGATCGGCGTGCGCAATACGGCATAAATGCCCGCGATGGTGATGAACAGGGTGGCGAGCAAGACCAGGAAGCGGTTCCGGCCCGACCATTCGATAATATTGGCCAACATGGGGTGACTCTCCGTGGTTCTCGGTCAGTGACCGGCGTGCGGGTTGGCCCCGGCGGCCGGCGTGCCGGCTCCCTGGTTTGCTGGCAGCGGCTTGACGGCCGTAATCACCCATTCGCCGGGCTGCCGCTCGACGAACTCGACGGCGACTTTGGCTCCCGGTTTTATCCCTTGCAGCAGCGATGCGTTGGCGGCCTTGAACTCCATGGTCATGGCCGGCCATTTGAGGCTGGCGACCGGGCCGTGATTGAGGCTGATTGTGCCGGCTGCCGCATCGACGCCATCCACCGTGCCTTCGGCCTGGTGGCTGGCGCCTTTGGCGGCTGGCTGTCCGGGTGCTACCGCTTGCCCTTCTTTTGGGGCGGCGCCATGGGCGGCATGGCCAAAACCGCCGACCGCTGCCTTGAGGTTGCTCTCGGCATCGATCAGGAAGTTGGCGGCGACCACCACCTGCTCGCCATCTTTGACACCTTCCAGCACTTCGACATGATTGTCGCTGCGGCCACCGAGCTTGATTTCGCGTGGCTCGAAGCGACCTTCGCCCTGCTGGATCAGCACAATCTGGCGGGCACCGCTGTCGATGACGGCGGAAGTCGGTACCGTGACCACCTGGCCTTTGGTACCCACCGGCAGTTCGACCTGGGCGAACATCGACGGTTTGAGCAGCAGCCCCGGATTGGCCAATTCGACGCGAACCGGTACCGTGCGGGTTTGGGTGTTCAAGGTCGGATAGACATAGCTGATCGTGCCTTCGAAGGTCTTGTCCGGGTAGGCGTTGATCCTGACCTTGGCCTTGGCCCCCGTCCTGACCTGGCCGATGTCCTGCTCAAACACGTCGGCGACCACCCAGACGGCCGACAGGTCAGCCACTTGGTAAAGCGCCTCGCCCGGCATGAAACGCATGCCCTGTAGCGCCTTCTTCTCGGTGACGATGCCGGAAACCGGCGAGCGGAAAGTCAGCGTACGCCGCGCTTCGCCGGACTTCGCCAAGGCCTTGACCTGCTCTTCCGAAATATCCCAGTTCTTCAGGCGCAACAGGCTTGAATCGGCCAGTTGCTTCATGCCGTCCCGCGCTTGGCCGCCGGCTTCCTTCAGCGACTCGACGCCTTGGGCGGCAATCGCGTATTCGCGCTGGGCGGAAACCAGTTCCGGGCTATACACCTCAAACAGCGGCTGCCCCTTGCTGACCGGCTGGCCCGTGACATTGACGTGCAGGCGTTCGACGTAGCCCTCGAACTTGGGGGAAATCGCGTAGATGCGACGCTCGTCCGGCTCGATCCGACCGGCGGCGCGGACCACCTTGTCAAGGACGCGCAATTGGGCGACTTCGGTCCTCACACCCAGTTTCTGCACCTTCTCGGTGCTGATCTTGATCTGATTGGCGGCCGCCGGCTCGTCGTCATCCTCGCCTTCATAGACGGCGATGTAGTCCATGCCCATCGGGTCTTTCTTGGGCACCGGCGAGGTGTCGGGCAGCCCCATCGGGTTGCGGTAATAAAGCAGTTTCTTTTCTTTTTTGGCCGGCTCGGTGGACGCGGCTGCCATCGGTGCTGCGGTTTCACCGTGGGAGGTGCCGCCTTTGCCGCCCAGCCAATAGCCGCCGCCGGCCGCGATGGCGAGCGCGATGACGCCGATGCCCAATCCTGCACCCTTGTTCATAGATCTTCCCCTAAAAGTCGTTCGATTTCGGCCAGGCGCATTTGCGCCTCGGCCTGTGTCTTGATCAGGTTTTGTCTGGCCTGGCGGATCTGCCGCTGGGCGTCGAGCAGCGTGGCGAAATCGACCTTGCCGGTTTCGTAGCCGGCGATGGCGGCCTGAAAAGTCAGTTCGGTCTGCGGCAGCAGGCTGTTGCTCAGCAGATTTTCGGTCTGGCGGGCCGCTTCGATGCCGGCCAGACTCTCCGACAGTTCGGAAAGTACCTGATTCGCGGTCGCTTCCTTGCGCGCCCTGGCCGCATTCAGCATGGATTCGGATTCGCGTTCCTGGGCCCGGCGCGACGACTGCTGCAGCGGGATGTTCATTTCGAGCATCAACTCCCATTCCTTGACCTCGTTCCGGTACTGGGTGGGGGATACGCCCAGCGTAAAATCGGGATAGCGGTTTTTGTAGGTCAGGTCGCGGGTTTTTTCGGCTGCCCTGATCCGCGACTCGTCGGTAAACAACTGGGGATTCCGGGCGCGGACGCGCTCTTCGAGGGCGACATAATCGAGCCTGGCCGGCGCCGGCAGCGGCCGCAACTGGCTCGGCGCGGCCAGCGGCGCATGGCCCGGCCGGGCCAGCAAGGCGTTCAGGCGGGCATGCAGTTGACGGCGCTCGGCTTCCAGCGCGATTAGTTCATCGCGCAGCGTGGTCTGTTCGACTTGGGCGCGAATGACGTCCTGCTGGGCGGCCAGGCCGCCGGCGTAGCGGACCCGGGCGATTTTTTCCAGGCGGGTCATCAGGTCGAGGATTTCCCGGGTCAGTTGCTCATTGCGGTGTACGAAATACAACTGGGCAAAATTGACTTTGATCCGCCCGGCAACATCGGCCCAGGTGCCCAACGCACGTCCCTTGGCGCCGTCGGCTTCAAGCTCGGCGATTTCGCGCTTCAGGTCGCGCTTGCCGAACCAGGGTATGTCCTGCATCAGCAAGTAACGGGTGCTGCCGACGCGATTTGGGGCTAGCGTGGCACTCTGTTCGCCCATCCGCGTTATGTCACGCAACTCGGTCCGAAACTTCGGGTCGGGCAAGGCACCGGCCGGCGTCACCCGCTCGCCTGACGCTTCGGCCTCGGCCTGCATCGCGGCGTACTCCGGATTGCGTGTCTTGGCATAATTGATCAGGCTGTCCACGTTCGCACCAAGGGCGGCGTCTTGGGCAAGCACGGGCGACCCAAAGGCGGTGGCAAGCGCCAGGATCAAAATGGGTAACGGCCTGAGTCGGCGCATGCGACCTCCCTGCAATATTTGTTTTTATGAAGCATGCTGACAGCGAGAGGTAAGCACCGTCTCGCCGTCAGTCGATTGGGTTATTTGGCGGGTTCGAAATGGACGACGGTGATGGCACCATTCACGTTTTCGGCCATGAAGCGAATCTTATCGCCGGTTTTCATCTGGTCCAACCAGGCGACATTGGAAACCTTGAGTACCATGGTCATCGCCGGCATGTTCAGGTTGGTCAGTGGGCCATGCGACAAGGTTACTTTGCCGGCTGCCTTGTCCACTTTCTTGACCTGAGCGTCGATCATCTGCATTTCAGCAGACGCGGCGCTCGGCGAGGCCATGGCATGCCCGGCATGCCCGGCATGCCCGGCATGGTCGCTTGCAGCTTGGGCAGAAACGGCGCCGAGGGTGGAAAAGGCGATCAGTGAGGCGGTGATAAGTGCTTTCATGAGTTTCTCCTGTTTGGGGGATCAATGTTTGGCAAAGATGCTGGTTTCGCCACCGGCCTGGACCAGCAGCGTGTTGTAGGGGACGGGTCTCGGGCTTTCCATGCCCGGCGATCCTGGCGGCATCGACGGCACCGCGATGCCGAGGGCTTTCGGTTTTTCCTTGAGCAGACGCTGGATGTCGGCAACCGGCACATGGCCTTCGACCACATAGCCGGCCACCTTGGCGGTGTGGCAGGAGCCCAGCCGATCGGGCATCCCCAATTGTTTGCGGGCCGCCGGGACGTCCATGACGTTGTGCGAGCGGACCTCGAAGCCCGCATTTTTCAGATGATCGACCCACTTGCCGCAGCAACCGCAATTCGGGCTCTTGTAAACATCCACCATTTCGCCGGCCGCCACGGCAGTGGAAAGGCCGGCGCCGAGGACGGAGCTCAAAGCAAGAACAAGAAAGGGGTTACGCATGGCGAAGCTCCTGTGTCAGTCGAGTGGCGTCAGTATGGATAGCCGACGCCAACAATTTGCTGTCCGTCGGATTACATTTTTGTAATCTTTATGGGGTTAATGTTTGTGCGCTCCGTGGTCATGGCTGTGCGCATTTTTGCCCTTGGCCACCGGCTTTTCCTCGACCGGGGCTGCTGGTGCCTCTTCGTGGCCTCCATGCCCCTGCTCGTGGCCTTCCAGTCCGCCATGGGAATGACCGTCACTGGCTGCCACCAGTTGCTCGTAGGCGGTCGCCGACAGCAAAGGTATCTTTTGCAGGAAGGCCGTCAGGTCCCAAATGGCCTCATCCTCCATGCCGCCCTTCGACCAGGCCGGCATACCGGAAGCCTTGATTCCGTGCTTGATGATCCAGAAATCGCGGGCAGCGTCACGTGACGATTGCGCCGCCGGTTTTTCGGAAAGATTGGGGGGAGTCGGATACAACCCCTTGCGAATCTCCGAATCTGGCGCTTCCGGAGACAAATGGCAATTGACGCACATTGCAGCATAGTTGCCGGCCCCGCGTCGCACGCGCTCGGGATCGGCAAGATCAGCCGGGATCTGGATTTCACCCGTACGGCTGGCAATGGCCCTTTCGCGGGCAAACGTCAGCGCCTGGTAGGTGAATGAACTGTGGGGGGTGTCGGCACCGACATCGACGACGCCGGCCACGACGACGATCCCAGCCGTTGCCGCGCCCAAGCCGATGGTAGCCAGAGCGCCCAAGAGTAGTTTGTTCATGACAAATCTCCTGCGATATGGGTGTGATTTCAGTGTTGGCCGTGGCTGCCAGGCTTCCTGACCACGACCTCCTGGGATTGCGCTTTGCCCGCTGGGCGCATCGCGCCCTTGCCGGCATCGTGGCTGCGGGTTGCGGCCGCCACCGGTCCGGTCCATTCATAGGCTTGGGTGTTTTTTGGCTGTTTGTACCATCCCGGATCGCGATAGTCGCCTGGTTTCTGGTCGCGACGGACCTTGAAGACGGAGAACATGCCCCCCATTTCAACCGCACCATAAGGGCCTTGGCCGGTCATCATCGGCAGCGTGTTGTCGGGGATGGGCATTTCCATCTCGCCCATGTCGGCCATCCCGCGTTCCCCCATCACCATGTAGTCGGGTATCAAGTCCGTGATCTGCTTGACGACGCCTCGGTGATCAACGCCAATCATGGTCGGCACGTCGTGCCCCATGGCGTTCATCGTGTGATGACTTTTGTGGCAATGGAAAGCCCAGTCGCCTTCTTCGTCAGCGAGAAAATCAAGCTGCCGCATCTGGCCGACCGCCACGTCGGTGGTCACCTCGGGCCAACGCGAGCCGATTGGCGTCGGACCGCCATCGGTGCCACTGACGACAAATTCGTGTCCGTGCAGGTGCATGGGATGATTGGTCATGGTCAGATTGCCGATCCGGATGCGGACCTTGTCTCCCTTGCGGACGTTGAGCGAGTCGATCCCGGGGAATGACCTGCTATTCCAGGTCCAGAGGTTGAAATCGAGCATCGTGTTGACCTTGGGCGTGTAGCTGCCGGGGTCGATATCGTAGGCATTCAACAGGAAGCAGAAGTCGCGGTCGACAGTTTCGATAAGCGGGTGGCGCTCTTTCGGGTGGGTCACCCAGAATCCCATCATGCCCATCGCCATCTGCGTCATCTCGTCAGCGTGCGGGTGATACATGAAAGTGCCGGGGCGACGCGCGACGAACTCGTAGACGAAGGTCTTGCCGACCGGAATCTGCTTTTGGTTGAGACCGCCCACGCCATCCATGCCGCTGGGCAAGCGCTGGCCGTGCCAGTGAATGGTTGTGTGCTCCGGCAGCCGGTTGGTCACAAAGATACGTACCCGGTCGCCCTCGACCACCTCGATGGTCGGGCCGGGGCTTTGTCCGTTGTAACCCCACAGGTGAGCCTTCATGCCGGGAGCGATTTCGCGGACAACCGGTTCTGCAACCAAATGAAACTCCTTGACGCCGTTGTTCATGCGCCAAGGCAGAGTCCAGCCGTTAAGGGTGACGACCGGATTGTAGGGACGTCCGTTGGGCGGAGTCAGTGGAGATGCCGTGTCCGGGTTGTCCATGGACACCAGTTCGGGCAACGCGGCAAGCGCGACGGAACTGACAGAGGCAGCCGCCACGGCACCGCCAGCCATGCCAAGGTTTTTGAAAAAATCGCGACGTGTGGTCATGATGGATGTCCCCTTAATGGTCGGCGCGGCCGGTGACCGCAATGGTGGCTCGGGCCGAAGCATTCAAAGACGGCTTGCCGATCATCGCCATTTCCAAATCACCGCGAGCGATCCAGAAATCGCGCAAGGTTTCGATATAGCTGTTGACGCTACCGATCTGCGTCCGGGCATCAGCGAGCAAGTCGAAAACGCCAATCAGCATGCCGTTGTAGCGGAGCATGTTCTCGTCCGAAATCCGCTTGTTGAGGGGGATCACCTCGTCACGGTAATGGCGGGCAATGTCGTAATTGGTTCGGTAGGCGTGATAGGCCTCACGAACCTCCGAGCGGGCATTGATTGCCGATTCGCCGGCACGCTCCACCGCCTGCATGTAAATCGATTCAGCCTTGGCCACCTTGGAACCACCCCAATCGAAAATCGGCAATTCGAAGCTGATTTCGTAGCCTTTCTTGTAGCCGCTGTCGCGTGCGCCTTCGAGCACCCGGGCCGGGCCGACTTCGAGAACGTTGATGAAACGGGTCGCCTTGGACAGGCCAAGATTCTTCGCCAGCGCCTCGGTTTCGAGGCGGATTGCCTGCAGATCGAGGCGTTTGTCGAGCGCCGCCTGCTCGACACCCGGCAACTCGTCGATCGTCTTGGGCAAATCGGGGAGTCGTTCGGGCAGGCGAATGGCATTGCGATCAGGCAGGCCCAGCACGCGCGCAAGGCGTTCGCGTGCCGCGATTGCCGACTGCTCCGATCTGGCCAGGTTTAAAGCCGCATCGGCATAGAACGCTTGCTCGCGAGTCTGGCGCAGTTTGCTGAAATTGCCCACCAACGCCATGCGCCGGGCCAGTTCGGCACCTGCCTCGGCGGCCTGCCTGACTTTACGCAGGTAACGCACGGACTCCTCGGCAGCCAGCGCCGTGTAATAAGCTTGGCGGGCCTCAGCGGCCAGGCGGGCCACATCGATCACCGCCAGTTGCTGCGCCTGGGCGAATTTGCGTTTCTCCACCTCGACCGCCAGCGGCATGGTGATCAGGGCGAAGATGTTGAAGGTCAGCGCCTGTTCAATCTTGTATTCACGGATGCCGTTCTCAGGTTTGCTGGCACGCAACATCGAGAAATGAGGATTGGGCAAGCGTCCCGCCTGTACCAGTTCGGCCTCGCCGATCCCCAGGTCGAAAAACGCCGCCTGCAAGCCGCGATTGTTGTAGAGCGCAAGCTGAATCGCGTCATCCGCCGTTAGCGGATTGGCGAGCAGTTCGCCGACCCGGGCCTGCAGTGTCGAGCGCTCCGCATCGCTGCGCGCCCATTGGACGTCCTTGTCCAGACGCTCGCGGGTCGTTTGCTCGACACGGCCGAACCCACCATCGTCCGAAAACGTGGCACAACCGGCCAAACCGAGAATTCCGACGGTGGCGACAAGCAGTTTTCCGCGACGCATCGGCAACAAAGAGAGAGCGGACGTCATGGCTTATCTCCGGTCGCCTGTGAGGGGCGTTCAGCAGGGTTTCCGTGCTCATGGGCTGGCTGTCCAGCCGCTTGGCCGGTTTCAAGATGCCCCATGTGTCCGCGCAGGCGACCCATCTCGCCATTGACCTGACGCCAGTCATGCAGCGTCTCATCCTGGAACGGTTTGTAATCCGCGAAAGCCGATTGGTAGGGTGTTTCGGGTATCGGTTCCTTGGGCGGATGGGAATCGGCCCAGGCGGGTGTCGCGGCGAGCGCGACCGTTAACGCCATGATTTTCATGATGCCTCCATTGGGAATATGCGGAGTCTTTTGCCCCGATGATCGACATCATGCTTTCGCCAAACCAACATCTTGCTGACTTGCGGATTACATTTCCGTAATCTAGGCAATTAGCCTTTAAAAGCGACGGAAAATGCGCCATCAATAGCCAATGATTGGTGGAGAGAACAATGAAAATTCTTGTGGTGGAAGACGAAACCAAAACCGGCACCTACCTCAAACAGGGGTTGGTCGAGGCGGGCTTCGTCGTGGATTTGGCCGTCAACGGCCTCGACGGGCTGCATCTGGCGCTGACCGAGGCCTATGATCTGGCGATCCTCGACGTCATGCTTCCGGGCATCGACGGGTGGCAGGTGCTGCAAGGCATTCGCCGGGCCGGCAAGGAAATGCCCGTGCTGTTTCTGACAGCACGTGACCAGGTCGAGGATCGGGTCAAGGGACTGGAGTTGGGCGCCGACGACTACCTGGTGAAGCCCTTTGCCTTCTCCGAACTGTTGGCGCGAGTCCGGACCCTGCTGCGGCGGGGCGGTAAGGCGAAGGAGTCCGAGTTCCTGCGCGCCGCCGACCTCGAACTCGACCTGCTGCGCCGCCGGGTCAATCGTGCCGGCAAACGCATCGACCTGACCGCCAAGGAGTTCGCGCTGCTTGAACTGCTGTTACGCCGCCAGGGCGAAGTGCTGCCTCGGTCGCTGATTGCCTCCCAGGTTTGGGACATGAATTTCGACAGCGACACGAACGTCATCGAGGTCGCCATCAAACGCCTTCGGGTCAAGATTGATGAGGGGTACGAACCCAAATTGATTCGTACCGTGCGCGGCATGGGCTATGTTTTGGAGATTACCGATTGACCCCGATCCGCGGCCCCTCACTGACACTTCGGCTGACCCTGCTGTTCGCGCTGGCCTCGGCCTTTGTGCTGTTCCTGCTCGGCCTGCTGATTGGCAATGCGGTTGAGCGCCACTTTGAAGAGCAGGATTTGGATGTGCTGACCGGCAAAATGCAGTTGGCAAGGCATATCCTGGAACGAAAACCAGATAGTCAGCCGAAAGAGACACTGACCCAGCAATTGGACGATGCGCTGACGGGGCATCACGGGTTGATCGTTGCCGTCTATGACCAGAATGGCGAAATGCTGTATGCCAACGAAGCGATGGTGTTTCCGCAGGATCTACTAAGCATTGGCGCGACACCAAGGCGCGAGCAACCCGTCAAATGGAACAGCAACGACGGCCAGCCATGGCGGGGAGTTTCCTCGATGGTAAAAGGCACCGATGGTGGCGGTAGTTACACCGTGGCAATTGCCACCGAAATCACCCGCCACGAGCACTTCATGACTTCCTTCCGGCAGACTTTGTGGGGGTTCATGAGCCTGGCGACTCTGGCGATGGGATTGCTCGGCTGGTTTGTCGTCCGGCGCGGCCTGTTGCCTTTACTGGCCATTAAGCGGCAGGCGGCTGAGATCACCGCCAATCGCCTGCATACCCGCTTGCCGGTCGAAGCCATCCCCCGCGAATTGGCGGATCTGGCCGACACACTGAATGGCATGCTTTCGCGCTTGGAAGAGTCCTTTCAGCGCCTGTCGGATTTTTCATCGGACTTGGCCCATGAGTTGCGAACGCCGGTCAGCAATCTGTTGACCCAGACACAGGTCACGCTCTCGAAAGCACGCTCCGCAGAAGACTACCGGGACATCCTGGCATCGAACGCAGAAGAATTCGAACGCTTGTCGCGAACCATTTCCGACATGCTTTTCCTGGCCAAGGCCGACAACAACCAGATCATCCCCAATCGGGAGGCGATAGACCTTGCCGAGGAAATTGGCGATTTGCTCGAGTATTACGATGTGCTTGCCGAAGAGAAATCGATAGCCTTGTCACTCTCTGGTAGCGGTCAAATTGTCGGAGACCGATTGATGTTGCGCAGGGCGGTTAGCAATCTGCTATCCAACGCGCTGCGCCACACGCCGAACGAGGGCAAGGTTACCGTTCGAGTCGACAATAACCGTGAAGGTAGGATTTTGGTCTCCGTCGAGAACACAGGGAGCGATATCCCTACCGAACATTTGCCCCGCCTGTTTGATCGTTTCTACCGTGTCGACAGTTCGCGCCTGCGCACGACCGAAAATTCAGGCTTAGGGCTGGCGATAACCCAATCTATTGTGTTGGCTCATGGCGGGGATGTTGGCGTCAACTCGGAAGGTGGAAAAACGCGCTTCACACTTTCTTTACCCTGTGCCCATCAGTAGGGGGCCGCTTTTTGTAAATCGATCCCGCCAATACCAAGTTCTAACTCAACTACAGGGCTAGAAACAGACGAGGGGGCCATTTGAATCTCTTGTGGGTGTTCAAAACCCATCATCGAGGGAAGGCTAAGGGCTTCGGCGAAACATTTTTAGCCAGTTTCTTCGCTTGACCTTGCCTCTGTAGTAAGGTCAAAGGGTCGCTTACCGCCGCATTGCCGACAATTTCAGCCAGAGTGTCGAATGGCAACTCAGGCCGAGCAACGGAAGTTGCCGAGCCAGATCTGCGGCCACCAAACCATCATGATTCCGGCTACAATCCGCTGCAGCGATGCTGCAATTTTGCTGCAATGGGTGCAGCAAATAGCGGTTATCTGCGGTAAAGACCGGTAAGCTAAGCCACTGTTTTTTCTGGATTAATTCCATAACCCCTTGATTTTTTAGGGGCCAAAATTGGACTCTTAATCCGTAGGTCGAGTGTTCGAATCACTCACGACCCACCAGAATTCGAAGGCCTGTACTCCGGTACAGGCCTTTTTCATTTGCCCAAAATAAAGCCAGTCCGCAGACTGGCTTTTTGTTTTCCGCGGCCGGTCTTACTTGCGACCGAACTTCTCCGTCAGCTGCTGCAGCTTCTGCTGTTTGAGCGCCTCGGCCTTGTTGGCGGCTTCGACGGCCTTGCGCTGTTCGGCCTGCTTTTTGAAGCGCTCCTTGAGCAGTTCGGCGGCGTGCTGGCGGTTTTCGTCGGTGACTTCACCGGCCTGGCTGCCGTCGAGATTCAGGCGGTGGCTGGCCTTTTCCATTTCGCGCAGGTAGCGCGTTGCCATGGTGTGGCTGCGCATCGCCAGGCGGATGGATTTCTTGCTCAGTTCCGGCAGCGCGGCGAACAACTGCTTGTCGATACCGATGGCCAGCGGGCTGTAATTGCGGAAGACATCGAAGCGGGTTTGCAGGTCCTTGAGCAGGACGCGGATGTCGGTCGGCTTCTCGGTAGCGGCGGGGGTGGCGGATTCGGCAGAGGTCATGATGTTGGCGGACTGAATCGAGGCGCGAAGGTTAGCACGGAATGCCCCTTCGCGCCCGCAGAAATGGCGTTCAGACGCCGTTCTGACGGAACCAGGCGAGCATCCGGCGCCAGCCGTCCTCGGCTTCTTCCTTGCGGTAGCTCGGTCGGTAATCGGCGTGGAAGGCATGCGGTGCGTTGTCGTAGAGAACGATCTCCGAGGCCTTGGCGGCCGGGCTGCCGTTTTTCAGTGCCGCTTCCATGGCGTCGACGGTTTCGATCGGGATGCCGGTGTCGACACCGCCATAGAGGCCGAGCACCGGCGCCTTGAGTTCGCCGACCAGATCGGTCGGATGACGCGGCGTGAATTCGTTGACCGTGCCGACCAAGCGACCGTACCACGCCACCCCGGCCTTGACGCCGGGATTATGGGCGCTGTACAGCCAGGTGATGCGGCCGCCCCAGCAGAAACCGGTGATCGCCAGGCGAGCGGTATCGGCGCCCTGCTTTGCCGCCCAGGCGACGCTGGCGTCGAGATCCTTCATGACCAGCGCGTCCGGCGTACGGCCGCTGATCTTCTCGATGATTTCGGCGACGCTCTCGATCTTGCGCGGATCGCCCTGACGGGCGAACAGTTCCGGGGCAATGACGAAATAGCCGAGTTTGGCCAGGCGGCGGGCGGTGTCGCGGATGTATTCATGGACGCCGAAGATTTCCGAGATCAGCAGCACCACCGGCGGCTTGGCCAGACCGGCCGGTGCGGCGCGGTAGGCGACCATCTCGCCGTCGTGCACCGGCACCTTGACCTCGCCTTCGATCAGGCCGGCGGCATCGGTGTGAATCGCCGTCTGCGCGGCGACCGGCAGCGTCGCCAGGGCGAAACCGGCGCCCAGGCTGGTGACCAGGAAGCTGCGGCGGTTGAAATGTTGCGGGGGTACCAGGCTGTCGAATTCTGCCTTGTTGTCCATGTTTGTCTCCTCGGTGGGGGTTTACATCAGAACGATGTCGTACTGCTCCGGTGAATAACTGGGTTCGGACTGCAGGGAAACCGATTTGCCGATGAAGTCGGAGAGCATCGCCAGCGCCTGCGACTCTTCGTCGAGGAACAGGTCGACCACCGCCGGGCCGGCCAGGATGCGGTACTCGCGGGCATTGAACTGGCGCGCCTCGCGCAGCAGTTCGCGGAGGATTTCGTAGGCCACGGTACGCGCCGTCTTGACCTCGCCGCGACCGTCGCAGGTCGGGCAGGGTTCGCACAGCACGTGCGCCAGCGATTCGCGGGTACGTTTGCGGGTCATCTCGACCAGCCCCAACTGGGTGAAGCCATTGACCGTCAGCCGCGTATGGTCGCGCGACAGCGCCTTGTTGAATTCTTCCAGCACCGCCTTCTTGTGCTCCTCGTTCTCCATGTCGATGAAATCGACAATGATGATGCCGCCAAGGTTCCGCAGACGCAGCTGGCGGGCGATGGTGACCGCCGCCTCGAGGTTGGTCTTGAAGATGGTGTCGTCGAAGTTGCGCACGCCGACGAAACCGCCGGTATTGACGTCGATGGTGGTCATCGCCTCGGTCTGGTCGATGATCAGGTAGCCGCCGGACTTGAGGTCAACGCGGCGGGCCAGCGCCTTCTGGATTTCGTCCTCGACGCCGTGCAGGTCGAACAGCGGCCGCAAACCGGTGTAATGCTCGAGCATGGATTCGACCGCCGGCGTGTATTCCTGGGCGAAGGCGCTGAGTTTCTGGAAATTCTCCCGCGAGTCGATGACGATGCGCGAGGTTTCCGGATTGACGAAATCGCGCAGCACACGCTGACCCAGCGACAGCTCCTGGTAGAGCAGGCTGGGCGGCGCGCTGGTCCGCGCCTTGTCGCGGATGTCGGCCCAGGTCTTGCGCAGGTAGGCGATATCGGTGGCGAACTCGGCGTCGCTGGCGTTTTCGGCCATGGTCCGAACGATGAAACCGCCCGGCTCGTCGGCTGGCACCAGACGGGTGATCTTCTCGCGCAGCATCTCGCGCTCGGCTTCGGCCTCGATGCGCTGCGAAATGCCGATATGCTTCTCCTGCGGCAAGTGCACCAGCATGCGGCCGGCGATGGAAATCTGGGTGGACAGGCGGGCGCCCTTGGTCCCGATCGGGTCCTTGACGACCTGGACGACGATGCTCTGGCCTTCCGCGAGAATTTTCTCGATCGGCCGTTCCTGCGCCGTTTCGCGCGGCTGCCAGATGTCGGCGACGTGGAGGAAGGCTGTACGTTCCAGCCCGACATCGACGAAGGCCGACTGCATGCCGGGCAGGATGCGGACGATGCGTCCGAGATAGACGTTGCCGACCAGACCGCGGCTGGCGGTGCGCTCGATGTGCAGCTCCTGGACAACCCCTTGTTGCATGACGGCAACGCGAGTCTCCTGCGGCGTGAAATTGATCAGGATTTCTTCGGACATAGTCTCTACAATTCTCGGTTTTTGCTGGATTCTACTATGCGCAAGGCGCCCGAACTCCTCGCCCCTGCCGGTTCGCTCGACATGATGCGCACCGCCTTCGCCTTCGGCGCCGACGCCATCTACGCCGGCCAGCCGCGCTACAGCCTGCGCGTGCGCAACAACGAGTTCGGCGACCTGGAAAAACTCGGCGGCGCGATTGCCGAGGCACACGCCGCCGGCAAGCAGTTTTTCGTCGTCAGCAACATCTTCCCGCACAACGCCAAGCTCAAGACCTACCTCGACGACATGGCGCCGGTCGTCGCGCTCAAGCCGGACGCGCTGATCATGTCCGACCCCGGCCTGATCGACATGGTGCGCACGCAATGGCCGGAACAGGTGATCCACCTGTCGGTGCAGTCGAACACCGTGAACTGGGCAGCGGTGCGCTTCTGGCAGAAGGTGGGCGTCAGCCGGGTCATCCTGTCGCGCGAACTATCGCTCGACGAAGTCGCCGAAATCCGCCAGCAATGCCCGGACATCGAGCTTGAAGTCTTCGTCCATGGTGCGCTGTGCATCGCCTACTCCGGCCGTTGCCTGCTGTCCGGCTACTTCAACCACCGCGACCCGAACCAGGGTACCTGCACCAATTCCTGCCGCTGGGACTACAAGGTGTCGACGTCCGACGGCGCCCCCCTGCCCCCCGGCCAGCCGGTCAACTTCTACAGCAGCCCGGAGCAGGAAATCCTGCTCGAAGAACGCCAGCGCCCCGGTGAACTGATGCCGATCGAGGAAGACGAGCACGGCACCTACATCATGAACTCGAAGGACCTGCGCGCCATCGAGCACGTGCACCGACTGACCGAAATCGGCGTCGATTCGCTGAAGATCGAGGGCCGCACCAAGAGCCCCTACTACGTCGCCCGCACCTGCCAGGCCTACCGCCAGGCCATCGACGACGCCGTCGCCGGCCGCCCGTTCGACCCGCGCCTGCTCGGCGAACTGGAAAACCTGGCCAGCCGCGGCTACACCGACGGCTTCTACCAGCGCCACCACGACGCCGACTACCAGAACTACCTGCGCGGCCATTCCGAATCGGACAAGAGCCAGTACGTCGGCGACGCCGTCGCCTTCGACGCGGCGCGCGGCCTGATGCAGATCGAGGTCAAGAATCGCTTCGCGCTGGGCGACCGCATCGAATGCGTGCATCCGCAGGGCAACCTGAACGCCACCATCGGCCGCATGGAAAACGCCGACGGTCAGCCAGTCAGCGTCGCACCGGGCAGCGGCCACCGGGTATGGATCGATTTGCCCGAGCGGTACACCGATTCCTTCGTCGCGCGTTACTTCTGAATCGCCAGTAACCCGCGCGCCTATCGGGCGCGTATGCCGCCATGGCCAACGCCGCCCGCATGCCGCTGATCGACGCCCTCAAGGGCGTCGCTTCGCAGATCATCCTGCTTCACCACCTCGCGCTCTACGGGCCGCTGTCGCTGGCCGTCGCCACCGCGTTTCCGGATCTCGCCGAGTGGCTGGTCGACTACGGGCGGATGGCCGTGCAGGTTTTCCTCGTCATCGGCGGTTTTCTGGCCGCCCGCAGCCTGTCGCCGACCGGCGGCGCGCTGGCCGACAATCCGCTGCCGCTGATCGGCCGGCGCTACCTGCGCCTGGTGCTGCCCTTCGTCGCGGCGATCAGCCTCGCCGTTGCCACCTCGGTACTGGCCGACCTGTGGCTCGACGACCCGGCGATTCCCGAACTCGCCACCCCGGGCCAGTGGCTGGCGCATGCGCTGCTGCTGCATGGCGTGCTCGGCAGCGAATCCCTGTCGGCGGGCGTCTGGTACGTCGCCATCGACTTCCAGTTGTTCGCCCTGCTGGCCTTGCTGCTCTGGCTGGGCCGCACGGCGACCCTTGCCTGGCTGGCGGCATTCGGCCTGGCCACCGTCTCGCTGTTCTGGTTCAACCGCGACAGCAGCCTCGACAACTGGGCGATCTACTTCTTCGGTGCCTACGGGCTGGGCGCCGCTGCCTGGTGGGCGTCGACGCGCCGTGGCACGCTAGGCTGGCTGCTGCTCGCAGCCGCCGTCGCCGCGACTGCGCTGCTCGTCGATTTCCGCCCGCGCATCGCGATTGCCCTGGCTACCGCCATGCTGCTCGGCTTTGTCCGGTTGTCGGGCTGGCGCGAGCAGTGGCCGGGTAGCCGGATCACCGACTTCCTCGGGCGCATTTCCTACTCGGTCTTCCTGATCCATTTCCCGGTACTGCTGCTGATCAACGCCCTGTTCGCCGCCCACCCGGCCGATGACCCGGCGGCGGTTGCCTGGTGGATGCTGTTCACCTGGGTCAGCTGCCTTTACGCCGGCCTCGTCTTCCATCGCTGGATCGAGGTACCGGCGGGAAAATGGCGCCTACCGGCTAGTCGGCGAGTTCGGGGCGGGCGCGGAAGCAATCCAGCGCTTCCGGATTAGCCAACGCCTCGACGTTTTTCACCGGCCGCTCGTGCACCACGTTGCGCACGGCCAGTTCGACGATCTTGCCCGACTTGGTACGCGGAATGTCGGCCACCTGGACAACCTTGGCGGGCACATGCCGCGGTGTCGTGTTGGCGCGGATCTGCTGCTTGATGCGCGCCACCAGCGCCGTATCGAGCACCGCCCCCTCGGCCAGTTTGACGAAGAGCACGACACGCACGTCGTCGTTGCGTCCCGGCGGCCAGTCCTGGCCGATCACCAGCGACTCCAGCACTTCCGGCAACTGCTCGACCTGGCGGTAGATCTCGGCCGTGCCGATGCGCACCCCGCCCGGATTGAGCGTCGCATCCGAACGGCCGTAGATGATCATGCCGTCGTGCGCGGTCAGCTCGGAAAAGTCGCCGTGACACCAGACATTGTCGAAGCGCTCGAAATAGGCCGCGCGATATTTGCTGCCGTCGGCATCGTTCCAGAATCCGACCGGCATCACCGGGAACGGACGGACGCAGACCAGTTCGCCCTTCTCGCCGCGCACGGGCCGGCCTTCCTCGTCGAACACCTCGACCGCCATGCCCAGCCCGCGGCACTGGATTTCGCCGCGATAGACCGGCAGCACCGGGTTGCCGAGGACGAAGCAGGAAATGATGTCGGTGCCGCCGGAAATCGACGCCAGCAGCAGGTCGGCTTTGACCTCGCGGTAGACCCAGTCGAAGCCTTCCGGCGACAGCGGGCTGCCGGTCGAGAACATGGCGCGCAGGGCGGCCAGGTCATGTGTCTTGCCCGGCGTCAGCCCGGCCTTGGCGGCGGCGTCGATGAACTTGGCCGAAGTGCCGAAGTGGGTCATGCGCTCGGCCTCGGCGTAGTCGAACAGCACCGTGCTGCCGGCGGCAAACGGCGAGCCGTCGTAGAGCAGCAGCGTGGCACCGGCAGCGAGGCCGGAAACCAGCCAGTTCCACATCATCCAGCCGCAGGTGGTGAAGTAGAACAGGCGGTCGCCCGAACGCACGTCGCTGTGCAGCACATGCTCCTTGAGGTGCTGCAGCAGCACGCCGCCGTGGCAATGGACGATGCACTTGGGCACGCCGGTGGTGCCGCTGGAGAACATGATGAACAGCGGATGATCGAAGGCGACGCGACGGAAGGCCGGCGACGCGCCGGCATCGGCCGCCGGCAGCGCCGACCAGTTGAGGGCATTGGCAATGCCGCCGATTTCCGGTGCCTCGGCCAGGTAGGGCACGACCACGGTTTTCAGCAGCGACGGCATCTGCGCCACCACGTCGGCATTCTTGGCCAGGCAGTCGACCGGCTTGCCGTTGTACCAGTAGCCATCGACGCAGACCAGCACCTTGGGTTCGATCTGGCCGAAACGGTCGAGCACGCCCTGGACGCCGAAATCCGGCGAGGCCGACGACCAGATCGCACCCAGCGCCGTCGTCGCCAGCATGGCGACCAGCGTCTCCGGCAGGTTGGGCAGGTAACCGGCGACGCGGTCGCCTTCGCCGACCCCGGCCTCGACCAGGAAGCGCTGGAAGCGCGCGACTTCGCGCCGCAGTTCGCGCCGACTCATGCGCCGCTTGACTTTGTCCTCGCCCCAGAACACCAGCGCCTCGCCGTCATCGTCGTGGCGCAACAGGTTTTCGGCGTAGTTCAGGCGGGCCTGCGGGAACCAGCGCGCGCCGGGCATCCTGCCGCCATCCTCAAGCACCGTCTCGCCGCGCTCGCCGATGGCGCCGCAGAAGCGCCAGACCTGCGGCCAGAATTCCTCGGGCCGGTCGACCGACCATTGCCACAGATCGGCGTAGCGCCCGTAACCGGTCGCCTGCATGAACTGCGCCATGCGCGTATCGCCAACGGTGGCGGGATTCGGGGACCACAACGGGGTGGTGTCGATGGCGTAGCTCATCTTGTCTCCTGTATTTTTTTCGTTGATGCGAAAGATAACAGGAGTCGGCGGCGACAGATTGTCGCCCGCCGGACATTGGTCAGTCCGGCCAATCCATTAGCGAATCATCATATGCCGAAAGTCATAGAAACTTCTTCTATACCTCTAGGGTTTTGCCTAGAATGGCGGCAGGGAGTTTCTCCGGAAATGAGAACCGTCATCAAACCGATAAAGGGGATCGGGAATGAAGATCAACTCGCCGGTGACGAACGTTGAACAACCCTTCCCGGACGGGAAGTACATCGTTTCGCGCACCGACCTGAAAGGCGTCATCACCTACGCCGACGATACCTTCGTCGAAATCAGCGGCTTCTCGCGCGAGGAGCTGATCGGCAGCAGCCACAACATCGTCCGCCATCCCGGCATGCCGCCGGCGGCATTCGCCTGGGCCTGGGAAACGATCAAGGCCGACCGGCCGTGGCGCGGCCTGGTCAAGAACCGCTGCAAGAACGGCGACTACTACTGGGTCGATGCGCTGATCGTGCCGGTGCTCAAGGACAACCGCAAGATCGGCTACATGTCGGTGCGGACCAAGCCGACGCGGCAGCAGATCAACGATGCCGAAGCACTGTACGGCAAGCTCGCCGCCGGCCAGGCAAAGACACCGAAGGCTTCGGCCTGGGCGCGCATTTCCTTGAAGACCAAACTGAGCGCGCTGGTCATCGGGATGATCGTCGTCCAGGTGCTCGGCGCCGGCCTGCAGGCCTTCACCGGCGAACTCGGCCTGAGCACCGGCATGACCAATTGGCTGGCCAGCCTGTTCAGCCTGCTCGGCATCGGCGCGGGCATTGCGCTGATGTTGCTCCAGGGTAGCCTGATGACCATCATCAACCGGATCACCGGGCGCCTGCAGCACATCGCCCAGGGCGACCTGACCGACGAGATCCCGCTGCACCGGGTCGATGAACTGGGCCGCCTGAACGATGCCCTGGTGACGATGCAGACCCACCTGAAGGCGATGATGGCGGAAATTGCCGAGGCCAGCACCAATGTCACCGGCGACGCTGAAGCGCTGACCCGGGAAATCGACGAGACACGCCGCTCGACCGCCGCCCAGTCGGCCGCCGCCAGCAGCATTGCCGCTGCCGTCGAGCAACTGGTGACCTCGGTCAACGAGATCGCCGACGACGCCCAGCAGGCTTCCGCCGCCGTCCTCGCCTCGCACGAATTGCTGGCCGCCGCCTCGCAACGCATGGAGCAGAGCCAGGAGGCATCGGACAACGTGGTCACCACCGTCCGCTCGGCCGGCAGCACGATGGATGAACTGTTCCACTCGATCTCGGCCATCGAACGGGTCAGCCAGGTCATCCGCGAGATCGCCGATCAGACCAATCTGCTCGCGCTCAATGCCGCCATCGAGGCCGCCCGAGCCGGCGAAGCCGGCCGTGGTTTCGCCGTGGTTGCCGACGAGGTCCGCAAACTGGCCGAGAACTCAAGCAAGCAGACTGGCGAGATCGCAGCCAGCATCCGCCGCATCCAGAGCAGCACGCAGTCCGCCATCGCGACCATGAGCGACGCCGCCGATCATGTCGGCGACGCTAACGCCGCCGCCGGCTCGGCCCGCGACGGTCTCGACGCGGTTGCCACCCAGGGCGGCAAGGTGCAGGAGCTGGCCCAGCACATTGCCCACGGCACCCGGCAGCAATCCGCCGCCGGCAACGAGATCGCCATCCGGATGGAGGACATCGTCAGCGGCGTCAACCAGACCTCGCGCACCATCCAGGAAGTCGGCGCGCGCAGCGAGGACATGAAGCAAACCGCCAGCCGCCTGCGCGAACTGATCGGCTACTTCCGCTTCATGCGCTGAACGGCGCAATCCAGGCAGGGAACGCCGGCCGCCACTAGGCCGGCGCGACCGCTATCGCTAATATGTCGGCTCCGCCGTGCGACTGCCGTACGTGCGGACACAACGATAACGAACCTGGAGAACAGCATGAGCAACGTCGTCCTCAACGAAGTCCACGGCAAAGTGGGCCTGATCCGCATCAATCGCCCGGAAGCGATGAACGCGCTGAACAACGAAGTCGTCGACGGCATCGCCGCCGCCATCGACGCCTTCGAAGCCGACGAGAACATCGGCTGCATCGTCCTCACCGGCAACGAGAAGGCCTTCGCCGCCGGCGCCGACATCGGCTTCATGAAGGACTTCGACTACATGCACGCCTATAAAACGGACTTCATCACCCGCAACTGGGAACGCATCAAGACGACCCGGAAGCCGGTGATCGCCGCCGTTTCGGGCTTTGCGCTGGGCGGCGGCTGCGAGATGGCGATGATGTGCGACATGATCTTCGCCGCCGATACGGCCAAGTTCGGTCAACCGGAAATCCGCCTCGGCACCATGCCCGGCGCCGGCGGCACCCAGCGCCTGCCGCGCGCCGTCGGCAAGGCCAAGGCGATGGACCTGTGCCTGACCGCGCGCATGATGGACGCCGCCGAAGCCGAAAAGTCCGGCCTGGTCGCCCGGGTGATTCCCGCCGATCAGTTGCTCGACGAGACGCTGAAGGCCGCCACGACCATCGCCGGCTATTCGCTGCCGGTGATCATGATGATCAAGGAATCGGTCAACCGCGCCTTCGAGTCCTCGCTCAACGAAGGCCTGCTCTTCGAACGTCGCGTCTTCCATTCGGCCTTCGCCCTCGAAGACCAGAAGGAAGGCATGGCCGCCTTCGTCGAGAAGCGCAAGCCGGCGTTCAAGAACCGCTGAGACTCAGTCCGGGATATCTTCCGCCGCTTGGACAATCACTGCCTGCGTGTCGCTCAAGCCGATCAGGCTGGCGGCATGCAGCAACTCGGCCGACAACACCCCACCCCGGCCATCCGGCAAGGCCCGCGTACCGCTGGCCGCAGCCACTACCGTCGAGCGGAAACCACGCTCGGTCGCGGCGCGCACGGTCGAACTGATGCAGTTGTGCGTCATGTAGCCGATCACGATCAGGTTTTTCCGGCCCGTGGCGGCCAGCACTTCCTGCAGGCCGGTGCCGGCGAAGGCGTTGGCCTGGGTTTTCTCGACCACCGCCTCGCCTGACTGTGGCAACAGCGGTTCGGCTGGCTGGTAGGCCGGCGTTTGCGGATTGAAGATGGGCCCCGCACCCCGGTGCAGGACATGCACGACCGGGACGCCGAGCGCCCGGGCACGGGCCAGCAAGCGCCCACCGGCGGCCAGCGACTCGGTAATCCCCGGCAGGGCCAGCTTGCCGTCGACGTATTCGCGCTGGGCATCGATGATCAGCAGCACGCTCTCGGCCAGGCGCGACGGCCCGCCCGGTGCGCCGATCAACTGCAGGATGGTGAAAGGTTCGTCGGTAACTGACATGCGCTTCTCCCAAATGGCAAGGAAGGCAGGATAATCGGTTTTCACGGGATTTGCCCGCACCCACGGCATGCATCTATTCACCGACATCTCGGCTCACGGCCTCGGCCATCTGGCGATCAGCGCGCCGGTCCTGAACGCCCTGGCGACACTCGCGCCCGGCTTGCGCATCACCGTGCGCAGCCGGCTGCCGGCGAGCAAATTGCGCGAACGAATCGCCGCACCATTCGAACTGATCGAAGCCGCCAGCGATTTCGGCTTCATCATGCATGACGCCCTGGCCGTCGACCGGGAGGCCAGCGCCCACGCCTATCGGGCCGCCCACGCCGAATGGTCGCAGCGCGTTGCGGAGGAAACCGAATTTCTACGCGCACTGGCCCCGGATGCCGTGTTGAGCAACGTCGCCTACCTGCCGCTGGCCGGTGCCAAAAGGGCCGGCATCCCGGCCTTGGCGATCTGTCCGCTCAACTGGGCCGACCTGTTCGAACATTTTTTTGCCGGCGAGCCCTGGTCTGCGGCCATCCATGCCCAGATCCTCGCCGCCTACCGCGACGCCGACGTTTTCCTGCGCCCGATGCCGGGCATGCCGATGCCCAAACTGGACAAGGGCGAAGCGATCGCCCCCATTGCCGCATGCGGAACACGGCACGAGCTCGGATTGGGTGAAGGACGCAACATCCTGATCGCCCTCGGCGGCTTCGCGCACCGCCTGCCGGTCGAACGCTGGCCACGATTTCCCGGCACCCGCTGGCTGGTCCCCGCCGACTGGCAATGCCGGCATCCCGACGCCATCGCCTTCGAACACCTGGGACTGAGTTTCACCGACCTGCTGACCTCGGTCGACGCGGTGATCACCAAGCCCGGCTACGGCACGTTCGCCGAAGCCGCCTGCAATGGAACACCAGTGCTCTACCTGCGCCGGGACAACTGGCCGGAGCAGGATTATCTGATCGACTGGCTGCAGACCCACGGCCGCTGCCGGGAAGTCCCCGCCGACCGCCTGCACGCAGGTGAATTCGACGAGGAACTGACCCGCCTGCTGAACACCCCCACCCCGCCGTTACCGCTCCCGCAGGGGGCGATTCAGGCAGCGAGGCGGATTCTCGACTGGCTCGATCCCGCGCTCAGAAACGCCAGCCGAACGCCTTGAGCAGTTCGCCGGTCTCGCAGACCGGCAAGCCCATGATGCCGGTATAGCTGCCGGCAATATGGGCGACGAACAGTCCCGCTTTACCCTGGATGCCATAGGCGCCGGCCTTGTCCATCGGTTCGCCGGAAAGCACGTAATGCCGGATTTCGTCCTCGTCGATGGCGCGGAAGCGGACTTCGCTGATCGACTGCACGTAGGCACAGCGCTGCTCGTCGCACACCGCCACCCCGGTGATGACGCGATGGACCTGGCCGGACAGGCGTTGCAGGATGGCCTGCGCGTCGGCGGCATCGACCGGCTTGCCGATGATCTCGCCGTTGAATTCGAGGGTGGTGTCGGCCGCCAGCACCGGATGCGCGATCAGCCGGCGCTCGTGGATGATCTGCAGGCCCTGCGCCGCCTTGGCACGGGTCACCCGTTCGACGTAGACGGCCGGCGCTTCGCCGGCCAGCGGCGTTTCGTCGACTTCGACTTCGGCGATCAGGGTTTCGAAATCGACGCCGATCTGATGCAGCAATTCGCGGCGGCGCGGGCTGCGTGAAGCAAGATAGATGCGCATCATCCTTCCCGGTGATAAGGGTGGTTCTTCAAGACGCTGACCGCCCGGTACAACTGTTCGCACAACAGCAGGCGCGCCATGCCGTGCGGCAGGGTCAGGCTGGACAGGCGGATCTTCTCGGCGGCGCGCTGCTTGAGCGCCTCGTCGATGCCGTCGGCGCCGCCAATCAGCAACGCGACGTCGCGACCGTCCTGCATCCAGGCCTCAAGGCGTCGGGACAGCTTGAGCGTAGTCAGGTCGTCGCCCTTCTCGTCGAGCACGACCAGCCGGCACGACGACGGCAAGGCCTCGTCGATGCGCGACTTCTCGGCCGCCAGCAACTGTTCGCGGGTTTTCGAGCCGCGCGGCTCGGGCTTGATCTCGACCACGCTGGCCGCGGCTTCGCGCGGCATGCGCTTGAGGTATTCGGCGCAGCCGTCGTCGACCCAGGCCGGCTGACGATGGCCGACGGCGACGACGAGCAGCTTCATTCGCCGGTGGCCTGCTCCGCCAGCTTGCGGCGCTGGGCCGGGGTGGCCTGCCAGAGCTCTTCGAGGTTGTAGTAGGCGCGGACGGTCGGTTGCATGACGTGCACGACCAGGTCACCGATATCGACCAGCACCCATTCGCCCCCGTCTTCCCCTTCGGTCGAGATGATTTCCCCGCCGGCTTCCTTGACCTTCTCGACCACGTTGTTGGCCAGTGCCTTGACCTGCCGGTTGGAATCGCCGGTGGCGATCACGACCCGGTCGAACATCGAGGTCAGCTTGGTGGTGTTGATGACTTCGATATCCTTGCCCTTGATGTCTTCAAGGGCGGAAACGACGATTTTTTGCAGCTTGCGTATGTCCATCAGGGGTTTCTGTAAAGGGAATGGGACGAAATATAGTCGAGAACGCTATCCGGCAGCAAATAACGCGCCGACAGGTCGTTGGCCAGCAGCTTGCGGATCTGGGTCGCCGAAATCGCCAGCTGGGTCATGGCAAAAGTGACGATTGCCCCACCCGGCAAGGCTTTGAGCGCGGCGACGTCGAGCACGCGTCGGCGGGAAAACTGCGCCGACAATGCCGCCGGCAAGCTCGCCGCTTCGACCGGAAAACCCGGGCGATGCGATACCGCGACATGGACCAGGTCGAGAATTTCGGTCCACCGGTGCCAGCTCGCCAGCCCGGCGAAGGCATCGGCACCGACCAGCAGGACCAGCGACTGCTGCGCCCCCAGTTCCTCACGCAGACGCTCCAGCGTCTGCACGGTATAACTCGGCGCCTGACTCTCGACCTCGGCCGGGTCGACCGAGAAACGCGGATTGTCTTGCGTCGCCGTCCGCACCATGGCCAGGCGCTGGGCGGCGGTCACCTGCGGTGTGTCGCGATGCGGCGGATTACCGGCGGGAATCCAACGCACGCCGCCCAGCCCGAGATGGGCCATCGATTCCTCGGCCAGACGCAGATGCCCGTAATGGACCGGGTCGAAAGTGCCGCCGAAGATCCCGAGCGGGTCAGACAATTTCGGAAATGCCGAAGATGTCGCGATAGCCGACATAGAAGCTGGCAAATACGGTCGGCGCCACGACCAGGCCCATGGTCACCATCACCACCAGCGTGGCAAAGCCCTGCAGCGCCGGCAGGGCGATCAGCAACAGGCCGAGGACGAGGCCGGGCAGAACCACGGCAACCAGCATCAAGCCGACGGCGTAAACAAGGAAAGGCCGCCAGTTCATCGCACAGGCGACAAAACTGAAGAACAGCGCCTTGCCCAGCGGCTGCCGATGCCAGGCCGCCAGCACCGGCGCAAACCACCAGGCCATCAGCACCGGCACCATGAAAATCGCCACCACCATCGCCGACAGCGTGAAATCCGCTTCTTCGAGCAAGGCCCGTTCGGCCCGGCTGCTGGCCAGCATGTAGCGCAGCAGGTCGCCGCCGTCGGCAATCGTCGACAGCCCGAGTACCGCCAGCGTCGCCACCAGATAAAGGACGCCGAGGGCAATCAGCGTGCGCACGTTGTCGCGAAAGCCGCTGAACAGGGTCTGGATGCTGGCCGACTGGCCACGCTCGATGTTGCGCGCCGCCTGCATCAGCCCCACCGACAGGCCGGGAATGACCGCCGAAGCCGCCAGCGCGCCAATGAAGGGAAACAGGTTGAGAAAGACAACGACGAACCAGTAGCTGATGACCAGAATCGACAGCACGGGCGGATTGCGCCGGTAGATGGCGAAACCGCCGCTAACCCACTGCCAGCCGGCGCGCGCCGGCAGATTGACTGCGCGCATCGCTCAGGCTCCCGTGAAGATGTCGCGATACGACGCGTAAACCGCCGCCGAAAACACCGGCAGCAACAACAGAAGGCCCAGGCCGACCGGCAGCATGGCGAAGAACCCGGCAACCATCAGGAAGATGCCGAAAATGATCATCGGCAGCCAGTTCCTGGCGCCGGCGGCAAAACTCGCCTTCATCGCCGCCAGCGGCTGCATGCCGTGAAAGTACACCAGCGCCGGCGCGAACCAGGTGGCCATGATGACCGGCACCGACAGCAGCAGCACCAGCAGGACGGCTAACAGGAAGCCGCCGAAGGCAATGCCGATGCCGCCGACCCGCCCGGTGATGGCGCCGCCGAGCACGCCGCCGCCGATCAGCAGGAAGGCCAGCAGGGCAATGCCGAACACGCCGATGGCGAAGAACACGCCGACCATCACCAGTTGCCCGGCATGCTGGCGGAAACCGGCAAACAACTCGCCGATCTGGGGCTCGCCGTCGTTGGCGACGGTCCGGCAGATTTGCAGCATGCCGGCGCCGAACAGGGGCACCAGCAGGTGGGCGGCGACCTGTCCGAAGATCGGGACGATGGAAATGGCCATCAAAATGACCAGCAGCAACACGCTGCTGCCCAGCCAGATGCCGGGATGGGCGATGAACATGGCCCAGCCCTGAGCCAGCCAGTCGAAGCAGGCGCCGGCATCGACCTCGCGGCTTTCGCCGTCGAAGGCTGCGGGGGCCATCGGGAATTGTGGAGTTTCACTCATGCGCGGATGCTAGCCGGGGAGCGCCTCAGGGGCAAGGCGGAATTTTTCCAGCAGACGGCGGAAATCACCGGGATCCTTGACCGTGACCACTTCGCCGGCCCGCGGCATGTGCCGCGCTTCCAGTCGCAGCAACCAGAAACGCAGAGCCGCTGCCCGTCGCACCGCCGGCCAGGCGGCGCGCTCGTCGGCAGTCAATGGGCGAACGCCGGTGTAACCGTCAACCAAAGCCGCCAGCCGTCCGTCATCCAGGCACCAGTCGTTGGCAACGACGGCCAGATCGAACAGCCAGGCGTCGACCCCGGCAAAGTAGAAATCGAGCAGGCCGCCCAGACGCGCGTCGTCCTGCCACAGCACGTTGTCGCGAAACAGGTCGGCGTGGATCACGCCCTGCGGCAACGATGACCAGTCCTGGCCGGCCTGGAAGGCCAGTTCGTCGGCCAACAAGGCGGCTTCATCAGCCGGCAGCAGCGGCAGCAGGCGCTCACCGACCGTCTGCCGCCAGGCGGCGCCGCAAGGATTGGCCG
>DKNF01000042.1 GCA_002470165.1 Betaproteobacteria bacterium UBA7395 | reverse complement strand
GGTGACAGCCGCGGCGCCGCCGTGGGTGCCGGTGTCGGTCTACTGGCCGGTAGCGCAGCCGGCGGCGAGTCCGGCCGCAGTTCCGGCGTCGGTACCCAGCAGCAATACGACAACGCCTACATCCAGTGCATGTACGCCAAGGGACACCGTGTCCCCGTCTCGGGCAAGGTCACCTATTCCCAGCCGGTCCGCGCCGTCGATGCCGGCATCCCGCCACCGCCGCCGGGGAAGCCGCCTGCCCCGCCGCCCGGCGTCCGCTGACCCACGGTCGTTCAGCGATTCGGGAGTCGTGGATTGTCAGCCAACGCCAGCCTCAATGAGGCGGTCCCGGCACGGACAGGTTTGACATTCTTTCGAGCGACGAACTATAGTCCGCTCATGGCTCAGTTCCCGCTCACTACCCTGATTGCCTTCGCGCCCTGTGCGGCCGCGATGATGGGCGGTGCCACATCGCTTCACCCGGAACGCCCAGGAGTCTGCGCGACTGCCGCAGATTTCTGAGCCCGGCGATACGCTTTTCCCAATAGCGCACAAAACGATCGCCGGGCATCAACTGATGCGAGCTGGCGGCTGACCCTTGTCGGCCCTGCGCTTTCATATCCCCTTTTTTCTGTTTCACATCGTCATCGTGCCCGTTGTGCACGCCGCGTTCATTCGCCTGATTCGTCAGCGATGGCCGGCGGCTGCCTCGGCCTCCTTTTCGGCACTGTCCGGTGCCGGACAACACTTGTCATCGAGGGTATTCATGAACGTCCATAACCACAGTATCTGGCCGCCACCGTTCGCCGCCAATTCCGACTCCCGGCACATGCTTTTGTCCCCGGCTTGTGCCTGGCTGTTCAACCTGTCGGATCAGGAGTGAAGGCGATGGATATTTCGCGTCAGTTCGTCCGCCAGAAAAACCCCTGTGCCGATGGCTTCCGCTGGTTCATGCGCCACTTCCAGGAGGGGGCGGATTACCAGCCTCTGCTGGATGCGCTCGTCGCAGCAGGGCGGGTCTCGGATGCCTGCTGGTTGATGGACCAGTTCGGGCCGACCAAGGAAGTGCTGGAACTCGACACCCTGGAGACCGACGACTTCGTGTTTGCCGGCAGTCTACATGTTCGCGGCCCGGTCGATGTGGATAGCGTGCTGCGCATCGGTGGCAGTGTCCGGGCGGAATCCGGTATCCGGGTCGGGCGTAGCCTGCAGGTGGGGGGAGACCTGTGGGCTGCTGGAAACCTCCGTTCGCTGGGCAGCCTGCAGGTGGATGGGGATGTACGTGTCGACTGGAACCTGCTGGTAGCGGAACGCCTGGATTGTGGAGGCGACCTGCGCATCGGTTGGGATGTCGAG
Source organism: Betaproteobacteria bacterium UBA7395 (assembly GCA_002470165.1). Taxonomy (GTDB): domain Bacteria; phylum Pseudomonadota; class Gammaproteobacteria; order Burkholderiales; family Rhodocyclaceae; genus Azonexus. Next base: position 1,986 of record DKNF01000042.1, on the reverse strand, counting down.
GTCGGGACGGATTGCAGGATTGCCGGCCAGGCGACAGTGGGCGGTGACGCTACGGTCGGCGCTGCCTTGAAGTGCCTGAGCAATTTACGCGTCCGAGGTGGGCTGAAGGTCGGCGGCAGCGTCTGGTCGGCGCATGGCATCGAGGTCAATCAGGGTATCGACGTCAGGGAGCATCTGGAGGCGTGCTGGGGGATCGTCTCCGGCAAATCCATCGTCGCGGGCGGAGCCATCAAGGCCGGAGAGAGTCTGGCGGCAGAGGACATGATCGAGGCAGGGGAAGGCTACGGCGTTTATGCCGGACTCAATGTGCCTGTCGCGGTCTGGGAGGCCAGTGCCTGGGTGCGTGCCCGGGTAATGCCGAAGCAGCTCTTGAGCGGCCATTGGCAAGCGCCGGCCGCGACCTGAGTGATGCGGTCTGTCCGCATCTTTCCCATCCTTCTGCAGGAGTTTATCGATATGAACATGCCTTTCGTTTCCCTGAGCCCCGAGATCACCCGGGCAAATGCACTGACACTGATGACGTGGCTGGAAGATGAGGATGTCACCCGTTACCTGAGCGACTCGCATGATGTCTCCCGCTCGATCGAGCAGGTCATCGAGCGGGTCCAGCTACCCATCCTGACCCATCTGTTCAACCAGGGCGGTCGTTTTTTCATGGTCTACGACCAGCACGATGTGTCGGTGGGCTTCGTCCGTCTCGTCAAGCGTGGCCGGGACTGCGAAATGGTCCTGGTCATCGGCGATCGTGGTAACTGGGGGCGCAAGCTCGGCGCCAGCGCCATTCGCGAAGGCATGAAGATCGCCTTCTTCGAGATGCGGGCGGAGAGGGTGATTGCCAAAATCCACCGGGACAACGCGCGTTCGCTGAACGCTTTCCTGCACAGCGGTTTTTTGCTGGACCGCGAGACGGCGGCGATGAAGTCCCTGGTCATGAACGCCGCGCGCTATCTCCAGCTCTTGCGCAAGCATCCGGCGGTGCACGCTGCCGACATCTACATCACCGAGATCGACAAGGCGAGGTTGAGGAATCTGATTGACTTCGAGCTGGGCCCGGATATTTTCGAGCTTGAGCATGAAATCGAGCGAGCCATTGTCGTCGACGCCAGGAAAGTGACGGACGATGTCGTCACGATGAACTCAAGGGCATTACTGCACGTGAATGACGAGGCAATGGAAATCGCCCTGGTGTACCCGGAGGAAGCGGATGATCGTTCCGGAAAACTATCGGTTTTCTCCGGTATTGGCACCGCGATCCTGGGCTACAGGGAGGGCGATGTTTTCAACTGGCGGATGCCGGGCCATACCTGCCGTATCCGGATCGGGAAAGTGCTTTATCAGCCGGAGGCGGCCGGGCATTTTCATCTCTAGATTTTCAGGCTTGCCGCGGTGCCCCCTGACAACAGGGGGCACCGATGGGGCTGGTGATTAGACAGCGACGCCAGCGCTATGCGCCTGCTGGTCGGCCCAGTAGCTGGAGCGGACCATTGGGGCGCAGGCGGCGCCGGTGAAGCCCATTTTCTTGGCTTCTTCCTCGTACATCTTGAACACGTCCGGATGGACGTAGCGCGTCACCGGCAGGTGGTGGCCGGACGGCGCCAGGTACTGGCCGATGGTCAGCATTTCGACGTCGTGGGCGCGCAGGTCGCGCATGACTTCCAGGATTTCGTCGTCGGTTTCGCCCAGGCCGACCATCAGGCCAGACTTGGTCGACACGTTTGGATAGCGCGCCTTGAACTGCTTGAGGAATTCCAGCGAGTGCTTGTAGTCGGCGCCGGGGCGGGCCTGCTTGTACAGGCGCGGCACGGTTTCCATGTTGTGGTTGAGGACGTCGGGCAGGGCGCCGCCGAGGACGTCGAGGGCCACGTCCATGCGCCCGCGGAAGTCGGGGACCAGGGTTTCGACGGTGGTCGTCGGCGACAGCTGGCGGACGTTGCGGATCACGTCGACGAAGTGCTGGGCGCCGCCGTCGCGCAGGTCGTCGCGGTC
>DKNF01000244.1 GCA_002470165.1 Betaproteobacteria bacterium UBA7395 | reverse complement strand
CGGCTGGCCGGAACAGGGCATTGCTGCCGCCCTGCCCGGCATTGCGCCGCCGGCGCTGCGCGAACTCTGGCTGAGTCCGGTCGACTGCCAGCAGGGCGTTGACGCAGGCATCGCCTGGCGCCGCACCGGCGATGTCCTGTATGGCGTCATCGAACTGGACGAGGCCGATTTTGCCGGCGATGCGCGGACACCCCTGCAGGCGGCGAGCGAGACCGCCTACCGGCGCATCTTCCGCCTGCTCGATGCGCAGGGTCTGCCCGAGTTGTGGCGGGTGTGGAACTACCTCGCCGCGATCAACGAGGAAAGCCACGGGCTGGAGCGTTACCGCCAGTTCAACCTCGGTCGCCAGGATGCCTTCCTCGCCTGCCACCGCGGGGCCACCGGCAACGTGCCGGCGGCCTGCGCCCTCGGCCTGCGCGACGGTCCGCTGTCGATCGCCTTCCTGGCCGGCAAGCAGCCGGCGGTGGCGGTGGAAAACCCGCGCCAGGTCAGCGCTTACCATTACCCGGCCGATTACGGCCCGCGCAGCCCGACCTTCTCGCGGGCGGCGCTGGCTTATCCGCCGGGCCAGGAAATCCTGTTCATTTCCGGCACGGCCAGCATCGTCGGCCATCGCAGCATGCATGTCGGTGATGTGGCCGCGCAGACGCGGGAAACGCTGACCAACATCCTGGCGGTGCTCGGCGAAGCCAATCGTCTGTCGCAGCAGGCCGGTTTCCGGCCCGATCAACTGCTGTGCCGCGCCTACCTGCGCCATGCCGACGACTGGCCGACGGTCGCCGCGGTGATCGAGGAAATGCTCGGGCCGGTCGAAGTCTGTCCGGTCGTCGCCGATGTCTGTCGCGCCGATCTGCTGGTCGAGATCGAAGCCATGGCGATGGCGGCCCGATGAGCGGAACGCGTTCGGGCCTGCTCTGGCGGACCTATGAATTCCTGGCCATGTTGCTGGGGCTGGGCGCCCTGGCCCTGATCTGCCTGCTCTGGCTGCCCTTTGCCCTGCTGCTGAAGCCCCTGTTGCCGCGGCGTCTCGGGCAGCGCCTGGGGCGCTTTGCCATCCGCAACGGCTTTCGCGTCTATCTCGCTTTCCTTGAAACGGTGTGTGCCTGTCGTTTCGACCTGCGCGAACTCGATCAACTGCGCGATGCCGGCCCGTTGATCGTGGTTGCCAACCACCCTTCCCTGCTCGATGCGGTGATGATCCTGTCGCGCCTGCCGAATGCCGTCTGCGTGATGAAGGCGGCCTTGCTCGACAACATCCTGTTCGGTGCCGCCGCGCGGATGGCGCGTTACATCCGCAACGATGTGCCGCTCAAGATGATCATCGATGCCCGCGAGGAACTGCAGGCCGGTGCCCAGTTGGTGATCTTTCCCGAAGGCAGCCGCACCCAGGCATTTCCGCTCGACCCCTGCATGCCGACCGCCGGACTGATCGCCCAGCGCGCCGGGGTGCCGGTGCAGGCGCTGTTGATCGAATTTTCCACGCCCTATCTCGGCAAGGCCTGGCCGTTGTTCCGCCGGCCGCAGTTGCCGTTGCATTGCCGGATTCGTCTTGGTCAGCGCTTTGCGCCGCCGGCCAGCGTCACCGCCTTCACCGGCGAACTCGAAGCCTCGTTGCGCCAGGCGCTGGCCGCATCGCCATCTCCGCTACCCCGTGCCTGAATGCCCATGCCCAGCCCCTCGACCCGCCACCTCGTCCTGATTCCGAGTTACAACCCCGGCCCTGCCGTGGTCGATACGGTGCGTGCCGCGCGCGCCCAGTGGACGCCGGTTTGGGTGGTGGTGGACGGCAGCACCGACGGTTCGACGGAACGTCTGAAGGCCCTGGCGGCGGACGATCCCGGCCTGCGCGTGATCGTCCTGCCGGAAAACCGCGGCAAGGGCGCGGCGGTGCTCGAAGGCATCACGCTGGCCGCGGCCGAGGGCTACACCCACGCCTTGACCATGGATTCCGACGGCCAGCATCCGGCGGCGCTGATCCCCGATTTCATGGCCGCATCGCAGGCCGAGCCGGCGACGATGGTGCTCGGCCGGCCGGTGTTCGACGCCGACGCGCCGGCGCTGCGGGTCAACGGGCGCAAGGTGTCGAACTGGTGGGCTAATCTGGAAACCTTGTGGATGGGCATCGGCGATTCGCTCTACGGTTTTCGCGTCTATCCGGTGCAGCCGCTGATCCGCGTCATGCGTGCCAACCGCTGGATGCGCCGTTTCGATTTCGATCCCGAGGCGGTGGTCCGCCTGTGCTGGGCCGGCGTGATGCCGCGCAACCTGGATGCACCGGTCCGTTACTTCCGTGCCGACGAAGGCGGTGTCTCGCATTTCCGTTACCTGCGCGACAACGTGCTGCTGACCTGGATGCACAGCCGTCTCTTCCTCGGTTTTTTGTGGCGCCTGCCGGCTCTGGCCTGGCGTCGTCTGAATACTCGCTGAACACAGGATCATGCCCAAGAACTCCGCCCTCAAGGATGACCGCCGCCTCGACACCTATTTTGCCGGGGAGGACCAGCGCCGGGCGGTGACCCGCGACATGTTCAACGAGGCCGCACCGGGTTACGACAACGCCGAACGCATCACCGCGCTGGGCAGCGGCAGCTGGTACCGTCGCGAGGTCCTGCGGCGCTGCGGCGTGAAGCCCGGGATGGCGGTGCTCGATGTTGCCGCCGGTACCGGTCTGGTCACGGCCGAGGCG
>DKNF01000206.1:32543-33323 GCA_002470165.1 Betaproteobacteria bacterium UBA7395 | reverse complement strand
GCGGCGTGGCGGCGTTGTCCAGCCCCAGCATGTTGGCGCTGAAGTTCATCACGATGCTGCCGCCCGCCGGGTGCGCCCGCGGGACGTCCGGGAAGATGCGCCGGAACAGCGGGTCGATGGCGCGCGCGAAGAGCGCGATCATCCCGGCGCGCTCGCCGATCTTCATGATGCCCAGCCACAGGCTCATGATGCCGACCAGCCCCAGCGAGATGTCGAAGCCGACCTTCGCGGTGTCGAACAGCCCGGTGAGGATCTTCGTGAAGATCGTGACGTCGCCCTGCGCCAGCTTGACCAGCGCGACGGCGAAGCCGACCAGGATGAAGGCGACCCAGACCCAGTTGAGGACCATCGCGCGGCGGGCTCAGCGCCGGCCGCGGCGCGGCGGCACGCTTCAACCACACCCACAACCAGTCACCGCTGTTCTTGCGGCCGGCCGAGCGTTGCCGCTCGCCGGGCGACAGGTCCATCCACGACAGCAGGATGGTCAGCAGCATCTTGTTGGTCACGATCATCAGCGCGACGCCCAGGCTGGCGGTGATCGCCAGTTCGCGGACCATGTCGATCTCGATGTAGAGGATGACCATGAAACCGAGCGCATTGGCCAGCAGGGCCATCGCCCCGGGCATGAACAGCTTGAGGAAGGACTTGTGCGCGGCGGTCAGGCCGTCGGCGCCGCCGATCACTTCGAGCTGCCAGGCGTTGGTCATCTGCACCGCGTGGCTGACGCCGATCGAGAAGATCAGGAAAGGCACCAGGATCGACATCGGGTCGATGCCGTAG
>DKNF01000206.1:0-32434 GCA_002470165.1 Betaproteobacteria bacterium UBA7395 | reverse complement strand
CGACATCGGGTCGATGCCGTAGCCGAGCAGCGGCAGCAGGCCGAGCAGCCAGATCACCGGGATCATCGCGCAGATCAGCGCGACCGCCGTCAGCTTCGCCGAACCGGAATACAGATAGAGCAGCACCGCCGTGATCACGAAGGCGACCAGGAAGAAAAGCAGGACCGCACGCGCGCCCTCGGTGATGTCGCCGACCGCCTTGGCGAACCCGATGATGTGCACGGTGACGCCGTCCTTCTGATGGCGGCTGCGGATTTCCTCGAGCTTGCCGGCGACCGCCGCGTAATCGAGGCGGGCACCGGTCGACGGATCGACTTCGAGCAGTTCGGCGCTGACCAGCGCGCCCTTGAAATCGTTCGACACCAGGCGACCGACGCGTCCCGACTTGAGCACGTTGGCGCGAACCTCTTCAAGGTCTTCCGGGGTGCCGGCGAAATCGGCGGGAATCACGTTGCCGCCGGCAAAGCCATCCTCGACGACTTCGATGAAGCGGACGTTGGGGGTGAACAGCGACGTCACCGAAGCGCGTTCGACACCGGGCAGGAAGAAGACCTCGTCGGTGACTGCCTTGAGCGTGGCGAAGAACTCGGGCGTGTAGATGTCGCCTTCGTCGATACGCAGCGCCAGCAGCACGCGGTTGGCGCCGCCGAAGGTCTTCTGGTACTCGGTGAAGGTCTGCATGTATTCATGCTTGAGCGGGATCATCTTCTGGAAACCCGCATCGACCCGCAACTGGGTCGCCGACCAGCTGAGCGCCAGGGTGATCAGCACGAACAGCGCCAGGAAGCTGCGTCGCCAGCCGAACAGGACCTGGCCGATGGCGGTTACGACGGAATTCGTTTTCATTGTTTTTCTCCGCTTGCCGCATCGACACGGGCAACAGCGCCTTCGCCGAAAATCATTGCCTCGCCGGCGACCGGCGCCGGTACCGCCGCCGTCCACAGGCGGCTGCCCTGCACCGGCAACCGCTTGAACGACGTACCGCCGTCACGGCTGCCGAGTACGGTGCCGTTCTGGCCGACCAGCACGATGCTGCCGTCGGTCGTCATGGTGCTGCCGAACAGCGAACCGGCGCCCTCGCTGGTCAGCGTTTGCCAGCTGTCGCCACGGTCGTCGCTGCGCAGCACCGTGCCGCGCATGCCATAGACCAGCACGCCACCCTGGGCCAGCGGCTGGATGCCGAAATACGAGCCGGCGTAGGCCGGCGGCAGAATTTCCCAGTTGGCACCGCCATCGTTCGAGCGCAGCAAGGTGCCGGCCTCGCCGGCGATCATCAGGGTGCCGTCGGCCAGACGGGCCAGGGCGTTGAAGTGACGGTCGCCGTCGACGATCTGGCGTTCGTTCCAGTTCAAACCGCCGTCGGTGCTTTCGAAGACGGCACCGTAGGCGCCGATGGCCAGCACGTGCTGCGGACTGACGAAAGCGACGTCGAGCAAGGGACGCAGCTGTTCCGGCGCACTGAAAACCGCTTTCCAGGTCTGGCCGCCATCGTCGCTGCGCACGATCGCGGCATCGTGACCGACGGCAATGCCGAGCAGGTCGGCAAAGGCGACGGCATTCAGGGTCGTTTCGACGCCGCTGGGCACCCGGCGCCAGGCGCCGCCCTCGTCGTCGGAAATGAAGATGTAACCGCGCTCGCCGACCGCAACCAGGCGCTGGCCGGCGCGCTGCGTATCAAGCAGCAAGGCGTTGTTCAGGGTGATTTCGGTGGCCGGCATCGGCGGCCCCTTGCGTGCCGAGAAGGCATAGCTGACGGACAACGCAACGAAAACGGCAAAGATCAAACCTATGCTTTTGTTCATGAAGATTCCCGGAAGTTGGCATGCAGGCTGTCCTGCGGGGCCGATTTCGCCCCGCAGGAAGCCCAGGCCGGTCAGCGCTTAGCGCGTTCCGATGCCACGCAGGCCGGCCGGCGTGAAGTCCGCCGCGCTGCGCTTGGTCTTTTCCCAGACCTTGGGTTCGTCGTTGCGCAAGCCCATCGCCAGGTAACGACCGGACTGCAGGTCATGGTGCACTTCGATGGTGCCGTAGAACATCGGCACGTCGTAGAAGTTGATCGCATGCTGTTCCGAAACACGCCACAACTCGCCGCGTGCGTCGTACTTGTCGGAGACCATGATCATCCAGCTGTCTTCATCGATATAGAAGGTGCGCTTCTTGTAGATGTGGCTGGTGCCTTCCTTCAAGGTCGCCTCGACCACCCAGACGCGGTGCAGCTCATAACGTGCATGATCCGGGTTGATGTGGCCCGGACGCAGGACGTCGGCCATCTTCACCTGGTTGCCGGACAGCTTGTAGGAGTTGTACGGAACGAACAGCTCCTGCTTGCCGACCAGCTTCCAGTTGTAGCGGTCGGTGGCGCCGTTGAACATGCCGAAATCGTCGTTGGTGCGCAGACCGTCGGCGGCCGTGCCCGGATTGTCGTAGGCGACGTTCGGCGCCAGACGGACACGACGCTGGCCCGGATTGTAGGTCCACGCGGTACGCGGCTCCTTCAACTGGTCCACCGTTTCGTGCACCAGCAGGATCTGGCCGGCCAGGCGGGCCGGTGCCGTCACCGTCTGCAGGAAGTTCACCAGCTTGTTCGGCTCGCGGTCCTTCTCCGGCTTGGTCAGGTTGCCGTAGGAAAAGTCATACTCGTACTCGAAGCGCACCGGCGTATAGGCGCCGTCGCGCGTCACTGCCGCCTGGCTCCAGTTCATCGCATAGGTATCGCCCTTGTAGCGCATGACCGTGTTCCAGATCGCTTCCAGGCCATCCTTGGGAATCGGGAAGGGAACACCGCCGGTGGTTCCGGTCACGCCGGCACCGCCGCTGACCAGTTTGGCGCGGGTGGCGTTGGCCATCGTGTCGTCCAGATTGGCCTTCGGGAAGGTCGCGCTGCGCTGCGTCGGGTAGACGTTCATCTTCCAGGTCGGATACTTCTTGAGCATCGCGATCTGGCCCGGCGTCAGCTGTGCCTTGTACTTGTCGGCGTTGCTGGCATCGATGGTGAACAAGGGCTTGTCCGCTGCGAACGGATCGGGATAGTGGCCGCCCGGCACATGACCGGCGACCGGCTTGGTCAGGCCGCCGGTCCAGGCCGGGATCGTGCCCGCCGCATTACCCGCTGCCTCGGCGCCCATCGGCGTCAGGCTCTTGCCCAGCTTGGCGGCATCGGCTGCCGATACCTGGGCGTGCACGGCCGTCCCGGCAAAAGCCAGAACGAGCGCGGTGCTCAGCATGGATAGGGTTCTTTTCATGTTCTATGTCTCCTGGTGTCTTGTCGTTGGTGCAGATCAGAACGAGTAGCTCAGGCTGATCGACAGGAAATCGCGGTCAACCATGGGGTTGGTATGGCTGGCGTAGCTTGCCACCTGACCGGCCGGAACGGCGGCAGGATCAACTCCCGAAACCTTCTTGCCGCCAAAGAAAGCGGTGTAGGCAATATCCGCCTGCCAATTCTGACGATAGTTGAAGCCGAAACCCAGGGTCAGCGCCTTTGCACCCTCGTTGAAGGTCGGGCTGCGGCCATCCACGTCATGCGAGAAAGCCAGTCGCGGCGAGACGGTTACGGAGCCAATCGCATTCGGATAATCCAAGCGGCCGACCAGGCGGTAACCCCAGGAGTTTTCCGTAGCAAAGCAACCCGACGAGGTGCTGCCATTGGACGTCGCGGTCGACGAACCCACCTGCGGCAGGTGGCATCCCGGTGCGGCAAATTTCAGGTTGGACGGCAGTTCCAGGCGGGTATAACCGACTTCCCCGACGACCACCAGTTGCTCGGCACCGAGAGTGGGACCGAAGGCCTTGGTGCCGGTCATCTGCACCTGATGCATCTTGACTCGCCGATAACCGCTGATTTCCGTACCGAACGGCACGGCCGCCGCCGCTGCCCCGTTGGTACTGGTCAGCTGATTGGCCAGACCAACAGCAGCGAGTAGCAGATCGGCCGAGGGCAGTTGCATTGGCTGATTGGGGCGATACGAGTATTCGCCTTGCAGCGCGATACCCGCCGGCCCCGTGGTGTTGAAGCTGAGGCCCCAGAGCTTGATGTCTTCCGGATACTCGACGAAATAGGTGCCAGCCTGCACGTTACACCCACCGGGGACACCCGCCGGGACATTGAACACGGTACATCCGGGAACCACCGTCTCGGCCGCAGTCACACCACCACGATAACCGGAAATATAGGGAGTACGGCTGTGATAGTTGGCGTGGTAAAAACCGAACTCGGTGTTGTTCAATGCAGGTGCGAAATAGCGAAAGGCAATACCATACTGCCCATCATTGCTGGCCTCGCGATCCTTTGAGCGGGGCGCCCAAAGCTGAGCCGTCGCATTGCCGGCACCGCCGATGATGCCGGTAGCGCCGTTGAGATCGTTGCGCCGCCCAAATCCGGTGAAGGCGCGATTACCGCCCTCGGAAACAAAATCATTGGTACTGAAGAACGAGCCAGCCGGATCGATCTTGGTCTTCTCCCACTCGGCCAGGATCGCTACCTCGACCGACAGGTTGTCGGTCAGTTCCTGCGACGCGTAGGCCATCATGGTCGGAATGAAGCCCTCCTTCAGTTCCGAGCCCGGCGCGCGCAGACGGCTGACGTTGATCGGGTTGAGGATGTTGATGCCGTTCTGGATGAAGGTACTCTCGCCCCAGCTGACCACCTGCTTGCCCAGGCGAAGGTTCAGGTTGCGGTCGCCGACACTGAAGGTGCCGCGTACGTAGGCATCAAGGATCTCGCCATCGGAGCCGAGCACATCACGGGCGTCTCGGGTCAGGCTGTCCTTGCCGCGGATCGTCGGGTCGTAGAAATACGAGCCACGAACGAAGGCACCGAAATTACGGTACTTCAGTTCGAGATCGTGTGTCGCCTTGAGCGTGGTCGACACCAGTTCGCCACGCTTGTAGCGCAGGTTGCCGTCATCCGAATTGGGATCGCGGGAAGTTCCGCCATTGGCAATGCTGATCAGCGATTTTTCGCGCCCCTCCATTCGCCAGAGCGAGCCCAGCGAAACCGTCGTGTCGAAACTGCCGCTCACTTCGCCCGACTTGAATTCGAACGCCATGACCGACGTCGAACCAGCCGCCAAGGCGATCGCCACCGCGGTGCCGAGCGTGGTACGCCGGAACCGCGGATAGCACGAACTTCCTGTTTTTTGTCTCATCCTAATCTCCTCCTGTTTATCAGATCGGGGATACCGATCACGTCCGCTACGAGTTTTGACTACCAATTTCCAGACTTCCGGAAACGTACGTGCCGATCTTCTGCCGGCATCGCACTGCTAAAACCACCCTGCTTGCTACCCACTGCTGACTACATGGACTCCTTTCGGGATGACGTCCCCGAATCCAGCGAAAATTTGATTGGCCCACCGGTAAAAGGTGCAAACCCGGTACCGAATATTACGCCCGCATCGGCCAGATCGGCATCGACAATGACGCCGTCGCGAACCAACGCCTGCGTACGGTCGACCAATGGCTTGACCAATTTTTCGGCCAACCCCGGCGGCACAGCGGCGGCAACGGCCTTGACCGGTTTGCCATCCTTCCATGCGTAGAAACCCTGACCGGATTTCTTGCCCAGTTGCTGGCGCTCGACCCGGGTCAGCAGGCAACGGGGCGCCTCGGCGCCGCCGGCCAGCTGCTGACCGGCCGCCATGGCGATGTCGAGGCCGACCGTATCGATCAGTTCGATCGGTCCCATCGGCATGCCGAAAGCGAGCATGGCTGCGTCCACCGTTTCCGGGGAAACGCCGTCGTCGACCGCACGCATCGCCGCCAGCATGTAGGGCGCGAGCACCGCATTGACCAGGAAACCGGGCGCGCTCTTCACCGGTAGCGGCAGCTTGTCGATCTGTTTGACGAAGGCGCAAGCGGCACGAACCATCGCCGGATCGGCGCCGTCGGCCTCGACCACCTCGACCAGCGGCATCATCGCCACCGGATTGAAGAAGTGGATGCCGACCAGGCGCTCCGGTCGGACCAGCGCCGTGCGCAGGTCTTCCAGGCGCAGGCTGGAGGTGTTGGTGGCAAGCACCGCACCCGGCTTCATCCGCGGCTCGAGGCTGCGGAACAGCGCGTGCTTGGCCTCGACGTTCTCGAAAATCGCCTCGATGACCACGTCGGCGCGGACTGCACCGGCGCCGGCCGGATCGGGAATCAGGCGGTCGAAGGCGGCACGGGCGCGCAGCGGATCGCGCAGCTTCTTCTTGAACAGCGCATGCGCCCGCTTGATCGCCGGGGCGATGCGCTCGACCGACTGGTCCTGGAGCGTCACCGTCAGGCCGCGCAGGGCACACCAGGCGGCGATGTCGCCGCCCATGACACCGGCACCGACGACATGCACGTGTTGCGCGACGAAATCGCCGTCCTTGCCGAAGCCCTTGAGGCGTTCCTGCAGATGGAAGACGCGCAGCAGGTTCTTCGCCGTCGGTGACTGGATGATGCGGTCGACGACGGCCGGCGCCGCCAGTGCGTTGCCGTCGTGCTTCTGCCACAGGTCGATGATCGCGTAGGGCGCCGGGTAGTGTTCCGGACGCGCCTTCTTCGCCACCTGCTTGCGCGCGCCGTTGGCGACGACCGCTTTCAGCGGGCCGGCCAGCAGCTTCTGCACGAAAGGCAGCGGGCGACGCGAGCGGTTCGACAGCAGCAGCTTGTGCGCGGCCATTTCCATGACGCGCGGCGGCACGCATTCGTCGGCCAGCCCCAGGTTGCGCGCCCGTTTGGCGTCCAGCGACTTGCCGGTCAGCATCAGATCGAGCGCCGCCGCCGGACCGACCCGCTGCGGCAGACGCAGCATGCCGCCCCAGCCGGGGAAGATGCCGAGCATGACTTCCGGCAGCGCCAGCTTGGTGCCCGGTTCGTCGACGGTCAGGATGTAGCGGCAGGCCAGCGCCAGTTCGAGGCCGCCGCCCAAGCAGTGACCGCGGACCAGCGCCAGCGTCGGATATTTGACCGCCGCCAGCCGGTTGAACAGCTCCCAGCCGCGCGCGACCAGCGCCCTGCCCTTTTCCGGCGTATCAAGTTGCGAGAATTCGCCGATGTCGGCGCCGGCGATGAAACCGGCCGCCTTGCCCGAACGGACAATCAGCCCCTTGGGCGGATAGAGGTCGAGCTGGTCGAGAATCTGCGCGAATTCGGCCATCACTTCGGCCGACAACGCGTTGGTGCTTTCTCCGGCGCGATCGAGCACGGCGACGGCGATGCCGGATTCTTCCTTGTTGAGTTGCCAGTGTTTCATGATCAGCAGGCCTCCACCAGCATGGCACCGCCGAGACCGCCGCCGATGCAGATGGTCGCGACACCGCGTTTTGCCTGGTTACGCCGCAGCACATGCAGCAGGTGCAGGACGATGCGCGCACCCGAAGCGCCGACCGGATGCCCGATCGAAACCGCGCCACCATCGACGTTGAGCCGATCCTCGGGAATGCTGCCCAGGGCGCCGTCGAGACCGAGTTGCTCGCGGCAGTAGGCTTCGTCCTTCCACGCCGCCTGGCAGCCGAGCACCTGCGCGGCAAAGGCTTCGTTGAGTTCCCAGTAATCGATGTCGGAAAGCTGAAGGCCGTGGCGCTGCAGGATCGGCGTCGAGGCATGCACCGGGCCGAGGCCCATCTGTTCCGGTTCCAGCCCGGACCACTGGCTGTCCACGAGCTTGCCGATGGGCTGCAGCCCCCATTTTTCCACCGCTTCTGCCGAGGCCAGCAGCACCCAGGCAGCGCCGTCGGTGATCTGCGAGCTGTTGGCGGCGGTGATGTTGCCGTATTTCTTGTCGAAGAACGGGCTCGGCTTGGCCATCCCGGCCAGCGTGGCATCGGCGCGCACGCCATCGTCCTCCGCATAGACCTTGCCGTTGCCATCGACCAGCGGCACGATCTCGCCGAGGTGGCCGGCCGCACGGGCGGCAATGGCGCGCTGGTGGCTGCGCACGGCGAATTCGTCCATCTGCTGGCGGCTGATGCCAAACTTCCAGGCCAGGTTTTCTGCGGTCTGGCCCATCAGCAGGCCGACCACCGGGTCGGTCAGGCCCTTCATCAGGCCGATCACCGGCGTCAGCAGCGCGGCCGGCCGCAGCTTGAGGAAATGGCCGAGTTTCTGCCCCATCGTGCGCATGCCCATCATGCCGGCGAACCAGCGCACCATCGTGTCCGAATAGAGCAGCGGCGCCCGCGACAGGGCATCGACGCCGCCGGCCAGCACCAGTTGCGAACGGCCGCACTGGATGTTGGCAATGGCCGAGTCGATGGCCTGCATGCCGGAGGCGCAATTGCGCATCACCGTCCAGCCCGGCACCTTCTTGCCGCAACCGAGACGCAGCGCAACCATGCGGCCGATGTTGGTTTCGTCCGGCGACGGAGCGGCACAGCCGAGGATGACCTCGTCGAGATCGGATGGCAGGAAAGGCTGGCGCAACAGCAGCGCACGACCGGCCTGGGTCGCCAGGTCGGAGGCGGCGAATGGCCCCGGCCCTTTCTGCACTTTCAGGAACGGCGTGCGGGCGCCGTCGACCACGTAGATCGTTTTCATCAGGCAGCCATCCGGTCGTCAGCCGGCTTGTTGGCCGTGGCCACGCCGTAGTCGAACGGGAAGTCATCGACACGGACGACGATGTCGCGCAGGTGGTTGCGTCGCTTCATCACCTCGTATTCGGCGGCGTTGATGACCCCGGCCTCGAAGGCGACGATGGCGATGTCGCGGACGTTGGCCTGCGGATTGCCCTCGAAGCGCCCATCCTTCTCGGCGGCGCGGATCTTGGCCTCGATCTGCTCGGCTTCCAGCGTTGCCTTGAGGGCCAGTTCGATGGCGCCAACCGGTTCGTTTTCCTGCAACGGCAGGTAGCACTCGGCGGTCAGCCGGTCACGCGTGGCCGACGGCGCGATCAGCGCCTTCGCCACCTGGTGGCCGACCTCGTCGGAGGGCACGACATAGGGATGACCCCAGGGGAAGACGATGCGATTGACGGCGGCGGCGATGAAGCGCACCGGGAAGTTGGCGATGACGCCGTCGAAGGCTTGCTGCGCCTTGTACATCGCGTCCCAGATCGCCCAGTGGGCGAGCGGCGCGTCTTCCTTCTTGCGGCCTTCGGCCTCGTAACGCTTGAGCGTGCAGGAAATCAGATACATCTGCGCCAGGATGTCACCGAGGCGCGCCGACAGCTTTTCGCGGCGCTTGACGCTGCCGCCGAGGACCAGCAGCGAGACGTCGGAGAGGAAGGCAAAAGCCGCCGAGAAGCGCGTCAGTTGCTGGTAGTAACGCTTCATTTCCGGCGCCACGTCGGTGTTGACCGTGACGAAGTGCGAACCGGTCAGGCCCTGGCGGAAAGCGCGCCAGCCGTTCTTCACGGTGAAGCCGATGTGGCCGAACAACGCCCGGTCGAAATCGACCAGCCCCTGGCGGACGTCCGGGTTCTGCGCGGCGCGCATTTCCGGCAGCAGGTAAGGATGGCAGCGAATCGCGCCCTGACCGAAGATGATCAGCGAACGGGTCAGGATGTTGGCGCCTTCGACGGTGATCGCCACCGGAATCTGCTGGTAGGCGCGGCCGAGGAAATTCGACGGGCCGAGGCAGATGCCCTTGCCGCCGATGACGTCCATGCCGTCGTTGACGACGACGCGGGCGCGCTCGGTGACGTGGTACTTGGCGATGGCCGAAACCACCGACGGCTTCTCGCCGAGATCGACGGCGCCGGCCGTCATCTTGCGCACCGCGTCCATCATGTAAGTGTAGGCGCCGATGCGGGTCAGCGCTTCCTCGACGCCTTCGAACTTGCCGACCGCCATCTTGAACTGCGAGCGGACACGGGCGTAACCGCCGACGGCGCGCGCCGTCATCTGCGCCATGCCGGTGTTCGACGACGGCAGCGAGATCGAACGCCCGGCCGCCAGGCACTCCATCAGCATGCGCCAGCCCTGACCGGCCATAGCCGGGCCGCCGATGATGAAGTCGAGCGGCATGAAGACTTCCTTGCCGCGTGTCGGGCCGTTCATGAACATGGCGTTGAGCGGGAAGTGGCGGCGACCGGTATCGACCCCCGGATGATCGTAGGGCACCAGCGCGCAGGTGATGCCGATATGTTTCTTGTCGCCGAGCAGACCGTCCGGGTCGTACAGATGGAAGGCCAGGCCGAACACCGTGCACACCGGCGCCAGCGTGATGTAGCGCTTGTCCCAGGAAACGCGCATGCCGAGCACTTCCTTGCCCTGATACATGCCCTTGCAGACGACGCCGGAATCCGGAATCGATGCCGCATCGGAACCGGCCCACGGGCTGGTCAGCGCGAAAGCCGGCACCTCGATGCCCTTGGCCAGGCGCGGCAGATAGTGGTTCTTCTGTTCCTCGGTGCCGTAATGCAGCAGCAATTCGGCCGGGCCGAGCGAGTTCGGCACCATCACCGACACCGACAGCGCGGAGGAACGCGTCGACAGCTTGGTCACCACCTGCGAATGGGCGTAGGCGGAAAACTCCAGGCCGCCGTACTTCTTCGGGATGATCATGCCGAGGAAGCCTTTATCCTTGATGTAGCGCCAGGCTTCGTTCGGCAGGTCATAGAGTTCGTGGGTGACTTTCCAGTCGTCGACCAGGCGGCAGGCTTCCTCGCATTCCTTGTCGAGGAAGGATTGCTCCTCGGCGGTCAGTTTCGGCACCGGGTAGGCGTGCAGTTTCCGCCAGTCGGGCTTGCCCTGGAAAAGCTCGCCCTCCCACCAGACGGTGCCGGCTTCGAGCGCGTCGCGCTCGGTGTCGGACATCTGCGGGAGAACCTTGCGGTAGGCGGAAAAAATGGACCGGGTGATCACGGCGCGGCGTAGGGGCCGCACCGTGATCAGCCCGGCCAAAACCACCAGGGCAAGTACCCCGAGCAGAGGGATGGTGTTATCGAACATGCATGTCTCCTTGGTATTTTCTTATTTGGATCCGGGCTTAGCGGCCGGATTGATCGAATTGCGGCAGAGGCGCGCGCAGACCGCCGATGAGGAAGGACATCAGGCGCGGCACCAGGCGGTCGAGACGGTCTACCGAGTCTTCCTCCTCGATCTGCCAGTCGGTGACCAGGCGCAGCGCGTCGGTCCCGGCGATGGCGTACGAGGTGGCGCCGAGCATGAAATGGAAGCGCCAGACGATCTCGGCCTTGGGCACATCGGGCAGCGCCCGGAACAGCGCTTCCTTGAAGCGGTCCATGACCTCCTTGTACTCGTGGGCGAGGAAGGCACGGATGAATTCCGACGGCTCGGTCAGCGTCCGCCCGAGCAGACGCAGGAAAGTCATGCCGCCGCGCGCATCGTCCTCGGCCATGCGCAGCAGCGTGCCAAAAAAGGCATCGACGATCAGCGACGGCTTGACCGGCTGACCGCCCGCTTCGGCTTCCAGGCGATCGAGGACGCGCATGCGCTCCTCGTTCAACCAGTCGAGACGACGACGGAAGACTTCCTGGATCAGCGATTCCTTGGAACCGAAGTGGTAATTGACCGCGGCCAGATTGACGCCGGCCTCGCCGGTAATCTGGCGCATCGAGGTACCGTCATAGCCATGCGCCATGAACAGGCGCTCGGCGACATCAAGGATGCGTTCGCGGGTATCGGTGTTGCGCGCTTCTGCCATCTACGACTCCACAATTCATACGTTCGTTTGAATCATAGAAAAAGCGGCGGCAATTGGCAAGCACTTTGTTGACTGAAAAACTCGGGTAAGAAATCAGGCGTTGCGCTGGCGGATGAATTCCATGACCTGCTCGGCCGGCAAAGGCTTGCTGAACAGGTAGCCCTGCACCAGATCGCAACCGCGGGCGCGCAGGTAGTCGAGTTGCGCCTCGGTCTCAACGCCTTCGGCGACCAGCGTCAGACCGAGATTGTGCGCGAGGCCGATGGTGGCATCGCAAATCACCTGGCCATCGACATCCTGACCGATTTCCTCGACGAAGGAGCGGTCCAGTTTGAGCTTGTCGAGGGCAAACATGCGTAGGTAACTCAATGACGAATAGCCCGTACCGAAATCGTCCAGCGCCAGGCTGACGCCCATGTCGCGCAGCAGGTCGAGTACGCGCACCGTTTCATCGGGGTGTTCCATCGCCACCGACTCGGTGATCTCGAACACCAGATCGCCCGGCGGCAGCGAATAGGCCTCGATCACCCCGCGCGCCAGCACCGACAGGTCGCTGTTGCGCATCTGGATCGCCGAGATGTTGATCGCCATCTTGATTCCGGTCAGCCCGGCTTCGCGGAAGGCAGCCAACTGGCGACATGCCGCCCAGATGACCCAGTCGCCGATCGGCTGGATCAAGCCGGTTTCCTCGGCAACCCCGATGAACATGCCCGGCGCCAGCAGACCACGCTCGGGGTGCTGCCAGCGGATCAACGCCTCGACGCATGAAACCTTGCCGGTACGCAGGTCGATGATCGGCTGGAAGTGCAGCCGGAACTCATCCCGGCCCAGCGCCAGACGCAGCGCATGCTCGATGCCCAGACGCTCGACTGCCGCCTCGTTCATCTTGGCATCGAAGAACTGGAAGTTGTTCCGCCCGGCCGATTTGGCGTGATACATCGCCGCGTCGGCATTGCGCATCAGCGTCTCGCCGTCCTCGCCGTCCATCGGGTAGATGGCGATGCCGATACTGGGCGTGGTGTACAAGGTGTGGGCCCCAACCGGATAAGGCTCGCCGACGCGCATCACCAGCTTCTCGGCAACCATCGCCACCGATGAGGAATGTTCGATGCCGCTCAGCATCACGACGAACTCGTCGCCCCCCAGGCGCGCGACCAGATCGCTTTCGCGCACGCACTGACGCAAGCGCCGGCTGACATGGATGAGCAACTCGTCGCCGACGTGATGGCCAAGGGTATCGTTGATGACCTTGAAGCGGTCGAGATCGATGAACAGCAGCGCCACCCGCGCCGATTCGCGGCGCGCCACGGCCAGCGCATGCTCCAGCCGGTCCTTGAGGCTGAAACGGTTGTTCAGCCCGGTCAGCATGTCGTGATGCGCCATGTAGTGGATCTTGGCTTCGGTCGCCCGCTCGGTCGACACATCGGTGAAATGCGCGATGTGGTAGCGGATGTCGCCCTGCTCGTCGCGTATCACCGAGACCGACAGCCATTTCGGATACACCCCGCCATCCTTGCGGCGATCCCAGATTTCGCCCTGCCAGAAGCTCTTTTCCTTGATCGCGGCCCACATCCGCTTGTAATCCTCCCGGCTGGTACGACCGGCAGACAGCATACGTGGGTCCTGCCCGGCAACCTCCTCCTGGGAGTAACCGGTAAGCATGGTGAACGCCGCATTCACCGTCAGGATCCGGTTATTGTGATCGGTGATCATGATTGCTTCACCGCTGTGGTGAAAAGCGCTGCCCAGCAATTGCATCTGGGATTCCAGGAGGCGGATGTCGGTGATGTCCTGCGCCGTACCGATGGACCGCAACGGCTTGCCCGCCTCGTCGTAGAAGGTTTCGCCGCGCTCCCTGATCTGCTTGACCCGGCCATCGGGCATCACCATCCGGTGCTCGACCTCGTAAGGCTGTCGGGCGGCCAGCGCAGCCTGATAGGCTTGATCGACACGTTCCCGGTCTTCTTCGTGGACCAGTTGCAGGAAATGTTCGTAATGTGCCGGCCCCTGCGCCGGATCGATCTCGAAAATCCGGTAAAGCTCGTCCGACCAGGATAATTCGTTCTTCTCCAGATCGAGTTCCCAACTGCCGATTCCGGCCAGGCGCTGGATTTCCTGCAGTTGTTGACGACTGCGCTGCAACTCGCCCGCCAGCTTTGCCGGGAGCGTGAGGCGATCGACAAGCCAGCGCCAGATCATCAATGCATCATCCTTTTCTTGTATTTGCCGCCATTGTGCTCAGACAATGCGCAAACATCAATCAGCCTGCATCCGGTACGCGCGGACTGGCCTGCTCGTACTGAAGAAAACGGCAAGCCACGACGGTGCCGCTCTTCCGTTCCCGGTAATGTTCGACACGCTCGCTGCGCAACTGCCAACTGGCCAGAGGAATTTCGTCGGGAAAGCGCGTATCGCCGGCGAAATCGCGTTCGATCCGGGTCAGGTAAAAATAGCGGCAATAGGGCCAGGCTGCTGCATAGACCGATGCGCCGCCGATCACGAAGACCGGTTTGCCGGTGGCCAGTGCCCGGCACAAGCCCTCCTCCACCGAAGCCACCCGATGACAGCCCGGACGCAAGGCAAGATCGGCCTGGCGCGAAACGATGAAGGAATCCGGCGGCACGACATCCATCGACTCGTAAGTCAGCCGGCCGATGACCAGGGCCGCACCGGCAACCTGCTTCTCGAACCAGGCCAGTTCCTCGGGAATATCCCAGGGCAACCAGTTGTCCAGGCCGAGCACGCCGTTGGCGGCAACCGCACCGATGGCGGCGATCACTTGCGCATCTTCTGCCATTGCATCCGGGTCATCGACAGGGAAATGGCCGGCGTCGCCTGCCCGTTGTAGACGTGAGGCTTGTGCATCGAAACGAAGGCCGAACTGACCGGCGAAATGGAGAATATGGCGTCCATCACTTCGAGGATGCTCGACTCCAGGCATTCGCAATGCGCATTCTGCTCAAGGCGGCGGATCGCCAGGAAGATCACCTCGTAATCGACCACCTGGCCGATGTCATGCGGATCCGCGATGGCATCCATCGGCGCCCAGGCGTCGGCATGAACCACAACGGCCTGCGGACCATGCTTCTCGAGCGGATTGCAGCCGGTACGCAACTGTATCGTCGCATCGACCGAGGCACACCAATGATTTTCCAGCACCAGAGACTCCTGAAAAAAACCCGAAAAAAAAGCGCCGAAGCGCCCTGACAGACCCTGAGCAGATGAACTCAGGCCACCGTATTGATCAAGGTACCGGTCGCCTGGCCTTCGGCATTGGTATAGGCGGGCGCAGCCACAACCGGTTCTCTCGGTTCAAGCACCGCCGAAATCTGGTTGCGCAACTCGCCGAGCTGGTTATTCACCTGTCCCAGCGATTCCAGCGAGGAAACATTGCGTCGCGCGCTATCCGCATCGCTACGCGCCTGCACCGAACTGGTCTGCAGTTGCCGCGCATTTTCCTGAGCGCGCTCCGCGTCCTGCTGAGCACTTCTGGCCTGTGACTGCAAGGCCCGCGCACGCTGTTCGGCCTGCTCGGCATTGCGCTGGGCCTGCTGCATCTGCAACTGCCCCCACGCCGCCGAACTTGCGCCTTGCGCACCCGGAATCATCGCAATTACCTCACTTACAAATCACCCGCGCCAGGCGGGAAATGGTCAGGCGGTCGTATTGACCAGACGCCCCGTCTCCTGCCCTTGGGCATTGATTACCGGGCGTGCCGTTTCTTCAGTTTGCTGAACCTGCTGGTCCGGACGTGCCTGCTGCTCGCGCCGCTCGACCTGTTGCTGCTCCTGAGCAGGCTGGGGACGTGCGGACTGAATGCTGTTGTTGGCATACGCACCGGATGCGCCTACAGATGCGACTTCCATGATCTTCTCCTGATAGAGGATTGCACCCTTACTTTACACCATTTCCGGAAATCTTCCAGCCCGGACAGCCGACGCAGGCATCTTTACAAGACAACAGACACGCCCCGGCCATGTACACTGTGCGTCCGATCCCAAACAGCAACCGCTCCTCGCCAATGCCCCCACGCACCACGCCCCGTCGTCTGGCCGACGAACTCGCCGACGCAGCTGCCGCCTACCAGGCCAGTGTTGTGATCCCGCATTGCCCGCAATGCTCGAACTCATGCTGCCGTCTCGATCCGCTGGTGCTTGAACTCGAGTGGAAGCAGGTCCGCACCTTCTGGCGGATCGAGGAGCCGCGCGCGACCTTCGATCGACGGCTGGCAACCGGCCAGGGCCCCCAGGAAATCCGTGCCGCCAACGGCTTGTACTACGCACACGGCAAGCCCTGCCCTGCTTTCAACGAGGCGACCGCATCGTGCAGCGTCTATGGGCAGCCAATCAAGCCGGCGGGCTGTTCGGACTTCCCCGTATACGAAGACGGCGGCGTGATCGTCGCCGATCTGCGCTGCGAAGCCGTCGACCGCAAAGCATTGACCGCCTGGATCGCACAAGCGCTTGGCGAGGGTTTCCGTGTAGCCTGGTCTGCCGACCCGGAATTTCCTTTCCTGATCACGATATCGTTGAAGAAGGCAAAGCGGTCGACCTGAGCGCAGCCCCCAAAAAAATACTGTACAAGAAAACAGTAGTTCGGTAATCTACGAACACTGATTTTCTATACAGTACATCAAAAGGGGCTAAATCATGAAACAACTGCAGAAATGGTTCGACCTGATCGCCGGCATTTCCGAAGAAGAACAGAGAAAACTGGCGATTGCCCACGCCATCTTCGGCCAGCGCGGCCCTGATCTCTCAGAACTGAACCGGCCGGCGTGCTGGCGGCGCAGCAGCCATGTCCGGCTGAATCGCCGCTAAAGGCTTTTTCCCCGGAGTCGTGGCGTCGGGCGGCGCCTGCGGCATAATGGCGGCTTGAGAGAACAGAACCGCCGACAGCGGCCATTTCACACCGGGGATAAGCACTCATGAAGCGCATCGACATCGATGAAGCCATTCGCCTGCACAACACGTGGCGTCGCCAGTTTCTCAATGCCTTTGCCGGCGGCAACTATGCCGACATGCCGCTATCGGAACATCGCGGCTGCATGCTGGACAGGCTGCTCGCCAACCAGGCCGGCGTTTCGGCGGCATTGACCGAGACCCACCAGCGTTTCCACGATCTGGCCAACGAAATTGTCGAATTGAGCCAGAACGGACTCGGTGACTCGGCCGACCTGCTGTTGCCCGAACTCAACGAAACTGCCCACCAACTGGTCGCCGCACTGGACCAATTGCGCCAGCAACTGCCGGCCTGATCGTCAGACCAGGGTCAGGCGCCACAAGGCCAGGCCTATCCAGATCACGAACAACAGGACGAAACACAACACACCGCTGACAACGGCGGGGGTCGATGCGGGCAGAATCGCGGCGACCAGTCGGCGCGGCGCGCGGGTCAGCAGTTCAAACAGGCGGTAGATCGCATTGTCGTGGCGTCGGCTACCGGCCAGCACGCTCATGGCCGCCAGGCCGAGCAAGGCCAGACCGAGCATTTCGACGATGGCCCGCAGGGCACCGATCAGAAACAGCAGCATGCCTTATTCCGGGTCGATTTCAGATTCGTGCTCGGCATCGAGATCGCGCATGCGGCGGCTGTAATGGACGATGATCCCGAGATAGCAAAGCAGGATGCCCTGGGCGGCGAAATAGAAGCCGAAGGGAAAACCGAAAAACGAATACTCGTTCAGTTCCCGGGCGAACCAGGTGACGCCGAAAGTCAGCACGACCCAGAGCAGGAGCAACCATGCCGTCAACCGACTGGTCTTGCGCCAGTAGGAAGAAGGCGCGCTCATGCCCCCTCCTCGCGACCGCCGGGACGCCGGATGCGCTCAAGGAACTCCGCGGCCTGCGGCGATGGCCGGGTCATCAGGCTGACCGCGATGTTGGTCACGAATCCGGCCAGGATGCCAAACACGCCCGCCGAGGTCGATTGTAGATGGAACCAGGGATTGAGCGGGCCATCGGCAAAACCCAGCCAGGAATAGCCACCAAATTCCAGGCGCAGGATGTAATAAACGGTCAGCGACAGGCCGACCAGCATGCCGGCAATGGCCCCGGCACGCGTTGCCCGAGCCCAGAAGATACCGAGCACCAGCGCCGGGAAGAAGGCGGAACCGGCAATCGAGAAGGCCCAGGCCACCATCGACAGGATGGTCCCCGGTTTTTGCGCCGCCACCGTGGCCGCCAGGACGGCAACGACCAGCAGCAGCGACTTGGCGATGACCAGGCGGAACTGGGTCGACGACTGCGGGCGAAAGATCCGGTAATAGACATCGTGCGACAGCGCGCTGGTGATCGTCAGCAGCAGGCCGTCGGCGGTCGACAGCGCGGCGGCCAGCGCCCCCGCCGCCACCAGACCGGAAACGACATAGGGCATGCCGGCGATTTCCGGTGTCGCCAGCACGATCACGTCCGGGTTCAGCGACAACTCGGCAAACTGCATGATGCCGTCGCCGTTGATATCCTCGATCGACACCAGCCCGACCTTGGCCCAGGCCGCCACCCACCCGGGCAGTTTGGCAATCGGGATACCGGCCAGGTTGGACAACACCTCGAATTTGGCAAACACCGCGTAGGCCGGCGCGGTGACGTACAGAATGATGATGAACAACAACGACCAGAATACCGACTGGCGCGCCTGCGCCACGGTCGGTGTCGTGTAGTAGCGCATCAGGACGTGCGGCAAGGCCGCCGTACCGATGGTCAGGCAGAAAATGAGTGCCAGGAAATTGATCCGCTGGGCATTGCGTTCCGCCTCGGAATCCCCGGGGAAAGCCTCGGCATGGCGCAGGGGCGGCTTGCTTCGCTCCAGCGCCTCGTACATTTCCTTTTCCCAACGTTCGCGGGCCTGTGCGGGGTCCTGCGGCAATTCACGCCGCTGACGCTCGAGCAGGACGATCTCGCGCATCTGTACATCCGACGACTTGAGCTCGTTGATCTGAATCGACAGGCGCTCCCGCTCCTGGGTCAGCGAATGCGGCAACTGCATGATCTTCTGGGCGTACTGGTCGGCACGCTCGCGATAACGTTCGCGGACTTCCAGCTCGGTCGGCGAATCGAACAGCCCTTCCTCGAGTTTGCTCACCTCCGACAGCACCTGGCCATAGACCATCTGTGGCACGGGAACACCGGTCACGTTGTAGGACAGGATGGCGACTGGCGTGATGTAGGCGACGATCAGGATCAGGTATTGGGCCACCTGCGTCCAGGTGACCGCCCGCATGCCGCCGAGAAAGGAACAGACCAGAATGCCGGCGAGGCCGACAAATACCCCGACCTCGAACTGCAGGCTGACGAAACGACTGGTGATGACGCCGACCCCGTAGATCTGCGCGACGACATAGACGAAGGAAGCGAGGATCGCCGCGAACACGGCGATCAGGCGGATGGTGTTACCGCCGTAGCGGGCACTGAGGAAATCGGGAATGGTGTATTGCCCGAAACGGCGCAGGTAAGGTGCCAGCAGCAGGGCCACCAGCACGAAACCGCCGGTCCAGCCGATGACGTAGGCCAGGCCCTGGAAGCCCTGCAGGTAGAGCGTACCGGCCAGCCCCATGAAGGAAGCCGCACTCATCCAGTCGGCGCCGGTCGCCATGCCGTTGAAGAATGCCGGCACCCGCCGGCCGGCGACGTAGTATTCGGAAACGTCGGTGGTCCGGCTGAAGACACCGATGGTCGCGTACATCGACACGGTGAACACCAGGAAGGCATAACCGACCCAGCGTGCCGGCATGCCGGCACGCTCGAGCGCCGCCAGTACGACCACGAACAGCAGGAAGATACCCGTGTAGTACAGGTAGTAGCGCTGCAGGCGGGTCAGGGAAGAGAGCATGCCGGTCAGCGGGTACGCCGCAAATGGCTGCTGGCCTTCGATTCCTCGATCAGGGCTTCGACGCTGTCGACACCCTTGGCATGCGCCCGGACCACCAGCATCTGCAGCAGACGGGCCAGTATCATGTTGTTCTCGCTCGGACTGCGTCGCCCCTCGCCGACATCGAGACCGAAGGCGACCAACCAGTCATCGAGCGGCATCGGCTTGTGGCTTTTCTCGCCGAACATCGCCGGCAGCAACCAGGCCAGGTCCACCCAGCGGGCAGCAAAGGCAATGCCCAGGCGCTTCTTGAGCAGGTTTTCGAGAAAGGCGCTGACAAACGCAACGTGGTAGGAAACCAGCGGTGACTTGCCGATGAAATTCAGGAAGGCCGCCAGTTGCCGGGCCTGCCCCGCTTCGTCGGCCGTCGTCAGGTCCACATAGATACTCTGCTCGGGCGAAACGATGCCCTGGTGCACGACGGTTGCCGCGATGCCGGTCAGTCGGTCGCTATCCGGATTCATGCCGTCGCTGGCAATGTCGATGACGACATAGCGGGTCAGGAAATGCGACGATTCCAGCCCGGCCGCCTCCTGCGCCAGCCAGGCCGAAACGGCGGACTTCACATCGGGCGGGAGGTTTTCGTTCAGCCCGTCGCCGAACAGGAATTTCTTGATGCCGAACATGATCAGTGATTCACTTGGTAGTCGAGCTTCAGACGGGACTGGATCTTGCGCGCCTGGCGGAAGGATTCCTTGAGGATGCGGCGGTCCAGTTCATTGAGCTTTTCCGGATCGATCAGATTGTCGCCCTGACGGCCCGGCTCGCCCTCGAGATATTGATGCTGCAGGCGCAGCAACTGGATGAAATTGAGGCCGTCGAGCACGGCGTTGATTTCCTCGCCCTTGATGTTCATCTTCTGCGCCGACAGCTTGAGTCGCTGGATGGTGTTGGTGCCATGCACGCCGGCCGCCAGGGCATAGATCCGGGCAACGTCGACGAAAATGCGCGAACCGTATTTCTTGAGGTCGATCTTGCCCGGGTAGTCGGGTTCGAGATCGGTGACGAAATCGCGGATCTTGCCCAGCGGCGGACCGACTTCGAGCGCGTTGCGCGCCATCGCCTGCAGGAAGATCGGCGTTGCCGACGCCTGGGCCAGCAGGTGGCGGCGCATGCTGTCGGACAACTCGCTCTTGCCGTACAGCGGCCGGAAATCGAAGAAGATGGTCGCATTGAGCAGGGCCACCGGTTCCGGCGTGCGGATCCACTTGCTGAACTGGGCGCGCCATTCGTCCAGCGTCAGGCACCACTGCGGGTTGCTGGCCATGATGTTGCCCTTGCACAACGGGAAACCGACCTTGTCCAGGTCCTTGTTGGTGTCCAGCGCAAAGGCCAGGAAACGCTGTTTGAGCGCCTCCTTGTCCTCGCCCTCGGGCACGGTATAGACGATGCCGTTATCCTGGTCGGTGCTGAAGGTCTGCTCGTCGCGGCCTTCCGAACCGAAGGCCAGCCAGCACCAGTCAATGCCGGAGAAATCGTGGTTTTCCAGGTTGAGTTGGATCACGCGCCGGGTCAGCGCATCGTTGAGCGCCGAGATGAACTGCGTCAATTGCTCGGCGCCAATGCCCTGGGCCAGCATGTTGAACGACAACTGGCGCACATCGGCGGCCGATGCCTTGAGCGCCTCGACATCGGGCGCCGATTCGATGGCTTGACGGATCTGGCGCAGGCCGACGCGTTGCAGCGCGAACAGGTCGCGCTCCGAAACGACGCCGCTCAGGCAACCGGCATGGTCGGTCACCAGCACATGGCGGATGCCGTGCGTGGCCATCGCCAGCATCGCATCGTAGGCGGTCGCGTGTTCGTTCAGGGTGAAGGGCGACGCCGACATCGCCTGGCTGATCGGCGCGCTCAGCGGCAGATCGGCGAGCACGACCCGGTCGAGCAGGTCGCTGCGGGTGAAGATGCCGACCGGTTTCTTCTCCGCATCGGCCACCACCATCGAGCCAATGCCCAGTTGCGACATCGACTCCAGCGCCGCGCGCAGCGGCGTTTCCGGCAGCACCGAGGTCGGATTGCGGGCGCCGATGCCGGACAGCGGCGAATTCAGCGTCTGCTGCTCGCTGGCCTTCTGGGCGAACTGCGCCTGCAACTGCCGGCGCGACTGGTCGAGCAGGCTGGCAATGTACTGCGTGCAGAACAGGTTGAATTCCGGGCTGGTCGACATCAGCGTCAGATAGTCTTCCGCCGGCAGGTGATAGCAGAAGGTGTCCTCGACCGCCGTGTAGATGTTGGTCGACGGCCGGCCGGCAGTGACCGCACCGATCGGAAAGGATTCACCGGCCCCGAGACTGAGGATGGAGTACTCGGTCACGGTGACTTCGCCGGCCTGGCGCGCCTGCACCTTGCCCGACTCGATCAGGTAGAAGAAACGGACATTGCCCGAATCCGGACCGACGATCAGGCTGCCGGCCGGATAGAAGGCGATGTGCGCCTTTTCCGCGAACAACTGCAGCGCCGCCGGCGCCATCTTGTTGAACGGCGCGTGCCGGGCGAGGAAAGCCTGCGTGTTGCCGGCCGCCCGCCGTTGCCCCTCCTGCCGCAACATCGCCTCCACCTGGCCGACATCCACAGCGCTGCTCCCGGTATTTTCTTGTTCTGTGCTCACGACAAACCTTTCCTGATTGACGTTTAGAGTGAATAGTTTAGCTTGAGTCGCTGCTGCAGGCGTCGCGCCTGGCGCAGGGATTCCTTGAGGATCACGCGATCGACCTCGTGCAGCTCGGCCGGGCGAAAAGCCACCGGTTCGATACCGTCTCCGGTCGCCGCCTGCAACTCGAGACGCAAACGCAACAGATGCGACAGCCCCGCCTGGGCGGCAGCGACTTCACGCGACTGCATGCCGGCAGCCGCCCCCGCCTCGCGCAGGCGGGCAAAGCTGTTGACCGACGGCGTGGCCGTGGCCAGCGCCAGAATGCGGGCGACGTCGACAAAAATCCGGCTGCCGAACTTCTTCAGATCGACGGCCTCCGCATCGTCGACGGCCACATCGCCGAGGAACCCCAGCGGCGGATGCACCTGCAGCGCATTGATCGACATCAGGTGAAGAAAGGCCGGTGTGTCGCTGGTCAGGTTACCGATCAGGGTACGCAGCCCTTGCCCCAGTTCGAGCTTGCCGTGGAGCGGGCGCAGGTCGAAAAAGATCGTCGCATTGAGCAGCGCCACCGGATCGGGGCAACGCACCCACTCGATGAAGCGTTCGCGCCACTCATCGACCGACAGGCACCACTGCGGATTGCCGGCCATGATGTTGCCGGGGCACAGGCTGAAACCGCAGGCCGCCAGTTGTTCGTTGGCATCGCGGGCAAAAGGCAGGAACAGTTCGCGCAAGGCCTGCGCCTCGCCGGCGTCGCAGGCGGAAAAGACCAGGCCGTTGTCCTGATCGCTGACCAGTGTCTGTTCGTCACGGCCCTCGGAACCCATCGCCAGCCAGCACCAGTCTACCGGCGGCAGCCGGTGGCGGCGGGCGACGAGCGTCAGCACGCGCCGGGTCAGGCGGTCGTTGAGGCCGGAAATCAGCGCGCAGGCCGTCTCGCCCGACCAACCAAGGGCCACCGTCCGTGCCAGCAAGGCGTGCTGCCGGGCCGCCAGTCCGGCCAGGCGGTCGAGATCGTCGACCGTCGCCAGTTCGCCGCTGAGATCGGCGAGTTCGGCGGTCGGCAAGCCCGGCAGGAGTTCTTCCATGTCAATACTTGATGCGCGAGAAATAGGTTTTCTCGGACGCTTCCAGCGCCTGCCTGACGGTGACGATGCCCTTCTCCTCGAGCAGCGGCAGGAGTTTCAGGAAGACCTCGCCGGTCGCCACCGCATCGTCGAGCGCATTGTGCCGGGTGTCGATGTCGATGCCGAGACGCTCGAGCACGGCATCCAGCCGGTGCGACTCCTGGTTGGGATGGACGACCGCCGACAGCAGCAACGTGTCGAGCACCGGCTGGGTGAAGCGCAGGCCGGTGCGCTCTTCCTTGAGTTGCAGGAAACGCATGTCGAAGGCCGCGTTGTGCGCGATCAGCACGGTTTCCTCGCAGAAGGCATGGAAACCGGGCAGGACGATGTCGATGTTCGGCTGGCCACGCACCATGTCCTCGGTGATGCCGTGAATCGGGATCGACTCGGGCTTCAGCGGGCGCTCGGGATCGACGATCTGGTTGAAGATTTCCTGCTTGAGCAGGCGGTTGTTGACGATGCGCGCGGCCCCGATCTGGATGATTTCGTCGCCCTTGGACGGTTCCAGGCCGGTGGTCTCGGTGTCGAACACGGTATAGGTCAGTTCCGACAGCTTGCGATCGAGGTCGATCGACTTGTCCTCGAACTTGAACAGATCGAAGTCGTAATACTCCGGGCGACCGGTGCTGCGCCGCTCGTCGGCCACTTCGGCCTCGGGCGTGGCCAGCGGCAGGACGAAACGGAAGAACGCGCGGTGCGCGGCCTTTTCCCGCTGGTACCAGATTTCGCCGCCGTGCCGGTCGACCACGTCGCGCAACGACAGCGACGAGGTTTCGCCGAGCGCGTGCATGGTTTCCATTTCCCAGGTGTAGAAAGTCTCGGAGGAAATCGCCTGGCCGACCCAGATGATGTCGAGGTAGGCCAGCTTGCCTTCGCTCGAGGTGCGGAAGCGCAGGTCGCGAATCTGGTAGTGATCGAGCAAGCGCTCGGCGACGAAGACCAGGGCGAAAACCAGCGAGAAGCTGTCGGCCTTGATCCACAGTGTCCCGTCGACATCCTCGACCTTGGTCGGCAGCTTGAGCTTGTCCTCGATGCGGCGCTGGGCGGCGCTGATCACGTCCATCGCCAGCACATCTTCCAGCGGCCAGCGCGTCTTCATCGAATCGGAGAATTCGTGCATGGTTTCGTCGAGACGCTGGCTCATGCGCGACGCCTCGTCGTCGACCACCTTGACGAAGCGCTCGCGCAACTCGGGGTCCATTTCCGGGTAGTCGATCAGGTTGGCCACCGCCGCCCGGATGCTGCCCAGTGCCGCCCGGCTACCCTCGGTCAGCGCATGCAGCGCATGGTCGCGGCGCGCCTCTTCCTCCAGCGTCCGGGTGATGTTGTCCACGGTCAGCACGTAGCCGGTCATCTGCGGCTCGCCCTCGCCCGGCGTACCGGAGAGGACGGGAACCATCTGCACGCGCAGCAACTGTCCGCCGCGCGTGGTGGTGACAAAATTGGCCATCGCCGATTTGCCGTTGGCCAGTCGCTGGCGGATGATTTCCTGCGAATGCTCGACCTGGTTCTTTTCCAGGATGGAGAAAATCGACCGGCCGAGACCGATCAGGGCCCCGCCGGCCACCGTCGTCGGCCCTTGCGACAGGGCCTTGAACTGCAGGCGGGCGCGGTTGTTGTAGAGCAGGATGCGGCCGTCGAGATTACACACGACCACGGCCTGGGCCAGTTCCGACATGAGGGCGGCCAGCCGGTTCTTCTCTTCCTCGACCGAGGCATTGGCCTGGGCGATGCGGGCATCGACATCGTCCATCAGCATGTCGCGCTGCGCCGCCAGGTCGTTGGCGGCCTGGGCCAGTTGCTGGACTTCCGGCGGCCCGTTGAGCTTGACCCGGAAATTGCGGTTGGCGCCGAGCATCAGCCGCAACTGTTCGGCCATGCCGAGCAGGCCTTCGACGTATTGCTTGAACAGTTTGTGCAGCACGGCGACGCCGATGCCGAAACCGAAGATGGTCATCATCGTGCCGATCGGCAGACGCGACATCAGCAGTTCGAGCAGCATGTTGCGCTCGCTCTCCTCCATGCCGGCCCAGACCAGGATGGAAGTCACGACGAAAGGCCCGGTCATCAGCAGACCGAGCACGACGATGGCAAGCAGAAAGCGGACTTTGGCCTTCATGGCAGCTACCCCATGGCAGTTTGTGTTGACGCCGGAATGGCGCCGAGGGTGTCTTTCCCGAGCCGGAGACTCAGGCGATGCCGAGCAACTCCTTGACCCGGGCGAGCAGTTCCTTGGTCGAGAACGGCTTGGTCACGTAGGCATCGGCACCGATTGCCAAACCCTTGGCCACTTCGGTATCGCGTCCCTTGGCGGTCAGCATGACGATCTGCAGGC
This sequence comes from Betaproteobacteria bacterium UBA7395, assembly GCA_002470165.1. GTDB lineage: Bacteria > Pseudomonadota > Gammaproteobacteria > Burkholderiales > Rhodocyclaceae > Azonexus. Next base: position 6,933 of record DKNF01000206.1, on the reverse strand, counting down.
CGGCCCTCGACGGGTCGGCACGCAAGGCCTCGCAGACTTCGAAACCGGATTTCTTCGGCATCATCACGTCGAGCAGGACCAGATCGGGATTGAAACCGGCAACCTGGGCCAGCGCTTCCTCGCCGTCGCCAGCGACGGCGACTTCGAATCCTTCTTTCTTCATCAGGAATTCGAGTGAAATGACGATGTTGGGTTCGTCATCGACAATCAATATTCTTTTCGACATCCGTTTTAGTCTCCCATCTTTATGCGTCCGGCGCCGCCTGCGTTAACGGCACCGTGAAAATGAAGGTAGCACCGTTACCCGGCGTACTTTCTACCCAAAGCTTACCACCAAAATACTCGACGATTTGCCGGCTGATCGGCAGTCCCAGACCGGTTCCCTGGGGCTTGTCGGTCATCGTGTTACCCCCCTGGCGGAATTTCTCGAAGATCACGCCACACTCCTCGGCGGTCAGGCCAGGACCGTTGTCGGCGACCGAGACGCGCAGCATGTTTTCTGCCCGGGCAACCACCACCGCGACGGTGCCGGTAAGCGGCGCGACGAACTTGACGGCGTTCGACAACAGATTGACCACCACCTGCATCAGGCGGTCGCGGTCGGCCAGCACTGCCGGCAGCCCCTCGGCGATATCGAGGTTCAGACGTACGCCCTTTTCCCGGTAAAGCGCACCCAGCGCTTCGCTGGCCTCGCGGACCACCTCCCCGACGCGGACTTCGCCGGTGGTCCACTCGGCGCGACCGGACTCGAGCTTGGCCATGTCCAGTATCTGATTGATCAGGCGCGTCAGGCGCTCGGTCTCGCTGACGATGATGCCGAGGAAGCGGCGCCGCTGGTCCAGTTCGACCTTGGGATCGTCATACAGCATCTCCGACAGCGCCCGGATCGAGGTCAGCGGGGTACGCAGTTCGTGCGTCACCGTCGAAATGAAGTCGTCCTTCATCCGGTCCAGTTCGCGCAGACGTTCGTTGGCTTCGCGCAATTCGGCAGTAGCCGCTTCGAGCGCCTGCTGTTTGGCTTCAAGTTCCCGGCTATGGGCCCGGACCTGGGTCGCCTCGTCGAGGATGTCGAGCACTTCCTCAAGGCCGAGATCTTCTTCACGCGTCACGCTCGACACCATCGCCCGCGCACTGGCCGAACCGATGGCGCCGGCCAGTTCGGTTTCGGCAAAATGCACGAATTCGGCGTCGGCCGGCAGACTGCGCCAGTCGCTGACGCGACGGCTGCGGGCATAGCTGCCGAGTTGTTGCCGGGCGCGCACGGGTCCGAGGAAGCGCTCAAGCAGGGTGGCCAGTTCGGTCTGCGAGGCATTGCCGCGCCACAGCCGGGTATCCGGCGCCTGCTGAGCGTGCCGGAAGACATCGACGAAACGCTCGGCCTGACCGGCTTCCAGCGCGTCCGGCTCGGTGAGCAGCGACACCGCGATGTAGGCGCCGATGTTGGCCAGCATGCTCCACCACAGACAGTGCGAAATTTCGTCAAGACCGCTCAGGCCGAACAGCGCCTGGGCACGCAGCCATTCGACACCGAACAGCCCGTGCTCGACGAAACCGTTGCCGATCCACCCCGACTTGGCGAAGGACGGCAGCAGCAAGGTATACAACCACACACCAAAGCCGGCCAGCAATCCGGCCAGTGCCCCGGCGCGCGTGCCCTGCTTCCAGTACATGCCGCCGAACAATGCCGGCGCGAACTGGGCGACGGCGGCGAAGGAAATCAGGCCGATGCCGACCAGCGCATAGGCTTCGCCGGCCGCCTTGAAGTAGATGTAACCAAGCAGCAGGATGAGCACGATGGCCACCCGGCGGATGCCGATCAGCAGCCCCGACAGGTCGCCCTGCTTCTGCCGCTGCAGCCATGGCGAACGCAGCAGCGCCGGCATCGCCAGGTCGTTGCAGATCATCGTGGACAGCGCGATGGTCTCGACGATGACCATGCCGGTTGCCGCCGACAGGCCGCCGATGAAGACCAGCAGTGCCAGCGACTCAGCCCCTTGCGACAAGGGCAGCGTCAGCACGAAGGTGTCGGGATTGACGCCCTGGCCGCCGAAGTGCAGCAGACCGCCCAGCGCCACCGGCAGCACGAAGATGTTGATCAGCAGCAGGTACAGCGGAAACAGCCAGACCGCGCGCTTGAGATGCGATTCGTCCACATTCTCGACCACCATCACCTGGAACTGCCGGGGCAGGAAAACGATGGCCAGCGCCGACAGCAGGATCATCGCCGCCCAGGTACCGGCACGCGCGCCATCCAGTTTCAACAAGCCGGCCAGTTCCGGATGGACCGACGCCCGCTGGAAAAGATCGGCAAAGCCGCCATACATCCCATAGGTCACGAAAACGCCGACCGCGATGAAAGCCACCAGCTTGACCACCGATTCGAGGGCAACCGCGGCGACCATGCCTTCGTGGCGCTCGGTCGCATCGAGATGACGGGTGCCGAAGAGGATGGTGAACAGGGCCAGCACACCGGCCACCAGCAGGGTTGAGTCGATTCCCCACAAGCGGATCGTGTGCCCCGGCTGATCGAACAGCACATCGAGGCTGGCGGCCACGGCCTTCAGTTGCAGGGCGATGTAGGGAACGATGCCGATCACCGCGATGATGGTCACCAATCCGGCCAACAACTGGCTCTTGCCGTAACGCGAGGCGATGAAGTCGGCAATCGAGGTGATGCGCTGCGCCTTGGCGATGCGGATCATCTTGATGATGACGCCGACGCAGAGCAGCATCAACGTCGGCCCGAGGTAGATGGTCAGGAAGGACAGCCCCCCCGAGGTCGCCCGGCCGACGCTGCCGAAAAAGGTCCAGGAAGTGCAATACACCGCCAGCGACAGCGCATAGACGTTGGCCGTGATGATCGAGCGGCCGGCATCGGCGCGGGCGTCGCCGAAACGGGCGACGGCGAACAGCAAGCCGACGTAGGCCGTCGACAGGAGCGCAATGAACCAGCCTGAGAGCATCATTTCTTCCGCCGCTCGGCAATGCTCGCGGCGAGCACGATCAATCCGCCCCAGACGCCGAACAGATAGAGGACGGTGGCCGGCATGCCGGCCAGCTCACCCTGCGGCAAACCGAGCACGGGAAAAGTCAGCAAGGGAATGCCGAGCAGGGCCAGCGCGGCCAGACGTTGCCGGGTTGGACTGCCTCTCTTCACCGATCCCCCCTCCGGAAAATGAAAACGGCCGGCACGCCAAGCGTGCCAGCCGTCGTTGGCATGCAGTCTGATGCGACCACACGGGAGGCCACCTTATGGGCGACCATTGTCTCCTCCTTGCCCTTTTTGTCTGTGGGTCCGGCGTGGCAAGCGCGCCGGACCGTCTGTACTGCAGCGACCGGCCTAAAGGCCGATCGCGGGTGCTGCCTTAACCCTTGAGCTGTTCCAGGATGGCCGGATTCTCGAGCGTCGAGGTGTCCTGCGTCAGTTCTTCGCCCTTGGCCAGGCCACGCAGCAGACGACGCATGATCTTGCCGGAACGGGTCTTGGGCAGGTTGTCGCCGAAACGGATGTCCTTCGGCTTGGCGATCGGACCGATCTCCTTGCCCACCCAGTCCTGCAGTTCCTTGACCATCTTCTTGGTGGCTTCCGGATCGCTCGGACGCTGGCCCTTGAGCACGACGAAGGCAACGATGGCTTCACCGGTCAGGTCGTCCGGACGGCCAACCACGGCAGCTTCGGCAACCAGCGGGTTGGCAACCAGCGCCGATTCGATTTCCATGGTGCCCATGCGGTGACCGGAAACGTTCAGCACGTCGTCGATACGGCCGGTGATGGTGAAGTAGCCGGTTTCGGCATCGCGGATCGCGCCGTCGCCTGCCAGGTACAACTTGCCCTGGAAGTCGGCCGGGAAGTAGGACTTGACGAAGCGTTCGTCGTCGCCCCAGATGGTACGGATCATCGACGGCCACGGCTTCTTGCAGACGAGGATGCCACCCTGGCCCCACGGCAGTTCGGCACCGGTCTCGTCGACCACGGCAAACTGGATGCCCGGGAAAGGCAGCGTGCAGGAACCCGGCACCAGCGGCGTCGCGCCCGGCATCGGGGTGATCATGTGACCACCGGTTTCGGTCTGCCAGAAGGTATCGACGATCGGGCAACGACCGCCGCCGACGTTCTCGTGGTACCACGTCCAGGCAGCCGGGTTGATCGGCTCGCCGACCGAACCGAGGATGCGCAGCGAAGACAGGTTGTAGCTCTTCGGATGGACAGCCGCATTGGTGTCGGAGGCCTTGATCAGCGAACGGATCGCGGTCGGGGCGGTGTAGAAGACGGTGGCCTTGTGATCCTGAATCATCTTCCAGAAACGGCCGGCATCCGGATAGGTCGGCACGCCTTCGAAGACGATTTCGGTGGCGCCGCAGGCCAGCGGGCCGTAAGCGATGTAGGTGTGGCCGGTGACCCAGCCGATGTCGGCGGTACACCAGAAGACATCGCTATCCTTGATGTCGAAGGTGTACTTCATGGTCAGGATGGCATGCAGCAGGTAGCCGCCGGTGGAGTGCTGGACGCCCTTCGGCTTGCCGGTCGAACCGGAGGTGTAGAGGATGAACAGCGGGTGCTCGGCGCCGACCCATTCCGGCTCGCAGGTTTCCGGCTGGCTGGCCAGACCTTCGTGCAGCCACTCGTCGCGGCCGGCAACCATGGTCACATCCATGCCGGTACGCTTGAAGACGATGACGCCCTTGAGGGTATCGCAACCGCCCATGGCCAGGGCTTCGTCGGCGATGGCCTTGAGCGGCAGCGCCTTGCCGCCGCGGAACTGGCCGTCGGAGGTGATCAGCATGGTGGCGCCGGCGTCGATGATGCGATCGCGCAGGGCCTGGGCGGAGAAGCCGCCGAAAACGATGGAGTGGGTGGCGCCGATACGGGCACAGGCCTGCATGGCGACGACGCCTTCAACGGTCATCGGCATGTAGATGACGACGCGGTCGCCCTTCTGCACGCCCTTGGCCTTGAGCAGGTTGGCCATCTTGCAGACCTTGACCAGCAGTTCCTTGTAGGTGACCTTGGTCACGTCGCCATTGTCGGCTTCGAAGATCAGCGCAACCTTGTCGCCCTTGCCGGCTTCGACCTGGCGATCCAGACAGTTGTAGGAGACGTTCAGCTTGCCGTCGGCAAACCACTTGTAAAACGGAGCATTGGACTCATCCAGCACCTGGGTGAAGGGTTCCTTCCAGGTGATCAGGTCACGGGCGCGCTTGGCCCAGAAACCTTCGTAGTCGGCTTCAGCTTCCGCGCACAGCGCCTTGTAGGCGTCCATCCCGGAAACCGCTGCGTTCTTAACGGTCTCTTCGGACGGATAGTAAAACTGCACGGACTCATTCGACATATTTATTCTCCTCTGCGGTACTTCGCGATTATGTTGAAACAACCGATCGGATCGCGGGCAAACACCCACGATGTAACAAAGCCGTACGCGCCTGGGCAAAGCTGCCACCCGTTCAAGCGTCAAGCCCACATTACACGACGATAATCTTACAAAGGCCTTACGAAATCACGCTGCGGCGCAGCATTCCGGCAATCAGGGAAAGCCGATTGCCAGCGTGTTAAACTTTTGCCCCGTCGCTCCGGACGCATCCACTCGATCGGCTGCCCGGACCCCCGACCCACCGATAACAAACCATTGATCCGGAGTTGCGCATGACCGCCATCAAGCAGGAAGACCTGATCCAGTCGATCGCCGATGCCTTCCAGTACATCAGCTACTACCACCCGCTCGATTACATCAAGGCACTGGGTGAAGCCTACGAGCGCGAGGAAAGCCCCGCCGCCAAGGACGCCATCGCGCAGATCCTGACCAATTCGCGGATGGCCGCCGAAGGCCACCGTCCGATCTGCCAGGACACCGGCATCGGCATGGTCTTCATCAAGGTCGGCATGCAGGTCACCTGGCCGGATGCGACGATGAGCATCCAGGAAATGATCAACGAAGGCGTCCGCCGCGCCTACGCCAACCCGGACAATCCGCTGCGCGCCTCGGTGCTGGCCGACCCGGCCGGCACGCGCAAGAACACCAAGGACAACACCCCGGCCGTTGTCCATTTTGAAATTGTCCCCGGCCATCACGTCGAGGTCATCTGCGCGGCCAAGGGCGGCGGCTCGGAAGCCAAGTCCAAGTTCGCCATGCTCAACCCGTCCGACGACCTGGTCGACTGGGTGCTCAAGAAGATCCCGGAAATGGGCGCCGGCTGGTGTCCGCCGGGCATCATCGGCATCGGCATCGGCGGCACGCCGGAAAAGGCCATGCTGCTGGCCAAGGAGTCGATCATGGCACCGGTCGACATCCACGAACTGAAGGCCAAGGCCGCCAGCGGCGCCAAGCTGAGCCGACCGGAAGAACTGCGCCTCGAACTGATGGAAAAAATCAACGCGCTCGGCGTCGGCGCACAGGGCCTGGGCGGCCTGACCACGGTGCTCGACGTCAAGGTGCTCGATTACCCCTGTCACGCCGCCAACCTGCCGGTGGCGCTGGTGCCGAACTGCGCCGCGACCCGTCACTGCCATTTCCACCTCGACGGCTCCGGCCCGGCCAAGCTCGAACCGCCGAAGCTGGAAGACTGGCCGGCCGTGACCTGGACGCCGGACCTCAAGTCGGCCACCCGCGTCAACCTCGACACCCTGACCAAGGAAGAAGTCGCTTCCTGGAAGCCGGGCCAGAAGCTGCTGCTCAACGGCAAGATGCTGACCGGCCGCGACGCCGCCCACAAGCGCATCGCCGACATGCTGGCCAAGGGCGAGAAGCTGCCGGTCGATTTCACCAACCGCGTCATCTACTACGTCGGCCCGGTCGATCCGGTGCGCGATGAGGTCGTCGGCCCGGCCGGCCCGACCACCGCCACCCGCATGGACAAGTTCACCCGGATGATGCTGGAGCAGACCGGCCTGATCTCGATGATCGGCAAATCCGAGCGCGGCCCGGTCGCCATCGAGGC
>DKNF01000225.1 GCA_002470165.1 Betaproteobacteria bacterium UBA7395 | reverse complement strand
GGCCGAACGGGCAGGCAGCCTGCTGCAGGAAATGGTGCCGAGCATCCAGAAGACCTCGGACCTGGTCCAGGAAATCGCTTCGGCCTCGCAGGAACAGTCGGTCGGCGTCGCCCAGATCAACAACGCCATGGGGCAACTGAACAAGGCAACGCAACAGAATGCTTCGGCGTCCGAGGAACTGGCCGCGACGGCCGAGGAACTGGGCGGCCAGGCCGGCCAGTTGCAGGAGTTGATGAGTTTCTTCTCGGTGGCGCAGGGGCGTTCGCCTTCGCCTGCCAGAAATCCGGCGGCGAGTCGGCCTGTCGCCGCAACGCCGGGCACGCGGCGCGCTGTCGCGGTGCTCGACGAGGCCGATTTCGAAAAATTCTAAATCAGGGTACCGGTGACGGTACCCAATACAAACATAACAATAGCGCGGAGAGACAACATGGCCTTTCAGATCAGCCGATTGCATTCATTGAAGACCCAGCTGTTCACGGTCTTCTGGGCATTGACCGCGGCGCTGCTGTATTACGCCATTTCCTCGATCCTCAGCGACTGGCAGCAGTTGAAGTCGCTCGACGACGTGGCCGATGCGCAGAAGATCGCCATCACCAGCGGCAGTCTGGCCCACGAACTGCAGAAGGAGCGCGGGCTGTCGGCCGGTTTCCTTTCCTCGCGCGGCGAGCGTTTCCGCGATACCTTGACCAGTCAGCGCCAGTTGAGCGATCAGGTGTTCAAGGAATTCGAGACCCTGCAGTCCGAAATCGATGTCGCCCGCCTGGGCGACAGTGTCCGCGGCAAGCTCGACGCCAGCCTGAAGGCCATGCAGCAGATGGCCGAGACGCGGCGGGCGATCGACGGTCTGCAGATGCAGCCGCCGGCATCGTTTGCCTATTACTCGAACACCATCGACCAGTTGCTCGACATGGTTACCGAGAGCGGCAAGATCAGCGACCAGGACATCACCAGCAAGGCCCTGACCGCACTCGACCTGTTCCTGCGCGCCAAGGAAAATGCCGGGCGCGAGCGGGCCACGGTCAATGGCATCCTGACCGCCAACGCGCCGGTCGCCCTGCCCCAGTTCCGGACCCTGGCCAGCGTGGTGGCGGCCCAGGGTGCCTACGTCAAGCAATTCCTCTCGGTGGCCGACCCGGCCCGTGTCGATGAACTTTCCGGCCTGCTGGCCGGGCCGGTTAACGGCGAGGTCGAACAGATCCGGCAGCGGGTTTTCGACAAGGTCAACGAAGGCGGTTTCGAGGTCGAGCCGGCCCACTGGTTCAAGGTGATCAGCGACAAGATCGACGCCATGAAGGTGATCGAGGACCATCTGGTCGGCGACCTGAGCGCCAAGGTCGAGCAGCTGCGTGCCGCGGCACGCTGGTCGCTGGGCATGGGGGTCGCGGTCGTCCTGGTCGGTGTGTTGTTCAACATCCTCTTCCTCTGGGTGATGATCCGTCTGGTGCGTGGTCTGGGTTCGGCGCAAGGCAGTGTCAGCCGTCTGGCGGCCGGCGATTTCTCGCGTCAGATCGAGGTCGACCGCAAGGACGAACTCGGTGCCGTTCAGGCGTCGCTGGCGGAAATCCAGCAGGTGCTGATCAGCATGGACCACGACGCCCAGGCCCTGGTTGCTGCCGCCCTGCAGGGCGATCTGTCGGTACGTGCCGATGCCTCGCGGCATCCGGGCGAGTACGCCAGCATCATCGCCGGCATCAACCAGACCCTGGATGCGGTCATCGGGCCGCTCAACGTCGCCGCCAACTACGTCGACCGGATTTCCAAGGGCGACATTCCGCCGCCGATCACCGACGCCTATCACGGCGATTTCAACGTCATCAAGAACAACCTGAACACCTGCGTCGAGGCAGTCAACAAGCTGGTCGCCGACGCTGCCATGCTGAGTACGGCAGCGATCGAGGGCAAGCTGTCGACGCGCGCCGACGCCAGCCGTCATGCCGGCGACTTCAAGCGCATCGTTGAAGGCGTGAACCGCACGCTCGACGCCGTGATCGGGCCGCTCAACGTCGCTGCCAGCTACGTGGACCGGATTGCCCGCGGCGACATTCCGCCGCGCATCACCGAGACCTACAACGGCGATTTCAACACGCTGAAGAACAACCTGAACACCTGTATCGCCGCGGTCAACAAGCTGGTCGAGGATGCCAACATGCTGTCGGCCGCCGCGGTCGCCGGCAAGCTGGCGACGCGTGCCGACGCCGGCCTGCATCAGGGCGACTTCCGCAGGATCGTCGAAGGCGTCAATGCCACCCTGGATGCCGTCGTGACGCCGATCCAGGATGTCCAGCGGGTGCTGGCGGCGATGGAGCGGGGCGACATGAGCTCGCGCATCACCGAGGCTTACCAGGGCGATTTCGCCACCCTGCAGGCGGCCCTGAACAACACGCTGGACAAGCTTTCCGACACCATTGCCCAGATCATCGTCGCTGCCGACGCCTTGTCCAATGCCGCTGGCCAGGTCTCGGCAACGGCCCAGTCGCTGAGCCAGGCATCGTCCGAGCAGGCGGCTTCGGTCGAGGAAACGACGGCCTCGCTGGAGCAGATGACCGCGTCGGTCACGCAGAACACCGACAATGCCAAGGTCACCGACGGTATCGCCACGCGTGCGGCGAGCGAAGCCGGCGAGGGTGGCGCGGCGGTCAACCGGACCGTCGAGGCGATGAAATCGATTGCCGGCAAGATCGGCATCATCGACGACATTGCCTACCAGACCAACCTGCTGGCGCTGAATGCGGCCATCGAGGCGGCACGGGCCGGCGAGCACGGCAAGGGCTTTGCCGTGGTGGCGGCGGAAGTGCGCAAGCTGGCCGAACGCAGCCAGGTGGCGGCCCAGGAAATCGGTCAATTGGCCGGTTCGTCGGTCAAGATGGCCGAAAGCGCCGGCCAGCTGCTCGAAGCCATGGTCCCGAACATCCAGAAGACCTCGGATCTGGTCCAGGAAATTGCCTCGGCCAGCCAGGAGCAATCGTCGGGCGTGGCCCAGATCAACCAGGCCATGGGCCAACTGAACAAGGCCACCCAGCAGAATGCCTCGGCCTCGGAAGAACTCGCCGCCACGGCCGAGGAACTGGGCGGGCAGGCCGGGCAACTGCAAGAATTGATGGACTTCTTCACCGTCGAGCAAGGGCGCGGACAAGGACGTCGATGACCGATTACAGCAGTCTGAGCACCCGGGACATCGAGCGTCTCTCCCGCAGCATCCGCCCGGGGGAGTGGGCGGTCGAGCGCGAACGCCCGATTTCCACGCTGCTCGGCTCCTGCGTGGCGGTCTGCCTGTTCGACCCGATGCTGCCGATTGCCGGTATGAATCACTTCATGCTGCCGCAAATGAAGCGCGGCACGCACGCCGACGAGGACGTGCTGCTGGCCGGCGACGCCTGCATGGAAGCCCTGCTCAACGGCATGCTGCAGCGCGGTGCGGCCAAGCACCGCATGCAGGCCAAGGCCTTTGGCGGCGGTGCAGTGATCGACACCACGGTTCAGGGGGCGCCGGCGGTGGGCAAACGCAACGCCGATTTCGCCCATGAATGGCTGGACCGCGAAGGCATTCCGCTGGTGGCTTCCGACTTCCTCGGTCCGTGGTCGCGCAAGATCCTGCTGGTTCCCGCCACCGGCGACGCTTATTGCAAGCGGGTCACCTCCAGCCTGGTCAGCCAGGAATCCCTGCGTCGCGAGGAACAGGCCTACGCCGAATCCCTGCTCAACAAGCCGGCACAGCCTGCCGGCAAGAAAATCGAGTTGTTCTGATGAGCGAATCCGCTATCACCGATCAGGAATTCGGGCTGTTCCAGCGCCTGATCTACAAGCTCGCCGGCATCAGCCTGTCCGACGCCAAGAAGGTGCTGCTCGTCGGTCGTCTGCAGAAACGCTTGCGTTACCACCAGCTCGACAACTTCAGCCAGTATTACCGCATGCTGGCCACCGGCGAACATCCGGAAGAGCTGCAGACGATGGTCGATCTGCTGACCACCAACGAAACCTATTTCTTCCGCGAACCCAAGCATTTCGATTTCCTGCGCGACGAAATCCTCGCCAACCGGCGCAGCCCGTCGACCTTCCGGGTATGGAGCGCAGCCAGTTCGACCGGCGAGGAGGCCTATACGCTGGCCATGCTGCTGGCCGAGAACCTGAAGGATGCGCCCTGGGAAATCGTCGGCTCGGACATCAGCACGCAGGTGCTGGAGAAGGCCAGGCGCGGGCATTATCCGATCGAGCGCAACGAGGGCATTCCGCCGGCACTGCTCGGCAAGTACTGCCTCAAGGGTGTGCGCAGCCAGGCCGGCACCTTCCTGATCTCGCCGGCCCTGCGCAGCCGCTGCACTTTCCACCACATCAACCTGACCCAGGAAATCACCGCCGACATCGGTCGTTTCGACGTGATCTTCCTGCGCAACGTGATGATCTATTTCGACATCGAAACCAAGCGCAAGGTGGTGGGTAATCTTCTGCCCCGCCTGCAGCCGGGCGGGTATTTCATCATTGGTCATTCGGAAACGCTGAACGGCATTTCCTGCGGACTGACCCAGGTTCGTCCGACCATTTACCAAAAAGACTGACGGACATGGCAGGAAACATCAAGGTAATGATCGTTGACGACTCGGCACTGGTGCGCCAGGTCATTTCTCAGGCACTTTCGCGGGAGCCGGGCATCGAGGTGGTTGCCACCGCCTCCGACCCGGTGTTCGCCGTGGACAAGCTGCGGGCCTGCTGGCCGGATGTGCTGATCGTCGATATCGAGATGCCGCGCATGGATGGCATCTCCTTCCTGCGCAAGATCATGACCGAGCGGCCGACGCCGGTGATCATCTGCTCGTCGCTGGCCGAGAGCGGCGCCCAGGCAACCTTCGATGCCATGGCAGCCGGCGCGGTGACCATCATCACCAAGCCCAAGGCCGGTCTCAAGGCCTTTCTGGAGGATGCTTCCAACGACATCGTTCAGGCGGTGCGTACCGCCGCCAAGGCGAACCTGCGCGCGCTACCGCGCAGCGGCACGGCGGCGCCACTGAATCGCCCGAAACTGACCGCTGACGCCGTCCTGCCTTCCGGCACGCCGACGGCCATGGCGCGCACCACCGACCAGTTGATCGCCATCGGCACCTCGACCGGCGGTACCCAGGCCCTGGAGGCCATCCTGACACGCCTGCCGGCGACCTGCCTGGGCATCGTCATCGTCCAGCACATGCCCGAGAAATTCACCGCCATGTTCGCCGAACGTCTGAACAGCATCTGCGAGATCGAAGTGCGCGAAGCGCGCGACGGCGACCGGGTGATGCCCGGACGGGCGCTGATTGCCCCCGGTGGTCGGCACATGATGCTCAAGCGCAGCGGCGCGCAATATCTGGTCGAGGTGGTCGACGGGCCGCTGGTCAATCGCCACAAGCCGTCGGTCGATGTGCTGTTCCGCTCGGTCGCCAAGTTTGCCGGCGCCAACGCGCTGGGCATCATCCTGACCGGCATGGGCGACGACGGTGCCCGCGGACTCAAGGAAATGCACGACGCCGGCGCCAGTACCATCGCCCAGGACGAAGCCAGTTGCGTGGTCTTCGGCATGCCCCGCGAGGCCATCAAGCTGGGCGCGGCCGATCAGGTGATGCCGCTGGACAACGTGCCGGAAGTGATGATGGGCTACACCCGGGCCAACCGCTAGGTGCCCTGGCGTTTCTGCCACATGCTCCAGCTGAACACCAGCAGGCCCAGCCAGATCAGCGCGAAACTGAGCAGTTTTCCGGTCTGCAGCGGTTCGCCGAAAATGTAGATGGCAGTCAGGAACTGCATGGTCGGGTTGATGTACATCAGCATGCCGACGGTGGCCAGGTTCAGGCGTTGGGTGGCGGCGGCGAAGGCGATCAGCGGCAGGGCGGTGAGGATGCCGGCGCCGATCAGCCAGAGGGTGGTCGAGGGCGTATCCAGGACGAACACCGTATGCCCGCTGTTGGCCTGCCAGATCGCGTAGGCGAAACACAGCGGCAGCATGACCAGGGTTTCCAGCCACAGGCCGGGCAGGGCATCGACCGGCACCTGCTTGCGCACCAGGCCGTAAGTGCCGAAGGTGCCGGCCAGGAACAGCGATACCCAGGGCAGACCGCCGAGGGTGACGATTTCATTGACCAGACCGGCGACGGCCAGGCCGATGGCCAGCCATTCCTTGCCGTTGAGCCGTTCCTTGAGCACCAGCAGGCCGAGCAGCACGTTGACGATGGGCGTCAGGAAATAACCCAGGCTCGACTCGACCACTTGCTGGTTGCCGACCGCCCACAGGAAAACCAGCCAGTTGCTGCCGACCAGCAGTGCCGCCAGGCTGAGCATGGCGATCTGGCGCGGCTTGCCGAAAATCTGCCGGACCTTGTGCCATTGGCGGCTGAGCATCAGCAGCAGGGCGACGAAGACGCAGGCCCACAAGGCCCGGTTGGCGAGGATGTCCATCGGCGCGACATGATTGAGCTGATGGAAGTACAGCGGGAAAAATCCCCAGATGCCATAGGCGAGCAGGCCGAAACCGACGCCGGCCAGTGCGTTCTTCTGCATGGTCAGGCTTTTCCGCGCAGGACGTCGAGGGCCGCCGAGCGATAGTCGCGGCGATACAGCACGACGCACACCAGCAGGGCGGCCAGCGCCAGGATCAGCGGATGGAACAGCCAGCCGGCAGCGGCCAGGCCGAAATAATAGGCCCGGATGCCGCGGTTGAAATCGTCGCCGGCCAGATTGTTGGCACCGGCGACCTGCTGGGCGTAGGCGTCGATGGCCGGGTCGCCGGTTGCCCCGGTGGGCGCGGCGCCGACGAGGATGGACAGCAGGTTGAACTGGCGCAGCGACCAGGTGAACTTGAAGTAGGCGAAAACGAAACTGCCGAGTACCAGGATCAGCTTCATCTCCAGCAATTCGCGGCTGCCCGGCCCGGCGAAAGGCAGGTCGGCCGCCACGCCGAGCAGCGTGTCGGCGGCACCGAGGGCGGCGAACAGGCCGGCGATGATGTAGATGGTGGTGTTGGCGTAGAACGAGACGCTGTTCATCAGGTTGCCGATCAGCGTCGAGTCGGTCACCCGGACATCGCGTTCGAGCATGCGGTAAGCCCATTCCAGCCGGTAGCGCTGGCTGGTCCGGATCAGACCGCCGGCACCGCGCGCACTGTGTTCGGAAAACCAGGCGTAGCCGGCCCAGCTGGCAAAGAAGACGGCCAGGGCGAGCCAGTCGATGGCGGAGAGATGGGGAAAGGCGTGCATCGCTGGAGTTTGCCACAGTGCCCGGCGGCTGGGCTAGCGGGATTTCCCGGCGGTGTTGCCGCGCAAGGCCCGCACCTCGAAGCGGGTGCTGTCGATCAGCGCGCCGCGCGCATCGTGCAGGCTCAGGCGATGGCGGCCCGGTTGCGGCAGCC
>DKNF01000140.1 GCA_002470165.1 Betaproteobacteria bacterium UBA7395 | reverse complement strand
AGGGAATGGAGACCTTCCTGCCGTCGACGCGGATCTCACCGGAATCGGCGTGATAGAAGCCGTAGAGGATCGATATCAGCGTCGACTTGCCGGCGCCGTTACGGCCGAGGATGGCCAGCCGTTCGCCCGGTTGCAGGCTGAGGTTGAGGCAGTCGACGACGGTCTTGCCGCCGATGTCGACGCGGAGCTGGCGGGCTTCGAGCAAGGGGGCGCTCACTTTGGTTGCCTCGACAGCAGGAACAGGAAAACCGGCACGCCGATCAGCGCGGTGAGTACGCCGACCGGCAGTTGCAGGGGCGCGATCACCGTGCGGGCGGCGGTATCGGCCAGCACTAGGAGTGAGCCGCCGGCGAGTACGGTGGCCGGCAGCAACAGGCGTTGATCGTTGCCGGTGGCGAGTCGGACCAGGTGCGGGACGACCAGACCGACGAAACCGATCGAGCCGGCCGTGGTCACCGAGGCGGCGGTGGCCACCGAAGCCAGCAGATAAACCGTGTAGCGCAGCCGCCCCACCGCCACGCCCAGTGCCTGGGCCTGCATCAGGCCGCGCGACAGCAGGTTGAGTTCGCGGGCGAACGGCATCGCGCAGGCCAGTGCGACCACCAGCGCCAGTGCCGCCGGCCACCAGGTGAAGGTCTGCCCAAGGTCGCCCATCAGCCAGAACAGCATGCCGTGCAGTTTGCCTTCGTCGGCAATCGACAGCATCAGGGCAATCAGCGCGCCGCAGCCGGCGGCGACGATGACGCCGGTGAGCAGCAGGCGGGTCTGCGTCCAGCTACCGTCGCCATGCGCCAGCCCGAAGACCAGGAACATGGCACCGAGCGCGCCGGCAAAGGCGAGTCCGTCGACGGCCAGCAGCGGCAGCCCGATCAGGATGCCGAACATGGCGCCGACGCCGGCGCCGCCCGAGATGCCGAGCACGTAAGGATCGGCCAGCGGATTGCGCAGCAACACCTGCATCAGCGCGCCGGCCAGCGCCAGCAAGCCGCCGCAGGCGAAACCGGCCAGTGCCCGTGGCAGACGCAATTGCACAACCATGTCGGCTGCCCCGTCACCGCGCCCGAAAAGCGCGGCGACGATGTCGAGCAACGGTACCTTCAGGCTGCCCGCCGACAAGGCCAGCGCGAAACTCACCAGCGCCAGCAGGCTGAGCGCGGTGAGGATCAGGAAGGCACGGCGGCGGGTGGGCATGGATTACTTCGGACTGTAGCGGATGCCGATGAAGGCATTGCGCCCCGGGGTGGCGTAGGTATCGGCGAGTATATAGTCCCGGTCGAAGAGGTTGTTGACACGGGCAAAAATGCTCCATTCCGGGGCAAAACGGTAGGCAGCGTAGAGATTGGTCAGCGCGTAGCCGTCCAGTTCCACTCTGGTCGTTCCGGAATACTCGTAGCGCTTGCCGCTACCCAGCATTTCGGCACGCCAGTCCCAGCGGTCCAGCGTCTGGCCGACCGAGATGGCGGCCGAGTGCCGGGCACGCCTGGCAAGCTGACGGTCGTTGCGACGGTCAATCGCGTCAAGCCAGTCGTAGCTGGCCTGAAGATCCAGGCTGCTGAGCTTGCCCTGCCAGCTGAGTGTCGCACCCTCAAGTCTGGCGGAATCGATGTTCGTGGGCTGGTTCAGGGCGCCGACCCGGGTCCAGGCAATCATGTCCTTGACCCGGTTCAGGTACCAGGTCAACGAGATGGCCTGATTCCCGGCTTCATAGTGAATCGACAGTTCGCGATTGATCGCCGACTCGGGCTGCACGGCCGGGTTGCCGACGAAGGTTCCGGTCAGCGGGTAGTACAGTTCGTTGAAGGTCGGCGCCTTGAAGGCGGTGCCAACGCTCGCGCTGGCTCGCCAGTTGTTCGAGAAACGATAGCCATAGGCCAGCGAGCCGGTGGTCTTGTCACCGAACAGCGAGTCGTCGTCGTAGCGGGTGCTGGCCTGTAGGCGATGGGCGCCGAATCCACGGTTCCAGCCCAGCTGGACCGCGTCGTTGCGGCGTTGGGTTTTGGGGTAATTGCCCGAGGTATTGATGGCTTGCTCGGTACGCTCGAAGCCGATCAGGAAATTGCCCAGGCTGCCGCTCAGATCGTTCTGCCAGGCGTACATATCCTGCTCGGTGTTGAATTGACTGTTGCGCAGACCATTGCGCAGATTTTTCGAGTGATCGATGCTGCGCCCGACGGTCAATGTGCTGTTCCAGGCGCTGGTCAGCCGGTTTTTCAGTACCAGCGAGGCGTTGCCGTTTCTGGTCTGATTGACCCAGTCGACCGTCACGCCGGTGCCGTCGTAGCTGTTGCGACCTTCGGCGTGCAGGGCGGAAAGCATCAGTTCGTGTCCGGGGGCGAAGGTATAGCCGAGCCGTGCTGAGGTCGCCTGGTTGCGGAAACCGTCCTTGTCGGGATTGGCTGTCGCCGTCCACGGGCGACTGTTGAAGCCGTCGGTCGTCTCATGCGAGAGGGTCACGCCGTACTGCCAGCCGTTGCGCTTCCCGGACAAGCTGGCGCTGCCATTGCGCGTGCCGTAGCTGCCGGCTCCGGCTTCGGCAGAAAGATGAAGGGCTTCCTCGCTGCGCCGGGTGAAGATCTGGACCACGCCCCCGATGGCGTCGCTGCCGTACATTGCGGAGGCTGGGCCGCGGATGATTTCGATGCGCTCGATCTGGGCGACCGGAATGCGTGACCAGGTGGGTTCGCCCGACGTGGCCGAGCCCACCCGCATGCCATCGACCAGCAGCAGCACATGTTTGGCGTTGGTGCCGCGGATGAGCAACGAGGAATTGGCACCCCAACTGCCGTTGGCGACGATCTGCATGCCCGGCTGAGCGGCCAGGATCTGTTCGAGATTGGTGTGGCCGGCGGCTTCGATCTCGTTGCGCTCGATCACGCTGACATCGGTCAGCACTTCGCTGACCCGCATCGGCTGGCGTGTCGCGGTGACCACCATGGTGTCGAGGCTGGCAAGCTGTTCCGTGGCCTGCAGCGGTTGGTAAAAAGCGAGCGGTAACAATACCGCCAGCGGCTTGAGGCGTGAATTCATGGATTTCCCCTTCCCGGCAGGCGTCCCCGCATGCCGGAATGCATTGACAAGAAAGTCCGCAGGGGAGAGGGCTGGTCTGGAACCGGCACCACCACCCCGTGGTACTTCCGCTAGGTGTGCAAGGCCGGTATCCGGGCTCGCAAGTCTTGACGTATCGCCTTCCCAGGTTTCCCCAGTGGCTTCGTGATACGCCCGCACTTGCTTACCGTTGCGGGGGCAGCAGCGGCTTGGTCTCGTTGGAGACGCACCGCTTTCCCGTTTAACTGCGCTTGGTGAAAACCGCGCGCAGCACCTGACACGGCGCGCATTCTAGCGCGCCTGGCCGGGAGATGCGAATGCCAATGGCGTCGACAGCCGATAAAACACTTTGAAAATAGCTGCTTAGTCCTTGACCGGGCAGTATTTGTCCCTCTATAGTGCGCGCCATGAATAGCGAATTCGAAGCGCTCGAAGCCAAGATCGATCAGGTCGTTGCCCTGGTGCACCAGTTGCGTGCCGAGAACGAGGTCCTGAAGAACCAGATAGCCACGGCCGAGGCCGAGCGTCTGCACTTGCGCTCGACGATGACGGCTGCCCGCGAGCGGCTGGAAGGCCTGATGGACAAGCTGCCCGAGGATGCCTGAGATGAGTGCCGAGCAGAATTTCCTCGACGTCAAGATCATGGGCCGCGAATACCGCGTTGCCTGCCGGCCGGAGGAGCGCGATGCGCTGCTGGCGGCGGTCGATCTGGTCGACAACAAGATGCGCGAAATCGCCCAGAAGACCAAGAGCACCATTGCCGAACGCGTGGCGGTGATGGCCGCGCTGAACATCGCCCACGAACGCCTGGCAGCGCCGGCTGGCGAGGCTGCCGAAGAAGCGCTTGCGTCGACCGACACGAAGCGTAGAATCGAAGACATGGGAGCACGGCTCGATGCCGTGCTGGCACCCCAGCAGCAACTGGACCTCTGAGTCGCTGCGGGATTGCCCGCCGAGTGTTCCCTGCGGTGTTTGTTAAGGCCATATATTCCTTGAACCAATGCTGATTGGCATCGGTTGCGGACCAAGACTCCGCTGTTGTGCGCGTTCTTCGTCGAATGTGCCTGATGCGGAAGGAAAGCAGCCACTCTGAACCCAGGTTCAGGATGCCGGCCTGACGGCACTCGCGGGGACTTTTACCAAACAGGTGGCAGCTTCTGCCACCTGTTTTCATTTGCAGGGTGGTGATGGAAATCGAGTGGCTGCTGGCCTATCTGCTGTTGGGCGCGTTTGTCGGGTTTTTTGCCGGTCTGCTCGGCGTGGGGGGCGGCGGCATCATGGTCCCCGTCCTGACCACACTGTTTGCCGCGCAAGGGTTTCCCCGCGAGCATCTGGTTCATGTCGCGCTGGGGACGTCGATGGCGGCCATCGTGATGACCTCGATTTCCAGTCTGCGTGCGCATCATGCCCACGGTGCGGTGCGCTGGGACATCGTGCGCGGCATCACGCCGGGTGTGCTGCTGGGCACTTTCGGCGGCACCTTCATCGCCTCGCGTGTGGATAGCGCGCCGCTGGCGATTTTCTTCGGCTGCTTCATGGCCTATGTATCGCTGCAGATGATCCTCAACGTCAAACCCAAGCCGACCCGGGAGCTGCCCGGTCAGGCTGGCATGGTCGGCGTCGGTGGCGGCATCGGGCTGGTCTCGGCGCTGGTGGCGATCGGCGGCGGCTCGCTGTCGGTGCCGTTCATGACCTGGTGCAACGTCAAGATGCAGCACGCCATCGGTACTTCGGCGGCGATCGGCTTGCCGATTGCGCTGGCCGGGGCGCTCGGTTACCTGATCAACGGCTGGGGCAGCAGCGGCCTGCCCGACTGGTCCATTGGTTACGTCTATCTGCCGGCACTGGTGCTGGTCAGCGCCGTGTCGACCTTCACTGCGCCGCTCGGCGCCCGTCTGGCGCATCGCTTGCCGGTGGCAACCCTGAAGAAGGTCTTTGCCGGTGTGCTGATCCTGCTCTCGGCGAAGATGCTGCACACCGTTTTCGGCAGCTGATCAGCGCGCCTTGAACACCGGTTTGCGCTTTTCCAGGAAAGCCGCCAGTCCTTCCCGATAGTCCTCGGTGTCGAGGAAGGCGAAGGACGCGGCTTTTTCTTCGTCGCTCAGCGGACGGCCGTCGAGCAGGCGGTGGATCCATTGCTTGTGCCAGGCCGCGACCAGCGGGGCGCCGTGGCCGATGCGGCGGGCTGTGGCATAGGCTTCGTCGATGACCTGCGGGTCGGCGACGACGCGGGTCAGCAGGCCTTTTTCATAGGCTTCGCGAGCGTTCAGGATGCGCCCTTCGAGCAGGATTTCCTTGACCACCGCCGGTCCGGCGAGACGCAGCAGGCCTTCCATTTCGCCCGGGTACATCGAGAAGCCGAGCTTGTTGATCGGGGCGCCGAAGCGCGCGCTTTCGCCGGCGATGCGCAGGTCGCAGGCGCCGGCGATTTCCAGGCCGCCACCGATGCAGGCGCCCTGGATCAGGGCCACGGTCGGATGCGGGCAATCGGCAATGGCATTGAGGGCGGCGGCGACCTCGCCGTGATAGTGGAGCGCCTGTGCCAGTGTTGCCCGGGCCGTGACGAACTCTTCCAGGTCGCCGCCGGCGGCGAAGGCTTCGTTGCCGGCACCGCGGATGACCACGCAGCGGATGCCAGGATCGGCGGCCAGTTCGCGCATGTACTGGCTCAGCGTCTGCCACATCGACAGGTCGATGGCGTTGAGTTTCCCCGGGTTGTCCAGGGTCAGGGTGGCGATTTCCCCGTCTATGGTTCGATTGATCTTGCCCATCAATGTTCTCCGGCTTGCGGCATTTAGTTCGAAAGTCTTACATGCCGTCAGGTTGTTAGGTCTTATATAAGATACAATGCTGCCGCCGATTTGCATCGGTAATTATTAATTAATAAGGAGAACAGAATGAGCAGCGTTATGTATGAGCGGATGCGGGAAAATCCCAAATTCCGTGAGCTGGTCGCCAAGAGGGGACGTTTCGCCTGGACCTTGGCAGCCATCGTCCTGACCATGTTCTACGGCTTCGTGATGGTCGTGGCCTTTGCGCCCGAATCGCTGGGCCAGCCGATTGCCGAAGGGTCCCGCTGGACCGTCGGCCTGGTCGCCGAACTTTTCATGTTTATCTTCTTCTGGGTGCTGACGGCCGTTTATGTCCGCAAGGCCAACACCGAGTTCGACGCGCTCTCGCAAGAGATCGTTCGTGAAGCCTGGAAGGAGAACAAGTAATGCGCAAGATCGTTTCCGCACTCGGGCTGCTGAGCCTGTGCACCCTCGCCATCGCCGCCGACGCGGTCGGTGCGACCGAAAAGCAGGCGACCAACTGGCACGCCATCATCATGTTCTGCATCTTCGTGACGCTGACCATGGGCATCACCTACTGGGCGGCCAGCCGCACCAAGTCGACGTCGGACTTCTACACGGCCGGCGGCGGTATCACCGGTTTCCAGAACGGTCTGGCGATTGCCGGTGACTACATGTCGGCCGCCACGCTGCTCGGTCTGACCGCCATGGTCTACATGCAGGGTTACGACGGCTACATCTACATGCTGTGCTTCTTCGCCGGCTGGCCGATCATCCTGTTCCTGATGGCTGAACGCCTGCGCAACCTGGGCAAGTTCACCTTCTCCGACATCACTGCCTATCGCCTCGACCAGGGCAAGGTGCGCACGATGGCCGCGATTTCCTCGCTGACCGTCGTCTGCTTCTACCTGATCGCCCAGATGGTCGGTGCCGGTCAGCTGATCAAGCTGCTCTTCGGTCTGGACTACAACGTCGCCATCTTCGCCGTCGGCATCCTGATGATGGTTTACGTCACTTTCGGTGGCATGGTCGCGACGACCTGGGTGCAGATCATCAAGGCCGTCATGCTGCTGTCCGGCGGTACGCTGGTCATGTTCCTGGCGATGTCCTACTTCAACTTCTCCTTTACCAACGTGATGGACCAGGCAATGTCGGTGCACAAGCTGGGTGAGAAGCTGATGCATCCGGGCAGCCTGCTCGCCGATCCGATTACCGCCATCTCGCTGGGTCTCGGCCTGATGTTCGGTACTGCCGGCCTGCCGCACATCCTGATGCGTTTCTTCACCGTGACCGACGCCAAGGAAGCCCGCAAGTCGGTGCTCTACGCTTCCGGTTTCGTGGCTTACTTCTTCAACGTCATCTTCCTGATGGGTCTGACCGCGATCATCATCGTCGGCCAGAACCCGGATTTCTTCGAAGGCGGCGAAATCGGCAAGAAGCTGATCGGTGGCGGCAACATGGTTGCCATGCACCTGGCCAAGGCGGTCGGCGGCGACATGCTGCTCGGCTTCCTGGCTGCCGTGGCCTTCGCCACCATCCTGGCCGTCGTTTCGGGTCTGGCGCTGGCTGGTGCTTCGGCGATCTCGCACGACATCTACGCCCGCGTGATCAAGAAGGGTACGGCTTCGGAAGCGGCTGAAATCCGCGTTTCCAAGATCGCCACGATCTGCCTCGGCTTCGTTGCCATCGTTCTCGGCATCGCCTTTGAAAAGCAGAACATCGCCTTCATGGTCGGCCTGGCCTTCGGTGTTGCCGCAGCTGCCAACTTCCCGGTGCTGATCCTGTCGATGTACTGGAAGGGCCTGACCACCCGCGGCGCGCTGTGGGGCGGTTACGGCGGTCTGGTTTCCGCCGTGCTGTTCGTGCTCTTCTCGAAGTCGGTGTGGGTCGACGTGCTGGGCAATGCCGCCCCGCTGTTCCCCTACACCCAGCCGGCCCTGTTCGCCATGCCGATCGCCTTCCTGCTGGCCTGGATCGGTTCGACGAGCGACGCCAGCGTTCGCGCGCAGGCCGAGAAGGAAGCCTTCGGCGACCAGTATGTGCGTGCCCAGACCGGTTTCGGTGCAGCCTCTGCATCCAACCACTAAGCGGTACTGAAAGTAGAAACCCCCTGACGAGTTGCCTCGTCAGGGGGTTTTGTTTTTGTATCAGGTGTTTTTCAGGTCAAGCGCTTTTCAGGTTCTGCGCATCCATGCGCGCCAGCGCTTCGCGGCCGGACAGCAGGTGATCGTGCATTTCGCGCTCGGCCTTGGCGGCGTCGCCGGAGAGCATGCTGGCCAGGATGGCCCGGTGCTCGTCGAGCGACTGCTGCAGGCGGCCTTCCAGCGACAGCGAGTGCAGGCGCGACAGTTTCAGCACCTTGCGCAGATCCTGGATGACCGAAAGCAGCCAGCGGTTGCCTGACAATTCCTGGATTTTCTTGTGAAATTCCTGGTTGGCCTCGAAAAAGGCATCGATACGACCGTCGCGGGCAGCCGACTCCAGCTTTTCGTGAATCGCCTTGAGTGCCGCCAGATCGGCCGTCTTGGCCCGCTTCACGGCCTCGAAGGCACAGCGGCCTTCAAGCATGGCCATCAGGGGGAAGATGTCGTCGAGATCCTGGCGGGAAATCTCAGTCACGTAGCAGCCGCGGCGCGGCTTGAGTTCGACCAGCCCTTCGGAGGCCAGGACTTTCAACGCCTCGCGTAGCGGGGTACGCGAAATGCCATATTGTTCGGCGAGCTTCTGCTCGTCGATCCACATGCCTGGCGTCAGTTCGTGGGCGAAGATGCGTTGTCGCAGTCGTTCGGCGACTTCCTGGTAAAGCGCGGTGGGTGCAATACGGTTCATTGTGGTGATGTGGTCTCGGTGGGCAGATCGGTACGTTGCCGACTTGCTTCCATAATTATGGATACAGTATTATGTAGGGCTGGCTATGTCAAGCCGGGTGCGAAAGCGTAGAATTTTGAATTCTGCATCATCGGCCCGAAAAAATCGAATCGGCGAGAGGTGTTTCATGTCTGAAAAGTTCTTTGATTCCAATAACCTGGATGTCTGGGAAAAGGCTGCGGCAAAGCAGTCCCCGGGTGGCGACGTCAACAACCTGGTGTGGAATACCCCCGAAGGCCTTGCGGTCAAGGCCCTGTACACGAAGAAGGATGTCGAAAGCCTCGAGTTTGCCGACACCCTGCCGGGCGTTGCCCCCTACCTGCGCGGCCCGCAGCCGACCATGTACGCGGTCAAGCCGTGGACCATCCGCCAGTACGCCGGCTTCTCCACCGCCGAAGCTTCCAACGCCTTCTACCGCAAGGCGCTCGCCGCCGGCGGCCAGGGCGTTTCGGTGGCTTTCGACCTGGCCACGCACCGCGGCTACGACTCGGACAATGCCCGCGTCACCGGCGATGTCGGCAAGGCCGGCGTGGCGATCGACTCGGTCGAGGACATGAAGATTCTCTTCGACGGCATCCCGCTCGACAAGATTTCCGTGTCGATGACGATGAACGGCGCCGTGCTGCCCATCCTCGCCGGCTACATCGTCGCCGCCGAGGAACAGGGCGTGAAGCAGGAACAGCTGTCCGGCACGATCCAGAACGACATCCTCAAAGAGTTCATGGTGCGGAACACCTACATCTATCCGCCCAAGCCGTCGATGAAGATCATCGCCGACATCTTCGCTTACACGGCGCAGAACATGCCGAAGTTCAACTCGATCTCGATTTCGGGTTACCACATCCAGGAAGCCGGCGCCAACCAGGCGATCGAGCTGGCCTTCACGCTGGCCGACGGCATGGAATACGTGCGCACCGGCATCGCTTCCGGCATGGACGTCGACACCTTTGCCGGCCGCCTGTCCTTCTTCTGGGCGGTCGGGATGAACTTCTATCTCGAAATCGCCAAGATGCGCGCCGCGCGTCTGTTGTGGCACCGCATCATGTCCGGCTTCAACGCCAAGAGCCCGAAGTCGATGATGCTGCGCACGCACAGCCAGACTTCCGGCTGGTCGCTGACCGAGCAGGATCCGTACAACAACGTCGTCCGCACCACCATCGAAGCGATGGCGGCGGTCTTCGGCGGCACCCAGTCGCTGCACACCAACGCGCTCGACGAAGCGATTGCGCTGCCGACCGAGTTCTCGGCCCGCATCGCCCGCAACACGCAGCTGATCATCCAGGAAGAGACGCACATCACCAACGTCATCGACCCCTGGGCCGGTTCCTACATGATGGAAAAGCTGACCCAGGACATGGCCGACAAGGCCTGGG
>DKNF01000137.1 GCA_002470165.1 Betaproteobacteria bacterium UBA7395 | reverse complement strand
GGCGAGCGGCCATTCGCGGAAGTGGCCGTCGGCATCGACGGCGATCAGGCGCCGGTCGGTGACGGCGATCAGGCCGCGGGCAAAGCGCAGGCGGCCGTCGAGGTCGGTTTCCAGCCAGGCGGCCAGGGTTTCGGTGGCGGCGATTCGGTTTCCGATCGTTGCCGCCCAGGGCTCGGGGAGTGTCGCGGGGGCGGCGGGAACGGAGATTTCGGCGTGCTGCATCAGGGTCTCGTAGGGGCGAGGAGTGGGCTTTAACGTGTCGGCGGGCGGACGGTTGACCGTCGCCTGCCGTAAAATCGCGACTTTAATTCCTTGTCCGGTCGACGTGGCGAAAATCGTGATGTTCAACAAGCCTTACGGCGTACTCAGTCAGTTTACGCCTGAAGGACGCTGGCGTGGGCTCGGCGAGTTCATTTCGCTGAAGGATGTCTACGTCGCCGGCCGCCTCGATGCCGACAGCGAGGGGCTGTTGCTGCTCACCGACGACGGGCGCCTGCAGGCGCGTATCGCCGATCCCAAACACAAGCTGGTCAAGACCTACTGGGCGCAGGTCGAGGGCGAGCCGGCGGAAGCCGATCTTGACCGTCTGCGCGCCGGCATCCGCTTGTCCGACTTTACTGCGCAACCGGCGCAGGTGCGTCGTATCGACGAACCGCCCGGGCTGTGGTTGCGCGATCCGCCGATCCGTTACCGGGCGGCGATTCCCACATCATGGCTTGAAATCCGCATCGCCGAAGGCAAGAACCGCCAGGTGCGGCGGATGGGCGCGGCCATCGGTTATCCTGTGCTGCGCCTGGTGCGGGCGGCCATCGGCAGGCTGTCGGTCGACGGTCTGGCGCCGGGCGAATGGCGTTTAATGGAAGGAAACATCAATGATCTGCGTGCGTGAATCGCGCCTGGCCGGGCGCTGCCTGGGTCTCGTGCTGGCCATCGGCCTGAGTCTGACGGCGGTGGCCCAGGAAGCCATGCCGGTGATCGAACTGAGCGCCGGCTTCCATCGCATTGAAGCCGAAGTGGCGGCGCAGGACCGGCATCGCCAGGTCGGCCTGATGCATCGCCCGACCATGCCGGCGCAGCGCGGCATGCTGTTCGTCTTTCCGCAGGCCAATACGCACTGCATGTGGATGCGCAATACCTATATCCCGTTGTCGGTCGCCTTCCTGGACGAGGAAGGGCGGATCATCAACATAGAGGACATGACGCCGCACAGCGAGGACAACCACTGTGCCCGGCGACCGGCGCGTTATGCGCTGGAAATGAATCGCGGCTGGTTCGCGCAACGCGGTATCGCGCCGGGCAGCAAGCTGCGCGGTCTGGAACGCGCGCCGGCGCCGCATTGATGCGCCCGGATTGGTTTTCCCGATTGCCCGCCCATGCGCCGGCGGGGAACTTGCGCCGCTGGCTGACCGAGCCGGATTCGCTGACCGCACGTTGTCAGCGTCATTGCCGGCAATTCAGGGTGCGCGTGGTGTTTCAGGGGCGATGCCGGCCACTGGCCGACGAAGCGGTGCGGGCGCTATTGCCGGTGCGCGAGGTGTTGCTCGAGTGCGACGGCGTGCCGGTGATTTTCGCTCACAGTGTCCTGTCGACGACACGCAGCGGGCGCCTGGGGCGCTGGTTTGCGCAGCTGGGGAGCCGTTCGCTGGGTTCGTTGCTGTTTACCCATCCGGGTTTCCGGCGCGGGCCGATCGAATTCCTGCGGATCGACCGTCATCATCCGCTGCATCGGCGGGTTGCTGCCTTGGTCGGTGATGCGCCGGCCTTCTGGGCGCGGCGCTCACGGCATGTGCTGGGCAGCGGCAGCGTGCTGGTGACCGAAGTCTTCCTGCCGACGATTATTTCTCTTCGCCATCCTGTGGCGGTTTCTGCGGGCGGAAACTGATCCGGCGCTGCAGGAAACCCGGCAGGTTCATCGGGTGGGCCTGACGGCTCAAGGCAAATCCCAGGAAGAACTTGCACCAGATGGTCGATCCGGCGATGGCCATCCAGGTATCGTAATCGAGTTCGCCGGCCAGTACGCCGGCAATGGTGGCGACGGTGATGCTGCCGGCAACCAGGTTGAGGACGGCCTCGTAAGGCGCCCATTTCTCCGGATTGGGCGGCGGTTCGCCGTGCTTGAGCGCAACTTCCGAGAAATCCTTGTTGATGGCGATGCGCCAGGCTCGGCGCAACCAGAAGAAGGAAATGGGAAAGAGTGCCAGGAAAAGAATCCAGGTCATTGCGATGTGGACATTGAAAGCCATTTGAACCTCGGTACTTCACGAGCCGGCAACAAGCCGGTTCGACAATAAAAAACCCCGCAGACATCGCCTACGGGGTTTTCGAATCTCCCGCCCGATGTCCGGACGGGAGAGCTTACCTCAATACTGCTTAGTGTGCGCCATCAACAGCCTTGGCGCCGCGCGGGATACGCACGTTTTCAACCATGGCCTGGATGTGCTCCGGCGGTTCCTTGGTCATCTTGTCGACGATGAAGGCAACCAGGAAGTTGACCAGCGCGCCGATGGCACCAATGGCTTCCGGCGTGATGCCGAAGAAGCTGTTCGGGCCGCCGATCATATCGACGAACTCGGTGCCCTTGATGAAGAAGATACCCTTGTGTGCGAACACGTAGATCAGGGTGAAGGCCAGACCAGCCAGCATACCGGCGATGGCGCCTTCCTTGTTCATCTTCTTGGAGAAGATACCCATCATGATGGCGGGGAACAGGGAGGAGGCGGCAATACCGAAGGCCAGGGCAACCGTACCGGCAGCGAAGCCCGGGGGGTTGAGGCCGAGGTAACCGGCGATGACGATGGCGACAGCCATGGAGATCTTGCCGGCGCGCAGTTCGCCTTGCTCGGAGATGTTCGGCATGAACACACCCTTGACCAGGTCATGCGACACGGCAGCGGAGATCGCCATCAGCAGACCGGCAGCGGTCGACAGAGCGGCAGCCAGACCACCGGCAGCAACCAGAGCGATAACCCAGTTCGGCAGCAGCGCGATTTCCGGGTTGGCCAGCACGATGATGTCGGCGTTGACCGTCAGCTCGTTACCCTTCCAGCCAGCAGCTTCGGCCTTGGCCTTGGCAGCGTCGTTCTTGGTCTTGTCGTTGTAGTACTGGATGCGACCGTCGCCGTTCTTGTCTTCGAACTTCAGCAGGCCGGTCTTTTCCCAGCGCTTCATCCATTCCGGACGCTGTTCGTAGACCAGGGAAGCTTCGGGAGCATAGACGTCGGCGTTGGCCTTGATGACTTCCGGATTGACCTTCATCGAGCCGTCAGCAGCCGTTTCCAGGCCAACCGCGGTGTTCACCGTGGCGTGCAGGTTCATCTTGGCCATCGCGGCAACGGCCGGGGCGGTCGTGTACAGCAGGGCGATGAAGATCAGCGCCCAGCCGGCGGACGAACGAGCGTCAGAAACCTTGGCCACCGTGAAGAATCGCATGATGACGTGCGGCAGACCGGCGGTACCGATCATCAGCGACATCGTGTACACGAACATGTTCAGGGTGGAGCCCGGAACCGAGGTCGTGTATTGGTTGAAGCCGAGGTCGGTGACAACCTGGTCGAGCTTGGTCAGCAGCGAGATGTCGGTGCCGGAGATCGACGCGCCCAGACCCAGTTGCGGGATCGGGTTGCCGGTCAGCTGCAGCGAGATGAACACAGCCGGAACCGTGTAAGCCAGGATCAGCACGATGTACTGGGCGACCTGGGTGTAGGTGATGCCCTTCATGCCGCCGAACACGGCGTAGGCGAACACGATACCCATACCGATGTAGATACCCATTTCGCTGGAAACGCCCAGGAAGCGGGAGAAGGCCACACCGACGCCGGTCATCTGACCGATGATGTAGGTGATCGAGGCCACCAGCAGGCAGACCACGGCCACCGTGGAAGCGGTTTGCGAGTAGAAACGGTCGCCGATGAACTGGGGCACCGTGAACTTGCCGAACTTCCGGAGGTACGGAGCCAGCAGCATGGCCAGCAGAACGTAGCCGCCGGTCCAGCCCATCAGGAACAGGCCGCCGCCGTAACCCATGTTGGCGATCAGACCGGCCATCGAGATGAACGAGGCTGCGGACATCCAGTCGGCGGCAGTTGCCATACCGTTGGTGATCGGGTGAACGCTACCGCCGGCAGCGTAGAACTCGGACGTGCTACCGGCACGTGCCCAGATCGCGATCCCGATGTACAGCGCAAAAGACGCGCCGACCACCAGGTAAGTGATAGTTTGCAGATCCATGTGATCTCCTTATTCTTCGTGCACGTCGAACTTGCGGTCGAGGTCGCCCATTGCCTTGGCGTAGTAGAAAATCAAGGCAATGAAGATGTAGATCGAACCCTGGTGGGCAAACCAGAAGCCCAGCGGGTAACCCCCGAGTGAAATGCCGTTCAGTGCCGGGGCAAACAGAATGCCGGCTAAGAACGAGCACACGAACCAGATCGCCAGGATCTTGCCCAGCAGACCGAGCGTGGCTGACCAATAGGCCTTGCCTTGATCGTCCATTGTTATCTCCTCCAGAAAATTTAAAGGGACGGGCTGTGCTTCCACAGCACCGCCACGGTCCGTAGTTTGGTTACAGAAACTTACAGTGAACTGACAGCTTTTTAATAAAGCGTAATTGATTTCATTTGCCGAGAATCGGGGCGGATGTTGCGGTCCTGGAAGCAACAAAGCCCGTCATCTCGCGATGACGGGCTTTGGCGTGATGCAGGTTGGCTGAGGTGGCTACCTCAGCGCTGCGGCCATTTGCGCTTAGTGGCCGCTGGCGCCGGCAGCACCAATCCCGGTTTCCGAGCGGACTTCCTGGTCGGCGTACAAGGCACGTTCCTTCCTGGCCTGCTCGCTCTTGTCCAGCATCGAGAACAGCCAGATGCCGACGAAGCCGATGGTCATCGAGAACAGGGCGGGCGAGGTGTAAGGGAACAGCGCCGAGCCCTTCGGGTTGCCCATGACGGCTTCCCAGATGGACGGCGACAGCACGGTCAGGCCAACCGAGGAGATCAGGCCGAGGAAGCCGCCGATGACGGCGCCCCGGGTCGTGCAGTCCTTCCACAGCACGGCCATGAACAGCACCGGGAAGTTGGCCGAGGCGGCGATGGCGAAGGCCAGTGAAACCATGAAAGCGATGTTCTGCTTTTCGAAGGCGATCCCCAGCACGACGGCAACGACACCCA
This sequence comes from Betaproteobacteria bacterium UBA7395, assembly GCA_002470165.1. Lineage (GTDB taxonomy): Bacteria > Pseudomonadota > Gammaproteobacteria > Burkholderiales > Rhodocyclaceae > Azonexus. Next base: position 4,258 of record DKNF01000137.1, on the reverse strand, counting down.
GCGCCAGCGTGGTGATGCGGGAGACGCGGAGTTCGGAGGCCGAATCGACCTTGCCTTTCTTGAACACGGTGGCGTACAGGTCGTGCGATACCGCAGAGGCACCCGACAGCGTCAGGCCGGCAACGACGGCAAGGATGGTGGCGAAGGCAACCGCGGAGATGAAGCCGAGGAAGACGTTGCCGCCAACGGCATTGGCCAGGTGGATGGCGGCCATGTTGCCGCCGCCGAGCAGGGCGCCCTTGCCGTCCAGGAACTGCGGGTTGGTCAGCACGAAGGTGATGGCACCGAAGCCGATGATGAAGGTCAGGATGTAGAAGTAGCCGATCCAGGTGGTCGCCCAGAACACGGACTTGCGTGCTTCCTTCGCATCCGGCACGGTGAAGAAGCGCATCAGGATGTGCGGCAGGCCGGCGGTGCCGAACATCAGGGCCATGCCGAAAGAGATCGCCGAGATCGGATCCTTGACGAAGTTGCCCGGGCTCATGATCGACAGGCCCTTGGCGGCGGCTGCGGCAGCAACATCGACGGTGGCCGGGTCGGCGCCGCCCTTGACTGCTTCGGCGGTGAGCGCGGTTGAGGCGAGTATGGTCTTGATTTCGACGGCCTTGGCAAACATCGCTTCCGGGCTGAAGCCGAAATTGAACAACACCATGAAAGCCATGAACGAGGCGCCGCAGAGCAGCAGGATGGCCTTGATGATCTGCACCCAGGTCGTCGCGGTCATGCCGCCAAACAGCACGTAAACCATCATCAGCGCACCGACGATGACCACAGCCATCCAGTATTCCAGACCAAACAGCAGCTTGATCAACTGGCCGGCACCGACCATCTGGGCGATCAGGTAGAAGGCGACGACGATCAGGGTCGAAGTTGCCGCAAAGGCGCGGATCGGGGTCTGGGCGAAGCGGTAGCCGGCAACGTCGGCAAAGGTGAATTTGCCCAGGTTGCGCAGGCGCTCGGCCATCAGGAAGGTGATGATCGGCCAGCCGACGAGGAAGCCGATCGAGAAGATCAGGCCGTCGTAGCCGTTGGCCATCACGGCGGCCGAAATGCCCAGGAAGGACGCAGCCGACATGTAGTCGCCCGCGATTGCCAGGCCGTTCTGGAAGCCGGTGATGCCGCCGCCGCCCGTGTAGAAGTCAGCCGCCGACTTGGTTCTGCCGGCGGCCCATTTGGTGATGTAAAGCGTTCCGGCGACGAAGATCGCGAACATTGCGATTGCCGTCCAGTTGGTTGCCTGTTTTTCGGCCTGGCCCAGGTCTGCGCCTGCTGCCATTGCCATCCCTGCAGCGGCTGCCAGGGCGATCAGGCAACCCAGTTGTTTCATGAGTCGTGCCATCACTTGCTCTCCCCGATGATTTCATTCTTCAAGGCATCGAACTCGCTGTTGGCCCGGCGGACATAGATTCCGGTGATGACGATGGTGAAGAGAATGACGCCTACGCCAATCGGAATGCCGATGGTCGTTACTCCGGCGCCCAGGGGTTGGGCCAGGAAGGCTTTGTTGAAGGCGATCAGCGCGATATAGCCGTAGTACACGACCAGCATGAGCAAGGTCATGATCCAGGCATAGGCGTTCCGTGTCTTCTTCAGCTGGTGGTACTTCGGGTTCGCCCGTATCTGGGCGTAGATGTCTTGCGACATGATTGACCTCCTCGAATTGTTTTCACGGTTGCAAATGCTGCAACGCGTTGCATGTTCTTCGAGTGCACCTTACAAACGACTTAAGGTGGGTGGTCGGGTCAGAGCGGATTGATTGGCAGGCTGATGTGGACGGTCAGTCCGCCACCCGGGGTGTCGTCGAGACGGATCGTTCCGTGATGCTGACGAACGATCTCCTGCGAAATGGCCAAACCGAGACCGCTGCCGGGTACGGTGCTGCTCAGGCGGCAGAAGGCTTCGAAAACCCTTTCCCGATCGCATTCCGGGATGCCGGGGCCGTGGTCAATGACGGCAATTCGGGCTTGTTCGTCAGAGGAACTGACGGCGATATCGACATGACTGGCGTTGCCGCTGTAGTGAATGGCGTTGTCGATCAGGTTGGACAAGAGAATGTGCAAGGCTTCCGGGTCGCCGTGGAGGTGAACCGGCTCGGCATTGACCAAACCGATGTCGATTTTTTTGACGGCTGCGAGGATGTCGTGTTCGATCACCACGGTTCTTGCCAGCGCAACGAGGTCGACCGTGGTCAATCTGCGTCGGGCAATGAATTGCGGGTCGAACTTGGCCAGGTGAAGCAATTGATTGACCAGGTGTGATGCCCGGTTGACGCCGGCGCTGAGGTTTTCCAGTGCGGTGTCGCGGGTGGCCGGATTGGCTTCTTTTCGCGCGACTTCGGCATTGAGCTGGACGGCGGTCAGTGGCGTCCGCAGTTCGTGAGCCGCATCGGCGATGAAACGCTGGCGGGCAAGGAAGGCCTGATCGAGGCGGCTGAACATCTCGTTCAGGGCGTCGACAATGACCAGCAGTTCATCGGGATATTGCTGGCGCGACAGCGGGGATAAAAAGGCCGGGCTGCGCTGCTGGATTTCCTTGCGCAGCTGGCGGATGGGCTGGAAAGCCTGGGTGGCGGCAATGGCGATGAAGCTGCCCATGATGATGACCATAACCGAAAAAGGCACGATCAGCGAAGCGCCGAATTCGCGAAACCATAATGCCCGGGCGTCGGCGGTATTGGCGACCTGAACGAAGGTGCCGTGGTCTTCGATAACGACTGCGTGCCACTCGATATCTTGCCAGGTGAAACTGCTCAGTCCGGTCTTTTGGCGCGGTAACGGCATGTCCGGTCGTGAGGCGTAAATCAGTCGGCCTTCTCCATCCCACACCTGGCTGATGATGCTGTGCTGGTCTTGCGACAGATCGAAGATTTCCGGTCGCATGCCCTGGTGTCGCATGACGGCCCAGGCAATCTGTTCCAGCGACATGTCGCGGCTGCGGTTGAACTCGCTCCAGCTTAACTGGTAGGTCAGTGCCGTGATGAATGCGGCGGTGATGATCATCGTCCCGATCTGCCAAGTCAGCAAACGGGTGAGAATTGAATTCAAGATGGTTCAACCAGTTTGAAACCGATACCACGGATGTTGCGTATCCATTCCTTGCCGAGCTTTTTACGCAGGCGATGAAGTTGCACCTCGATCGAGTTGCTGGCGATTTCCTCTCCCCAGCCGTAAAGCTTTTCCTCGAGTTGCGGAATGCTGAGAACGTTCCCGGGAATCTCGATCAGCGCCATCAGCAAGCGGAACTCCCGGTCGGAAAGGTGGATTTCCCTGTCGTTGATCTTCACCTGGCGCTTGCGTGGATCGACGCTGAGCCCGCCCAGACGTAAATCGCTGCCTGGCCAGCCCTGGGTGCGTCGGCGCAGGGCGAAAACGCGGGCAACGAGTTCCTCAAGGTTGAACGGTTTGACCAGATAGTCGTCAGCGCCTGCATTCAGTCCGCCGACTCGGTCGTCCACCCCACCACGGGCGGTGATCACCAGCGTCGGCAGATGTTTTTTCATCCGCGACTGCCGGTCAAGAATCTCGATGCCATCAACATGGGGTAGGCCGAGGTCAAGGATCAGCATTCCATAGTCGTGGGTATCGATGGCGCTTGCCACCTTCTGGCCATCCTGGACCCAGTCAATGGAGAAATCGTGTTTGCGCAAACTGGCGAGGATGGGCGAGGCGATCAAGGGGTCGTCTTCTGCCAGCAGGATTCTCATGATGTGCGTGACATGTAAAAAACCCCCTGCGAGAGGCAGGGGGTTGGGGCAATTGATCTGACGTTGCGTCGGGTCGCCGTCTCAGGCGAAATTGGCTTCGGCGAACGACCAGTTGACCAGGTTGTTCAGGAAGGTTTCGACGAACTTCGGACGCAGGTTGCGGTAGTCGATGTAGTAGGCGTGCTCCCAGACGTCGACGCAGAGCAGGGCCTTGTCGCCCGTGGTCAGCGGGGTGCCGGCGGCGCCCATGTTGACGATGTCGAGGGAACCGTCGGCCTTCTTGACCAGCCAGGTCCAGCCGGAACCGAAGTTGCCGACGGCGGAAGCCTGGAAGGCTGCCTTGAAGGCGTCCAGCGAACCCCACTTGGCGTCAATGGCGGCCGCCAGGGCACCGCTCGGGGCGCCGCCGCCGTTCGGCTTCATGCAGTTCCAGAAGAAGGTGTGGTTCCAGACCTGGGCGGCGTTGTTGTAGATGCCGCCGGCCGGCGCCTTCTTGACGATGGCTTCGAGGTCGAGGGCTTCGTATTCGGTGCCCTTGATCAGGTTGTTCAGGTT
>DKNF01000171.1 GCA_002470165.1 Betaproteobacteria bacterium UBA7395 | reverse complement strand
GGGACGATCTTGATCGGGATGCGTGCGGTCTTCAGTTCGCCCTTTTGCTTGACGCCTTTTTGCTTGGTTTCAGCCATGTTGTTTGTCCAGTTGCTGCAGCAGTTGCTGCGAGAGTTGCTCGCCCGCCTCGTGAACGGTGAGCGGAATGCCCAGATCCTTGGTCTGGATCACCTGCAGGCCGGGATAGCCGCAGGGGTTGATCGCTTCGAACGGCGACAGGTCCATGTCCACGTTCAGCGAGACGCCGTGGTAGGAGCAGCCGTTGCGGATGCGCAGGCCGAGCGCCGCCACTTTGGCCGGGCCGACATAGACGCCGGGGGCGCCGTCGCGGCGTTCGGCAGTGACGCCGTGAGCGGCGAGCAGGTCGATGACCGCCTGCTCGATGGCGGTGACCAGCTCGCGCACCTTGATCTTCAGCCGAGAGAGGTCGAGCAGCAGGTAGATCACCACTTGGCCGGGGCCGTGGTAGGTGACCTGGCCGCCGCGGTCGATCTTGACGGTGGGGATGCCGACGTCGCGCAGGATGTGTTCGGGTTTGCCGGCCTGGCCGAGGGTATAGACCGGCGGGTGCTCGACGATCCACAACTCGTCCGGCGTTTCGGCCGTCCGGGCGGCGGTGAAATCGAGCATGGCCTGGTAGGTCGGCGCGTAGTCGACCCGGCCCAGGCGTTTGACGAGCGGATTCACCTTAGAGGACGACCTTCACCAGCGGATGCGCGGTCAGGTCCATGTACAGCGCGTCGAGTTGCGGTTTCGAGGTGGCGACCACGGTGCAGGTCAGGCTCAGGTAGTTGCCGCCGGAGCTGGCACGCATTTCCATCGTCGCGCCGTCGAAATCGGGGGCGTGCCGGGTGACGATGGTCAGCACCGCCTGGGCGAGTTCGTCGTGCGCCTTGCCCATGATCTTCAGGGGAAAGTCGCAGGGAAATTCGAGGAGGGTGTCCTTGTACGAAGCCATCTCAGCCTTTGCGCATTACCGTGTTCTTGAAATCCTGATACCACTGCCACATCCGTTCGCCGACCGGGCCGGGTTTTCCGTTGCCGACAGCTTCGCCGTCGAGCGTGGTGATCGCCAGCACTTCCTTGGTCGACGAGGTCATCCAGACCTCGTCGGCGGCGCGAAGTTCCGTTTCGCTGATTTCGCGCACTTCCAGAGGCAGCTGGTGCTGCTGCGCCAGTTCGAGGATCACGTCGTAGGTGATGCCGGGCAGCATCAGTTGCGTCTTCGGCGGGGCGATCAGCAGGCCGTCCTTGACGATGAAGATGTTCGACGCCGCGCCTTCCTTCATGAAGCCGTCGCGGATCAGCAGGGCTTCGGCGCAACCCTGGTCGACCGCCTGCTGGCGGGCCAGCACGTTGGCCAGCAGCGAGATGACCTTGAGGTCGCAACGGCTCCAGCGCAGGTCGGGCACGGTGATCGCGGCAACGCCGCGGGCGCGCACGTCGGCCGGTGTCGTCACCAGCGGCGAGGCAAAGGCGAAGGCAGTCGGCGGTACGCTGGCCGGCGGGAAGGCGTGGTCGCGCTTGTTGTCGGCGCCGCGGGTGACCTGCAGGTAGATCGACTGATCGTCCCAGGGGGCGGCAGCGATCAGCTTGGCGATCACCGCTTTCCAGCCTTCGGTCGACAGCGGATTGCCCATCTGGATGCCGGCCAGCGTCGCCTGCAGGCGAGCCAGGTGTTCGTCGATGCGGAAAGCCCGGCGGGAATAGACCGGGATGACCTCGTAGACACCGTCGCCGTACAGGAAGCCCCGGTCGAGCGGCGAGATGCCGGCGTCGGCCAGGGGCAGGAAGTCTCCGTTGAGATAGACGGGGTCGGCAACGTATGGGGTCATGGGATCAGTTGAACCAGAGTTTGACGGCGTCGATGGCTCTGCCGAATATGCCGGCGACCGGGACATTTTCAAGGGCCTGGATCGGATATTCGCCATAAGGCTTGCCTTCCAGGCTGACCTTCAGCGTGCCGACCGTCTGGCCGCGCTGGATCGGCGCCATCAACGGCTGTTGCGAGACCAGTTCGACCTGCAGTGTCTTCGCCGTGCCCTTGGGGACAGCCAGGATGAAATCGTTCGGGAAGCCGGCCTGGACCTTGTTCTTGCTGCCCTTCCAGGCGCGCAGCGAGGAAATGCTCTGGTCCTTGCGGTAGAGGAGGGCGGCGTCGTGCGACAGGAAGCCCCAGTTGAGCAGCTTCAGCGATTCGCTGCTGCGGGCGGCGTCCGAGTTGGTGCCGAGGACGACGGCGAGCAGGCGGCGCTGGTCGCGGATCGCCGACGACACCAGGCAGTAGCCGGCAGCCTCGGTATGGCCGGTCTTCATGCCGTCGACCGAAGGGTCGTTCCACAGCAGGCGGTTGCGGTTCGGCTGGGTGATGTCGGCGTAGCGAAATTCCTTCATCGAGTAGTACTTGCGGTATTCCTCGGGGAATTCCTTGATCAGCGCGGTGGCCAGGATCGACAGGTCGCGGGCGGTGGTGTAGTGCTCGGGGTCGGGCATGCCGGTCGAGTTGCGGAAATTGGTCTGCGTCATGCCTAGGCGGCGGGCCTCGCGGTTCATCATCTGGGCAAAGTTTTCCTCGCTGCCGGCAATCGCTTCGGCAAGGACGATGCAGGCATCGTTGCCGGACTGGACGATCATGCCCTTGATCAGGTCCTCGACGCTGACCCGGGTGTCGACCTTGACGAACATTTTCGACCCGCCCATGCGCCAGGCCCTTTCGGAGACCGGCAACGGCTGGTCGAGCGTCAGCGTCCGCTGGCGGAGGGCGGAGAAGGTCAGGTAGGCCGTCATCAGTTTGGTCAGCGATGCCGGTTCGAGGCGTTGGTCGGGCTGTTCGGCGGCCAGCACCTGGCCGGAGGACATCTCGATCAGCAGCCAGGACTTGGCCGCCAGCACGGGCGGTACGGGGCGTTGCTGGGCGAGGGCGGAAAACGACAGGAACAGGGCAAACAGGAAGAGGAACGACTGGCGAAGGGACATGGGTTGGGGATTCTTGGGGAGCTGGGGGACTGGCTATTATAAAGTCGCCGGTGAGCCGGCCTGTGCCGGAATGTTACAAAGCACCTCGATCGCCGGGTGGCGGATGCGGCGCTCGTTGGATATGGCGTAGATGTGCTCGTTCACGCCTTCCATCTCGCCGATGGCGTGCGCATCGTATTCGCCGGAAAGCTGATCGGCCAGGATCAGCGGCGCCGGGAACAGGCCCAGCCCGCCCCGGCCGAAGGTGGTCAGCAGGGCGCTGTCCTCGAATTCGCCGACGATCTTGGGGTGGAGCTGGTGCTCCTCCAGCCAGCGGTCAATTCGCCCGCGCAAGGCGTTATGCCGCGTCGGCAGCAGCATTGGCGCTTGTTCCAGGCAGGCCGGGAAGTTGCCTTGATACTGTCCGGCCAGTGCCGCCGAGGCATAAATGCCGGTGGGGAATTCGCCGAGGCGCGTGCTGAAAACCTTGAGGTTGCCGCCTTGCGGCGCGGCGCGGTCGGTCAGGACGACGTCGAGGCGGTGCAGGGCAAGTTCGGCCAACAGATTCTCGAATTCGCCTTCGTCGCAGATCAGTCGGACATCGCCCGGCATTGCCGTGACCCGGCTGAGCAGGCGGTAGGCGAGCAGCTTGGGAATGCCGTCGGAAATGCCGACGCGCAGGCGCAGGGTGTTTTCCTCGCTGGCATTCTGCATGGCTTCCTCGAGTTGCTCGCCGAGCTGGAAAATCTGGTCGGCGTAGCCGAGCGCCTTGCGGCCGGCCTCGCTGAGCACCAGGCCGCGCCCCTGGCTGTTGAAAAGGGTCTTGCCCAGCTGGCGTTCGAGCAGACCGAGCTGGCCGCTGATCGTCTGGATGGCAACGCCCAGGCGCTCGGCGGCACGGGTGATGCTGCCTTCCTTGGCGACGACCCAGAAATAGTGAAGATGCTTGTAATTGATCATGGCCTGTAGAAAAAAACGGAAACTGGCTCAATTTTGCTCCGTTTTTTTCAGGAATCCAATTGGTGTACCATCGCAGCGTTTTCATCACCTACGGAGTTCAACATGAAACGCGTCGTGCTTTTCCTGATGACCAACCTGGCGGTCATGCTCGTGCTCAGCGTGGTGACCAGCCTGCTCGGCGTCAATCGTTTCCTGACCCAGAATGGCCTCGATCTCGGCATGCTGCTGGCGTTCGCCGCAGTGATCGGTTTTGGCGGTTCCTTCATCTCGCTGCTGATGTCCAAGCCGATGGCCAAGTGGAGTACCGGCGCCCGGGTCATTACCAACCCGTCGTCGTCGACCGAAGTCTGGCTGATGGATACGGTCGCCCGCCTGGCCAAGCGCGCCAACCTGCCGATGCCGGAAGTCGCCATCTACGACGGCGAGCCGAATGCCTTCGCCACCGGTGCCAGCAAGAACAGTTCGCTGGTCGCGGTGTCCACCGGCCTGCTGCAAAGCATGACCAAGGAAGAAGTCGAGGCGGTGCTGGCGCATGAGGTGGCCCACGTCGCCAACGGCGACATGGTCACGTTGACGCTGATTCAGGGCGTGGTCAACACCTTCGTCATCTTCATCTCGCGGGTCATCGGCTACCTGGTCGATTCCTTCCTGCGCCGCAACGATTCCGAAAGCAGCGGTCCGGGCATCGGCTACATGGTGACCAGCATCGTCTGCGAAATCGTCTTCGGCATCCTGGCCAGCATCATCGTTGCCTGGTTCTCGCGCCAGCGCGAGTTCCGCGCCGACGCGTCGGCGGCTGCGCTGATGGGGACGCCGGTGCCGATGCAGAACGCCTTGCGTCGCCTGGGCAACCTGCATACCGAAGGCCTGCCGCAGAACATGGCGGCTTCGGGTATTGCCGGTGGCAAAGGCGGTTTCGGCGCGCTGTTCGCCACGCATCCGCCGCTGGAAGACCGCATCGCTGCGCTGGCCGGTCGCTGAGCGACGGCCGCAACGGCAAGAAGGGAGGCTGCGGCCTCCCTTTTTCATGGGATCAGTATTCGATGGCGCGCAGGGCGGATTCGATCAGCGCCAGTTGCTGGGCGATGTCATGCGCCGCCTGATCCTGGATGGTTTCGCTGGCGTCACTGAGCTGTAGGGCGAAATTCTGCAGCTGGCGCGCCAGGTGGTAGATGCCCCACATCTCGATCTGTTCGGCGTGCTGGATCAGTTCGCCGGCTTCGAGTTCGAGCGCGTACACATCGATCGGCAGGACTTCCAGTGCCTCGTGCATGCGTTGCAGGCGTTCCTCGCTGTCCTGGACGAACAGGCGGTCGAGCACATCCGAACGTTCGCCGGGCTTGGTCGAGGGGCGCAGGGCGGTTTCCAGGCGGCCGGTGAAGTGCCGCAGGCGCTCGCCGAAATGCGGATTTTCCAGTCCGCCTTCGTCGAGCAGTGCTTCGGTCGTCGCCGTCAGTGCGGCACTGAGGCGGTTGCCGGGTGGCTGGTGTTCGAGATGGTCGGCCACGCTGGCCAGGGTTTCGCCAAAGCGCAGGCAATCGGCTTCGCCGGTTTCGATGGCGACAGACAGCAGCGCGAAGACCCGTGGCCGGATTGTCTGCGGGTCGGTCCGGCCATGCTTGATCCAGTCATCGGCCAGTTCCTTGCAGGCGGTTTGCCAGCGTTTGTTGAGTTCCGGCGGATAGCGGACCGGTTGCGACTTGCCGACCCAGGGCAGGATAGCGGCCATGGCATCCATGGCCGGGGCGAGGGCGGTGCGGGTTTTCTCGAGATCGTCGTCGGGAATGTCGGCCATCGTCCTCGCTCCTGTCTGGTGAATTACCCCGCTAGTTTAGCGAAAGCGTCGACCACTTCGGGCGGTGCCTGAACCAGTTCGACGAGAACGCCTTCGCCGCCGATCGGAAATTCCTCGTTGCCTTTCGGGTGCAGGAAGCAGATGTCGAAACCGGCGGCGCCTTTACGGATGCCGCCCGGGGCGAAGCGTACGCCGTTGGCGGAAAGCCATTCGACGGCCTTGGGCAGGTCGTCGATCCACAGGCCGACGTGGTTCAGCGGAGTGGTGTGCACGGCCGGCTTCTTTTCCGGGTCGATCGGCTGCATCAGGTCGACCTCGACCTTGAACGGGCCTTTACCCATGGCGCAGATGTCCTCGTCGACATTCTCGCGTTCGGACTGGAATGTGCCGGTGACTTCGAGGCCGAGCTTGTCGACCCACAGGGTCTTGAGTTTTTCCTTGGACGGGCCGCCGATGGCGATTTGCTGGATGCCGAGCACCTTGAATGGACGAGTCATGCGTGTCTCCCTGACGGGTTATGGGTTGGGTAATCCATAATTATAGGGATTTCTTCCGGCAGGCAAAGACGATCAGCGCGATGCCGGCGAGGATCATCGGCAGCGACAGCCACTGGCCCATGCTGACCAGGTAGGACTGGCCGAAGATGCCATGGTCCGGTTCGCGGAAGAATTCGGTGATGAAGCGGAAGGCGCCGTAACCGATCAGGAATACACCGGAAGCGAAGCCGGTCGGGCGTGGTCGGGCGGTAAGCAGCCAGAGCAGGGCGAACAGTGCCAGGCCCTCGAGGGCTACGTGATAGAGCTGAGAGGGGTGGCGTGGTTCGAAACTGCCGGACTGCGGAAAGACCATTGCCCAGGGCAGGCTGGTGTCGGTGATCCGGCCCCACAGTTCGCCGTTGATGAAGTTGCCGACCCGGCCGGCCGCCAGGCCGAGCGGGACCAGTGGGGCGATGAAGTCGGTGACGGCCAGCCACGGCAGCCGGGTTTTCCTGGCCCACAGGGTCATGGCAACAAGAACGCCGAGAAAGCCGCCGTGAAAACTCATGCCACCCTTCCATACGGCAAGGATTTCCAGTGGGTTGGCGAGATAGTGGGCCGGCTCGTAGAACAGCACCTGCCCGAGACGGCCGCCGACGATCACGCCGAGGACGCCGTAGAAGAGCAGATCATCGAGTTGTTCGGCATTCATCGGCGCCTGCCCCTGGCGGATGCGCCAGCGGCCGAGGGCAATGAACTGGAAGAAGGCGAGCAGGTACATCAGGCCGTACCAGTGGATGGCAACCGGGCCGATGGCCAGGGCAACGGGGTCGAACTGCGGGTGGGTCAGCATTGTCAGAGTGATTCGGCTAGAATTGGCCGATTATAGTTCGCGACCGTGACAACAGGATTCCGGCGCCAAATTCGACACGGAGAGTCTCATGCCCCAGTATCGTTCCCGTACCTCCACCCACGGCCGCAACATGGCCGGCGCGCGCGCCCTGTGGCGCGCCACCGGCATGAAGGATGGCGATTTCGGCAAGCCGATCATCGCTGTCGTCAATTCGTTTACCCAGTTCGTTCCGGGGCATGTGCACCTGAAGGATCTGGGCCAGCTGGTTGCCCGCGAGATCGAGGCGGCCGGCGGCATTGCCAAGGAATTCAACACCATCGCCATCGACGATGGCATCGCCATGGGCCACAGCGGCATGCTGTACTCGCTGCCGTCGCGCGACCTGATCGCCGACTCCGTCGAATACATGGTCAACGCCCACTGCGCCGATGCCATGGTCTGCATTTCCAATTGCGACAAGATCACTCCGGGCATGCTGATGGCCGCCATGCGCCTGAACATCCCCGTGATCTTCGTTTCCGGCGGTCCGATGGAGGCCGGCAAGGTCAAGATTCAAGGCCAGGTGGTCCACCTCGATCTGGTCGACGCCATGGTCAAGGCTGCCGATGCTTCGGTGTCGCAGGCCGATGTCGATGAAATCGAGCGTTCCGCGTGTCCGACCTGCGGCTCGTGTTCCGGCATGTTCACTGCCAATTCTATGAACTGTCTGACCGAGGCGCTCGGCCTCAGTCTGCCCGGCAACGGCACCGTTGTCGCCACGCACGCCGACCGCAAGCAATTGTTCCTGCGCGCCGGTCGTCAGGTCGTGGAATTGTGCAAGCGCTACTACGAGCAGGAGGATGCCTCGGTCCTGCCGCGTTCGATCGCCACCAAGGCAGCTTTCGAGAACGCCATGACCCTGGACGTCGCCATGGGCGGTTCGACCAATACCGTGCTGCACATCCTGGCAGCCGCCCAGGAAGCCGGAGTGGATTTCACCATGGCCGACATCGATCGCATCTCGCGTTCCGTGCCCTGTCTGTGCAAGGTGGCGCCGATGACCGACAAGTATCACATCGAGGACGTGCATCGTGCCGGCGGTATCTTCGGCATCCTCGGCGAACTGGATCGAGCCGGCCTGCTCAATCGCGAGCAGCCGACCGTGCACGCCAGGACGCTCGGCGAGGCCATTGACCGCTGGGACGTGGTCCGCGAGCACGACGTTACGGTGCATGACTTCTTCAGGGCGGCGCCGGGCGGGGTGCCGACCCAGGTGGCGTTCTCTCAGGATCGTCGCTTCAACGAGCTCGATCTTGATCGCACCAAGGGTTGCATCCGCAACAAGGCCAATGCTTATTCCCAGGACGGCGGTCTCGCCGTGCTTTCCGGGAATATTGCCGTCGATGGTTGCATCGTCAAGACCGCCGGCGTCGACGAGTCGATCTGGAAGTTTGCCGGTCGCGCGCGCGTTTTCGAAAGCCAGGATGACGCGGTGGCGGGTATCCTCGGCGGCCAGATCGTTGCCGGCGACGTCGTGGTCATTCGCTACGAAGGCCCGAAGGGCGGGCCGGGCATGCAGGAGATGCTCTATCCCACCTCCTATCTGAAATCGATGGGGCTGGGCAAGGCGTGCGCGTTGCTGACCGATGGTCGTTTCTCCGGCGGTACCTCCGGTCTGTCGATCGGCCACGTCTCCCCGGAGGCGGCCGATGGCGGTGCCATCGGTCTGGTCGAGGAAGGTGACCGGATCGAGATCGACATCCCGGCGCGTCGCATCCAGCTGATGGTCAGTGACGAAGAACTGGCCGCGCGTCGGGCGGCGATGGACGCGCGCGGCGCGGCTGCCTGGAAACCGGTTGATCGTCAGCGCGTGGTCTCGGCTGCGCTGCAGGCGTACGCGCTGATGACCACCTCGGCCGACAAGGGCGCGGTGCGGGATCTGTCGCAGCTCCAGCGGCGAAACTGAAAGGAAGTGTCAACTTTTCCCGGATTCTGACGTTAAACTTCGGGTCCGGGAGCGGTTCAGGTCTTCGGGCTGACTGAAACCAATTGTTGCATTTGATTGTTTGCAGTGGGTAATGAAGGGCTATATCATCCGTTCATGATTTACTGCCGGTGAACCATCAAGGCACTAGACATCGTTTAACTTACTAAAAAACGGAGCGACAAAATGAAAGCTGCTTACATTGCCATCATGGCTGCCGCCGGCATCGTCATGACCGGTCAGGCACAGGCTGACGAAGCCCTGGCCAAGGCCAAGAACTGCATGACCTGCCATGCGCTGAACAAGAAACTGGTTGGCCCGTCGTACCATGACGTCGCTGCCAAGTACAAGGGCGACAAGGGTGCCGTTGCAATGCTGGCCGGCAAGATCAAGTCGGGTGGCAAGGGTACCTGGGGCGCCATTCCGATGCCGCCGAACAAGGTTACCGACGAAGAAGCCACCAAGCTGGCCACGTGGGTCCTGTCCACCAAGTAAGTGTCGGGGTTGCGATGAAAAGCCGGGGCAGCCCGGCTTTTTTATTGCGAAATAGTTGTTCAGCCTGTTGACAGGCTTCCCGAGGGTCCGGATAATCCCGGCTTCTCCCGGAGGGGTACCCAAGCGGTCAACGGGAACAGACTGTAAATCTGTCGGCTCTGCCTTCGAAGGTTCGAATCCTTCCCCCTCCACCAGATTGATGCTGTAGCGGTTTGTGCTGCGGGCAGGGGTTAAGCGGGTGTAGCTCAATGGTAGAGCTGAAGCCTTCCAAGCTTAAGACGAGGGTTCGATTCCCTTCACCCGCTCCACGACGCGGTACGGCTGGAGTTTTAAGGTAGGCCCATGTGGCTCAGTGGTAGAGCACTCCCTTGGTAAGGGAGAGGTCGGCAGTTCGATCCTGCCCATGGGCACCACCGATTAGCTTTGATTCTGGATTGTTTGCTAATTTAATTATTGAGGAACTGGAATGGCTAAGGAAAAATTCGAGCGTACCAAGCCGCACGTGAACG
>DKNF01000174.1 GCA_002470165.1 Betaproteobacteria bacterium UBA7395 | reverse complement strand
TGCGCGAACTGGCGGCGCCCGACACCTGCATCCTGGTCGATTGCCTGACGCTGTGGCTGTCCAACCTGCTTTTCGCCGGCCGCGCTGCCGCCCAGGCCGACGCCGGCGAGGCCGTCGACTGCCCGCTGTTCGCCGGCGAGACAGCGGCACTGATCGAAACGCTGCCGCAACTGCCCGGGCGGATCATCCTGGTCTCCAACGAGGTCGGCTGGGGCATCGTGCCGATGCACCCGGTCTCGCGCCTGTTCGCCGACGAACAGGGCCGGCTCAACCAGCGCGTCGCCGCAGTCTGCGATCAGGTGACGCTGGTCGCCGCCGGCCTGCCGCTGACGCTCAAGGCAGCGCCAGCCAGGGCCTGAGCTTTTCCCAGTCGAACGCCGCCTCGACCGAATCGGCCAGGCGGTCGAGATCGGCTTCGCGGCGGGCGGCGAAATCGACGCTATCGACCTCGCCGGCACCGGCCCAGCGCAACAATGCGGCCAGGGCCTCGGGATGGTCGAAAACGCCGTGGCAGTAGGTGCCGAGCACTTGGTCGTCAGCCGAGATGGCGCCGTCGGCACGGCCATCGGCCAGCTGCACGGCGGCCCGTGTCAAGCCATCGCCCTGGGTGACGCCGAGGTGAATTTCGTAGCCGGTCATCGCCGGCTGTCCTTCGAGATGCAGATGACCGCTGACATTGCGCAACTGCTTTTCGCTTTCCAGCGTCGTGTCCACCGCCAGGAAACCGAGGCCCGCCGTCGTTCCCGGCTGTCCTTCGAGACCGAGCGGGTCGGCAATGCTGCGCCCGAGCATCTGGTAGCCGCCGCACAGGCCGATCACCTTGCCGCCGTAGCGCAAGTGGCGGGCGATGGCCTGATCGTGGCCGTGGGCGCGCAACCAGTCGAGGTCGGCACGCACTGCCTTGGAACCGGGCAGGACGATCAGGTCGGCCGGCGGCAAGGCTTCGCCCGGCGCGATCCAGCGGAAATCGACCTGCGGATGTAGGCGCAACGGATCGAGATCGTTGTGGTTGGAGGTGCGCGGGTAGGCCGGCGCGACGACGCGGATTCTTGCCGTTTTCTTGCCGTCGACCGTGGACGTCGCGATCGCGTCCTCGGCGTCGAGCATCAGCCCGTGCAGGTAGGGCAGCACACCGAGCACCGGCTTGCCGGTGCGCTGTTCGAGCCAGTCGAGACCGGGTTCAAGCAACGCAATGTCACCACGGAAACGATTGATGACGAAGCCGACGACGCGCGCCTGCTCGGACGCTGACAGCAGTTCCAGCGTACCGACCAGATGGGCGAAGACGCCTCCGCGGTCTATGTCGGCGACGATGATCACCGGGCAATCGACCGCCTCGGCAAAGCCCATGTTGGCGATGTCGCGGTCGCGCAGGTTGATCTCGGCCGGCGAGCCGGCGCCTTCGACCAGCACGCAGTCGTAGTGCGCGGTCAGCCGGCCCCAGGATTCGAGCACCGCGCCCATCGCCCGCGGCTTGTAGTCGTGGTAAGCCTTGGCGTCGAGGTCGGTGGCGACCTTGCCGTGGATGATCACCTGCGCCTTGCGGTCGGTAGTCGGCTTCAACAGCACCGGGTTGAAATCGGTATGCGGTTCGAGACCGCAGGCCAGCGCCTGCAGCGCCTGCGCCCGGCCGATCTCGCCGCCATCGACGGTGACCGCCGAATTGAGCGCCATGTTCTGCGGTTTGAACGGCGCCACGCGCACCCCGCGACGCTTGAGAATCCGGCACAGCGCCGCGACCAGCGTCGATTTGCCGGCGTCGGACGTCGTTCCCTGAACCATCAGCGCGTTGCCTATCATGCGTGCAAACCCGTGAAAAAAGGCCGTAATTATGGCACCATCGCTGCCTTCCGATGCGAATCGGAAACTTGTCTCCCGGTGCCTTCCGGCTTTGCCGGCAGGAGAATCGGGAAGGCGGTGCGATTCCGCCACGTGCCCAACGCTGTGAGGATGACGGGCGATGCACAGGCCACTGCTGCGGCGGGAAGGCGCATCGTCCGGGGGAATCCGAGTCAGAAGACCGGCCGGGAGACGTAATTCGGCACCGTGGACGGGTGCCTTCGCGTTTCCAGAAGGGGAATCCATGGAAAACCAGCACGCTTTTTCCGACGCCGAACGGGCCGCCGTCTATCACGCCATTTTCAGCCGCCGCGACGTGCGCGGCCAGTTCCTGCCCGACCCGGTCGCCGACGAGCAACTCGCGCGCATCCTGATGGCGGCGCACCACGCGCCATCGGTCGGTTTCATGCAGCCGTGGAATTTCCTCGTCGTCCGCTCGGCGGACGTGAAACAGCGGGTTCATGACATCTTCCGCGAGGCCAATGCCGAAGCCGAGCGGATGTTCCCCGACGAGAAGCGCGAGATCTACAGCAAGCTCAAGCTGCAGGGCATCCTCGACGCGCCGGTCAACCTGTGCATCACCTGCGACCGCTCGCGCAGCGGCCCGGTGGTGCTCGGCCGCACGCACATGCCGACCATGGACCTGTACAGCAGCGTGTGCGCCGTGCAGAACCTGTGGCTGGCCGCCCGCGCCGAGGGCCTCGGCGTCGGCTGGGTCAGCATCTTCCACGAGAAGGCGCTGCAGGACGCGCTCGGCATTCCGCATCACATCGTGCCGATTGCCTATCTGTGCATCGGCCACGTCAGCCAT
Source organism: Betaproteobacteria bacterium UBA7395 (assembly GCA_002470165.1). Classification (GTDB taxonomy): domain Bacteria; phylum Pseudomonadota; class Gammaproteobacteria; order Burkholderiales; family Rhodocyclaceae; genus Azonexus. The sequence continues at coordinate 837 of DKNF01000174.1, read as the reverse complement.
TTCAACGACCGTCCCGAACTGGAGAAAGCCGGCTGGCTGCCGCGCCTGCCGGCCGCCGACCTGCTCTATTTCGAACAATGGGGGAACAGCGACCCCAAGCGGGAAGACAGCCTGAGCGCCACACTGGCCGACATGCACCGGATTGCCCAGGAACAGGGGCGCTTCCCCGGATGACCCTGATCGACGGCCCCTTCGCCATGCCGCTGGCGGCGCTCGCCGCCGTGCTGCTCGACCGCCTGTTCGGCGAAGTCCGGCGCTTTCACCCGCTGGTCGGCTTCGGCACGCTGGCGGCAGCGATCGAAAAACGACTGAACCGGCGCACGATTCCCGGCGGCGTGCTCGGCTGGGCGCTGGCGGTGCTGCCCTGGGTGGCGCTGGCACTGGCTTTACGGCCATTGGCGCCGTTCGCGGTCGACGTACTGCTGCTCTATTTTTCGCTCGGCGCGCGCAGCCTGTGCGAACACGCAGAAGCGGTCGCCCGGCCGCTGAGCGAGGGACGCCTTGATGAGGCGCGGCAGCGCGTCGGCTGGATTGTTTCCCGCGATACCGCAGCACTCGACGAGGCCGGCGTCGCCAAGGCCGGCGTCGAATCGGTGCTGGAAAACGGCAACGACGCGATCTTCGGCGCGCTGTTCTGGTTCGCCCTGCTCGGCGGCCCCGGCGCCCTGCTGTTCCGGCTGGCCAACACGCTCGATGCGATGTGGGGCTACCGGACCGAGCGCTACAACCTGTACGGCCGCTGGGCCGCCCGCGTTGACGATGCGCTCAACTGGCTGCCGGCCCGGCTGACCGCGCTGACTTACGCCCTGCTCGGCCGCTGGCGCGACGCGCTGGCTT
>DKNF01000166.1:643-11611 GCA_002470165.1 Betaproteobacteria bacterium UBA7395 | reverse complement strand
ACCCCTTCCAGTACCTCGGCGGCCTGGCCGCTGCAGCCCGTGCGGCCGGTCGCGACAAGCCGCTGGAACTGCACGTCAGCCAGTTGCAGCAGGCCGACGAACCCTTTGCGCAGACGGCCGGGCAGAGCATTGCCCTGGAAATGCAGGCGCGTTATCTGCACCCCGGCTGGGTCGAGTCCCTGCAGAAGGAAGGCTACGCCGGCACCTTGCAGGTCCTCAAGGCCGCCCAGTTCGCCTGGGGCTGGGCCAGCGTCGTGGACGGCGCGGTCCGCGACGATCACTGGCAAGGGATGCACGACGTTTTCGTGCGTGACAAGCACGGGCTCGGCGTTCGGGAATGGCTGCGCAGCCATCCCCAGGCCTACGCGCAAACCCTGGAACGCCTGATTCAGGCCGTCCGCCACCAACACTGGAAAGCGGATGCCGCCACCCGTCAGGAACTGGCGACGCTGTACCGCGAACTCACCGCCGAAGCCCCGCTGAGCAAGCCGTCGCAGGCGGTCGAAGCGTGGGTGAGGACCGCACTTCCTGAAAACCCGGTCACCGCCTTGCGCGGCGTCAGCCGCCTGCCGGCGGGCGTGACGCCTGTTGCAGTCAGCGAACTGACTGCCGCAACGGCGACGGCCGAGGTCGCCGACGGCTACCAACCCGTCCGCGGTGAGCGCCTGGTGGCACGGCCCGTACCGGATGTGCCGTCGCCGTCATGGTTGTTGGCGTTGTTACTTGTGCCGCTGATTGGTGGTGCCGTGGTTCAGCGTGCCAGATTCAATCGACAGGCTCGCCAGTGACGGCACTGGCTGCAGCTTCGCTACCTTCGGGAACATAGACCATCGAGCCGTCCTTCATCTTGTAGGCAACGCCGGCCTTCTCGCCGTCGCCGCCGCCGATTTCGCCGCTGGCCTTGTATTTCTCGATCTTCTCGCCCTTCTTGACCAGCACTTCCATGGTCGGTTTGCCGGCGTCGGTGATCACCGTCACGTCCTGCTTGGTGAACGGATTGATCAGCGGGTTCTGGGCGACGGTGATGAGCAGCGCGGCGATGATGACCAGGAAGATGTCGATCAGGTTGACCACCGACAGGATCGGGTCTTCGGTTTCCGGTTCGTGCAACAGCTTGAGGCTCATGCGTGGGCTCCGCGCAGCGCCTGGATTTCCAGGATTTCTTCGGCCAGCCAGCGGCGGCGGACGTTGACCACCCAATAGGTGATCGAGGCGGCGATCAGGGCCAGGATGACGGCGGCGAAGGCAATCGTCAGGTTGTGCGAAACCTCGGCCAGGTTGCCGTCGGACAGCGATTTGAGCGCCGGTCCCATGGGGATCATGGTGGCAACGAGGCCGAGCATGGGCGTGACCCGGCTGGCGATGCGCGGGTTCTCCAGCGCCTTGTGCGCGAGCAGGTCGAGCTGGTCGTCGGAAAGCGTCGGCTGGCTGCGGAAGTGGTTGAGAAGAAAGCGGCCATTCCCGCTACGGCGCCGCCAGGCGAGCACGGCGAATTCGCCGAGTACCCAGAAGGCGTAGAGGAAGAGGGCGGTGATCAGGGCCAGCGTCGGCAGCAGGAAGAGCTGCGAGATCTGGTACATGGTCAGTTCGACGAGTTGGGACATGGATACTCCTTGGGGTTGTGTTGAGGTTGTCTGGTTACCACTTGCCTTCGAGCGACAGCAGCAGCGTGCGCTGGCCGCGTTCGCTGCTCTCCAGCCGCCAGTCGTTGGCGCCGGCGGTGTAGCCGGCGAGGCGGCGGGTGTCGGCGCGCAGCAGGTTCTGGGCGTCGAGGCGCAGGTTCAGTTGCGGCGTCAGACGGCGGCTCAGGTAGAGGTCGAGCAGGGTCTTCGGCCGCTGTTTGGCTTCGCTTTCACCGGGAATGTCGGTGCGTGTTTCGCCATGCCGCGTCAGATGGAAGCCGGCGCTCATCTGCCAGGCGGGCAGGGCCTGGTCGACGCCGAGTGTGAACTGGTAGCGCGGCAGGTCGCGGGCATCGCGGGTCAGACCGAGGCGTTCGTCTTCCACGCGGGCTTTCGGCAGGCTCAGGTGGCTGCGGACGGCAGCACCTTTCCAGCCCAGTGCGTCGGTCTTCAGCTTGGCGTCGAGCTCCAGGCCCCAGTGACGGGCCTTGCCCTCGTTGTACGGACGCTCGACCCAGCGTGTACCTTCGCGCTGGATGCGGCGCTCGATGAAATCCCGGGTCTGCCGCAGGTAGAAGTTGGCGCCGACGATGCCGAGGTCGCCGGGCAGGCGTTTCTCCAGCGAGGCTTCCCAGTTGATGTTGCGCTCGGCTTTGAGCGCACCGTTGCCGGCCCGGTCGGCTTCGAGCGGGCTGTTGGTGCCGGTGGCGCGCACGGTCAGGCCGGAAATCTCGTCGAGCTTGGGCGCTTTGATACCGGCGCCGATCGATGAGCGAAAGATCAGGTCAGAGGCAATTTCGTAGCGTCCGGCCAGTGACGGCGCGATCTGGCTGGCACTTTGCGAGTGGCCGTCGGCCTTGAGCGCGAAGTGTTCGCCGCGTAGACCGCTGGTCAGGGTCAGCTTGTCGCTGAGTGGTGCTTCATGCTGCAGCCAGGCTGTCCATTGCCGGGCGCTCGCTTCATGGTCGCTGCGCAGGGCGCCGACGCCGCTGATGCGTTGCCGCTCCTCGCGTCGGTGCCAGCTCTGTTCGAGGCCGGTGGATAGCAGTCCTTTGCCGACGCCCCGGTCGAGGCGGACGGCCGAGGAGAACTCGTTCTCGTCGCGACGGATCGATTCGTCGGCCTGTGTGATGACGCCGGCGGCGCTGCGCCACAGGCGCTGGGTGTCGGCGCGGCGCTGGCCGTCCATGATTGCGGCGCGGCCGGACAGCTTGCCGTCGGCCAGTTTGCGTTCGCCCTGGGCACGCAGGCGGAGCAGGGTCATCTCGCTATCCTCGCGGTCGCGCCTTCCGCCGTCGTCGGCCAGGCCGGTGCCGGCGACCGGGTCGGCGTAGGCCTGGCGGTCGACGTGGGTGCTGCGCTCGCCGCGATTGTGATAAAGGCTGGGCCACAGGGTCAGGCTGCCGTTGTCGGCGCGCCAGGTCAGGCGCGGCGAGAGGACGAATTCATTGAGCGTGTACGCGCCACGCTCCTGTTCGATCTCCCAGTTCGTGCGCGTGCCGGCGGTGGCGGCCTGGCGGATGCTTTTACGTTCGGTCGGCAGGCCGTGGTGGTTGATCGAGATCGGCATGACCCAGGAGAACGCCTTGTCGCCACCGCCCAGGCTGGCGCTGAACTGGCCGTTGGCCTCGTCGCCGCGCATGCCGCCGGTCAGGCGCAGCGAGGTCGAGGCCTGATTCGGGCGCGCCTTCTTCATGATCAGGTTGACGGTGATCGCGGAGGCACCGCCGTGCTCGGCCGAGGCACCGCGCAGGATCTCGATGCGCTCCAGTTCGCCGGCAGACATCCGGCCAACCGTGGTCAGCGCGTAACGGGCGTTGGCGCTCGGGCGCTCGCCGTCGACCAGGAACTGCACTGCGTCGCGGCCCATGCCGCGGGCGTTGGCCGACGGGCCGCCGTCGTTGCCCTGGCCACCGGCATCGATACCGGGCAGCTTGCGGATGACTTCATTGACGGTCAGGCCGCCGAGGGCTTCGATTTCGCTGCGGCTGATGATGGTTTTCTGGGTCACCGCCGCCTGCTGTTCGTCGAGCGCGTCCTGTGTTGCGGTGACGGTGACTTCCGGCAGGCTGCGGGTTTCCTCGGCGCTGGCCGGTAGCGCGGCCAGAGCCAGGGCGATCAGGCTGAGGCGGGTTTTCATGGTGCCCTCCGCCAGGCCGAGAGGCCGCCGCCGAGACTGGTCAGAAGCAACAGGCCGGCGCCGAACAGGGCGAGCGGCGGTGCTGGCGGTTCCTTGATCTCGACCTTCTTCAGCAGCATGCCCTGAATCGGCGGCGGGGCCACCGGTTCGGGCGGCGGCATCAGATCGGCGGCGCTTTGCGGGCGGGTCGGGCTGGGCGCGGCGGGCAGCATGGCGGCCAGGCCGAAACCGGGGGCGACGAATTTCTCGAAGGCGGCGTTATCGCTCTTGACGTCGAAGCGGCGGGCCAGGTCGTTGTAGCGCTCCTTGAGTTCCGCAACCGTTTTCGCGTCAGCCTGCCAGTAGCCGTGGCGGGCCATCTCCAGCATCTTCTCCATGGTCTGCGCCAGCGCGTGCGGGTTGTTCTTCTCGAACCAGTCCTTGAGGCCGAGCTGGTGCTTGTCGCGGACATAGACGTCGACGAATTCCTGCCACTGGTCGTCGCGGACGATTTCGCGGGCGACCGTGGTCCAGCCGGTAAAGTTGTTCATCGAGTCGAGCACTTGCAGGGTGCCGGAATAGCCTTCGGCCATCAGCCCCTTGATGTAGCCGGGGTGAAAATTGCGGGTGGCGAGTTCCTTGGCCAGGAATTTATCGGCGCCTTCGATCTTGCCAGCCCCGCCGCCGCGCAGGTTGGAGATGTACAGCTCCGGCGCCTTGCCGTCGAGATAACGGACAGCGCTGCCGATACCGCCGAGGTACTGGAAGGGGTCGTCGGTGGTCAGCATGCCGTAGAGGTTGGAGGTGCGCGACAGTACGGCGCCCTCGGTGCCCTTGAGGTGCTCGGCGTAGAGGTTGATGTCTTCGCCGCTGGTGGTGCCCTTGCTGCCCCAGGTCGATTCGTCGCTGCCGAAGGCGTACTGCATGTTGCGCAGGTAGAGTTGGGCCAGCTTGCGGTCGCCTTCGGCCTTGCTTTTCCAGGTGTCGGTGGCCAGCGCCGCGTCGTCGAGCCCGGTGCCGTAGCGGCCGGAGGCGTTGGAGAAAATGCGTGTTTCCGCCGCTCGTTGTGCGGCCGCTTCCGGCACGCCACGCTGCCTGAGGCTGGCAGCGATGCGCTGGCTGTTGGCGTACACCGTGTTGTCGGCTTCGTTGGCGCGGGCGGCGAGTTCGGCTGCCTTGGCCAGTTGTTTCATCACATTCGGGAAGTGGTCGCGGTAGAGTCCGGTGGCCGACAGCACGATGTCGACGCGGGCGCGGCCGAGCTGTTCGCGCGGGATCAGCTTGACGTCGATGACCCGGCCGCCGGCATCCCATACCGGCTCGACGCCCATTGCCGCCAGCGCCTGCGCTTCGAGCAGGCCCAGGTGGCGCATGGTTTCGACCGACCACAGCGTGAATGTCAGCTTCTTCGGGGCTTGCCCGGTTTTGGCGCGATGCGCGCTAATCAGCGCTTCGGCGGCCTCCTTGCCGGCGGCCCAGGCCTGTTGGGTCGGTACCCGGGACGGGTCGAAGCCGTAGAGATTGCGCCCGGTCGGCAGTGCGTCCGGGTTCTTCATCGGGTCGCCGCCGTAGGAGGTCGGGCGATATTGCCCGGCCAGCGCCGACAGCAGACCGTCCATTTCGGCTGCGGCGCCGAGGTCGGCGTACCACTTGCGGCCCTGTTCGAGCTGGGCTTTCAATTTGGCGTCGGCGACCACCGGCCGGCCGTCGAGGAAATCGCGCAGCAGGCGGAAGGGCGGTGTTTCGGCCATTTTCTCGTAATCGCCGACGAAGGCTTCGTCGAGGTCTTCGTCGGGCACGCCGGCTGCCTTGGCAGCAGCTTCCCAGTAAGGTTTGCCAAGCATCAGCAGCACCGTGCCCAGGCGGAATTTCTCCGCCGGTGCCGTGCCCAGCGTGTGCAGGCCGAGCGGCTGCGCGGTCTGGGCCAGTTCGTGCAGGTGGTCGTGCAGTTCGTTGACGAAGCTGCGGAAGTCGGCGGCAACCCGCTTGTCGTCCCAGCCCATGTCTTTGTCCATGCGTTCTTTTTTGACCTTTTTCATCAGGTCAGCGGCGATTTTTTCCTTCACCGAACCTTCGTCCTGCTGCTGCCAGGCGTGCAGCAGGTCGTGGATTTCGTTGAGCGAGGCGTGCAGCCCGGCTGGCGCGAACGGCGGTGTCTGGTGGGTGACGTTGACAGCGCGGCCACGGCGCTTGGTCTGCAGGGCCTCGCCGATGTTGTCGACGATGTAGGGGTAGATCACGGGCACATCGCCGATGGCGGCCATCGGATAATCGCTCATCGACAGCCCGCGTTCCTTGCCCGGCAACCATTCCTGCGAGCCGTGCGTGCCGTAGTGCACGATGGCGTCGGCCTTGAAAGCTTCGCGCACCCATAGGTAATGCGCCATGTAATAGTGAGATGGTGCCGCCACTGACGAGTGGTAGAGCGCCTTTTCCTTGTCTTCCCAGCGTTCGCCGCGCGGCGCCTGGGGGCTGAGCAGGAGCTTGCCGATCCGGTAGCGCGGCATCACGAAGTAGGCCTCGCCACGGTCGTACACCACCATCGACGATTTTTCCGGCTTGCCCCAGCGCGCTTCCATGTCGGCGCGAGCTTGCGCCGGCTGGCGTTCGAACCAGGCGCGGTAAGCCTTGACCGGCAGGCGTTCGGCCAGCCCGTCGCGGAGCAGGGCATCCAGCTGGCCGTCGCGGTAGAAGGGACTGAGCAGTCGCTGCAGGGTGTTGATCAACTGGATTTCTTCGTTCTCCTGGACGTCGTAGCCGGCGCCTTTCATGACCTTGAGCATGGCTTCGAGGCTGCGCGGGACGTTGAGGTAGGAGGCGGAGAAGTTCTTTTCGCCGGGCGGGTAGTTCCAGAACAGCACGGCGACCTTTTTCTCGGCGTTGGGCAGGCGCTGCAGGCGGGTCAGCTTGATCGCCTTGGCCGCCAGCGCGGCGCTTTGTTCGGGGATCACCATGATTTCGCCATCGGCCTTGCGGGTCGTGAAGGCAACCACGGCGTCAAACATCCCGGCGTATTCGGCCTGGGCCAGGTAGAAGGGGACGTCCATCAGCGGAATGCCCTGCGGGTCGGCGCGCCATTCGGCCTCCTCGCCTTTACGGTAGGAAAGGGCCTGGATCACGGGAATGCCCAGTGCCTCGAATTCCTTGCGCTTGCCCTCGGGATTGAGCGTGATGTGGCTGTTGATCAGCACGTCGGCAACCGGTTTGCCGTTCAGGCGCAGCATGTCATCGTGCGCATCCATGACCGGCCCGTAGTAGGCCAGCGGCAGTGCGCCGGCGGCCTCGATGCGGCGGATCATGTCGTCGATGAAGCCGGTCTGGCGGGCGCCGAGGTGAATCTGAAAGAAGTTGATGGCCACCGTCGGCGGCCGTCTGGCCGGATCGACGTCCTTCCAGCGGAAGTAGTCGGCCGGCGTGGCGAAGATCTGCCCGGGGGCGTCCGGATGGTAGATGGCCGATTTGGGAAAAACGAAGGGTGGGGCGACGTTCTTGACTGTGGTGCCACGTAGATGGGCGGCGAGCGTGGCGAGGAAGCCGTCAAAATTGGCCATGCCGCCGTTGGTGTAGTAGGCATGCAGTTTCTCGGCCAGGGCCTTGCTCAGGCCGCTGGCTTGCGGGCCGTTGTCCTGCATCCAGGTGTGCGGGGTTTTCAGTTGCGCCAGCGGTTTTTCCAGCCGGCGCTTGATCGTTTCCTGCATGTGGGCGCGTGCGGCGTCGAAGATCACGAAATCGTGGCCGGCGAAGATGTCGGCCTGGCGCTCGCTGGGAATTCGTTCGGCAAAGTGTGCCTCGATCTTCAGGCCATGCTTGTCAGCCAACTCGGCGATGGCCTTGAATTTGCCCGGCGGCACCGGGGAAGTGGCGATGAACAGGATGGATTGGGCGAAGGCGGCGCCCGAGAAGAGCAACAGGGCGGCGAGCAGGATTGTGCGGAGCTGGGTCATGTCTGGCCTGGCGATGAAACGTTGGGCCGGCGCCCGGATGGGCGCCGGCGGGCAGGGTTAGAAATCGGCCTGCAGCGAGAGGCGGAAGCTGCGACCTGGTTGCGAGTAGAAGTCGACGCCGAGCGGGTTTCTGGCGTCGGCTTGACGGATATCGCTCCACAACCAGTATTTCTTGTCGAACAGGTTGTTGACCGTGGCCACGATGCGCGTGTCCTTGGTCGGCCGGTACCAGACCGAGATATCGGTTACGCCGTAACCGGCAGGCTGGAACCAGGTGCCGCCGGTCTCATCCGTGCGCTTCTTGCGTTGGGCGGCACGCAGGCGGGTTTCGGCACCCCAGTTGCCGGTGTCGTAGCTGATGCCGGACGAGAGGCGCATCGGCTCGACACTGTTCAGCGGCTGCCCGGTTTCCTCGTTGGTGCCGTGCGCGTAGGCCAGACCGGCATCGACCCGCCAGCCCGGGGCGAAGTCCCAGTTGCCCTTGAATTCCGCACCGTAAATCCGGACCTTGTTCAGGTTGACCGAGCTATAGGTGGTGATGCCGGGAATGCACAGCGGATCGGCCGGGCAGCTCAGGCGGACGTTCTCGATGAAGTCCTTGTAGCGGTTGTCGTAGACGGTGAATTGGCCGCGCATCCCTTCATGCCGGAAGCGGGCGCCGATTTCGACGCCAACACTGGTTTCCGGTTTCAGGTCCGGATTTGGCGTTGAGCCATACATCATCGTCGTATTGCGGAAAGCGCCGTTCAATTCGCTGTAGTTCGGTGCGCGGAAGCCGGAAGCGATCTGTCCGAACAGTGTCACCTGCTCGGTGATTGCCCAGCGTGCGCCGAGTTTGGGTGAAACCGCCTCGTTCGACTGCTTGACGGCTTGCCGGCCAATGGCGGCCAGGGCGTGCTGGGCGAGCTCATCGACCTCAGGGGTGATCTCGGTGAGGTCATAGCGCAGGCCGGGGACGAGCGTCCAGCGGCTGTTGGCGAGCGAAATCTCGTCCTGGATGAAGAGGCCGATCGTATCGGTGCGTCCGTCGGCGAAGTCGCGCAACGGGTAGGTTTCTCCGGCCAGCGTTTTTGTGACCGTGCCGGTGGTCAGGTTGCGGATGGTCGCGTCGCGCTTGGTCGAGACCTCCTGGCGGCTCAGGTCGAGGCCGTAGGTCAGCAGATGATCGTGTCCGCCGAGACTGAAGGCCGATTCGAACTGGGCCCCCAGGCCCATGCTGGTCTGGGAAAAATGAAAATCCTGCTCGATGGCGCAGTTGTTGACGCCGGCGGTGACTCCGGAGCAGCCGGCTGTGGTGTTGCTGCGAATCTGGCGGTTGTTGTTGTGGGTGTTCGATTCCTGATGATGTGCGCGCAGGATCATGCGGTCGTAAAAGAGGTTGGTCGGGCGATATTCGTATTCGATGCTGGTGCGCAGTCGATCGGAGCTGTCGTCGCCCAGCATCTGGCTGACGCGTGAGAGTGACGAAGGAATCCTCAGGATGTCGGTCTTGCTGTCCTGCTCACGGCTTTCCAGGGTCGCCGTGAGCTTGTGCCCGGCGAGGGGGCGCCAGATCAGTTTGGCGATGCCGCCCTGGTCACTGGTTTTGGTCGGGTTTGCCTTGCTGCGAGTTGGACCAGTGATGTCGAGCTTGCCGAAGTTTTCTGTTTCCTCGCCTTTGCCCTGGCTGATCCCGAGCAGCAGTTCGAGGGTTTCTCCCTTGAGGGTGCCGAGGACGGTGCCATTCAGGGTATCGCTGGCGCTTGACCAGGTGCCGCGCAGACGCAGGCCGGCTTTCTTGTCGCCTGGTGCGATGTCGCTGGGGGCCAGGGTGACGAAGCCGACCACCCCGCCCAGCGCATCCGAACCATAGAGACTGGAGGCTGGGCCGCGAACGACTTCGGCCTGGCGCAGGAAGTCGGGCATGACCCCGGGCGTGGCGCTCATCGTGAAGTTGGTGGCGCCGCCGCCGTTGTAGAAATCGGGCTGGCGATAGCCGTCAACCAGTTGAATGACGCGATTGTCCTCGATGCCGCGAATGTTGACGCGGGTTGCCCCAAACCGGCGGAGATCGCGCGCCATGGCAACATCGGGTTCGTCGCGGAAGAGGTCTGTGTCATCAGTCGGCAGACGGCGATCCATCTGCTCCCGGCTGACTTTGCTTACCGTGACGGTAGCCTCATCAACGCTGGCCTCGCGCCGGTTGGCGGAGACGATGGTTTCGTCGAGAGCGGTTTCGGCAAAGGCAGTCGTTGCCGAGAAGGCGCACAGAAGTGCACAAGGAATGGCGCGTAAGCCGAGCCACTGGATGCGGTGCATGGAAACCTCCAAACATGATTGATTACACGTCTGGCTGGCTACCGGGCGATGCGCCCGAAGTGGGCTGGCTGGGTGGCTGGCTGCTACAAATAATAATCGTTATTATTTCATGGATTCTCGAAGCGGTAAAGAAAAAGGCCAGGGTTTTGCCCTGGCCTGATCGGTTGTTGGTGAGGATCAGCGATCCGCGAACGGCTTTTTCTTGAATTTCCGCTCGCCGTCGAACTTGCGTTCGCCGCCGAAGCTGCCGCTCGGACGGCCTTCGTCCTGGCGCAGGTTGATCGGCACGCCGCGGATGCGGGTGCGTTTCAGGGCGTTGGCGGCTTCGGCGGGCATGCCGGCCGGCAGTTCGACCGTGCTGGACTCATCGTAGAGACCGATGCGGCCGATGAAGCGGCTTTCGATGCCGGCTTCGTTGGCGATGGCGCCGACGATGTCGCGGACTTCGACGCCGTGGTCACGGCCCACGTCGATGCGATAGCGCACCATGTCGCCGGCCGGTGCCGGACGTGCCGGGCGGTCTTCGCGGCGCGGGCGTTCCGGACGGTCCTCGAAACGCGGACGCTCGCCACGATCCTCGAAGCGCGGTTTGCGCTCGCGGTCACCGAAGCTGGCCGGGCGATGTTCGCTACGCTCTTCGCGGAACGGACGCGGCTGCGGATCTTCGCCGGCGACCTCGAGCGGTTTGCCTTCCTGAGCCATCTTGGCCAGGGCGGCGGCGACTTCCTCGGCGCTGACATCCTTTTCCTCACACAGTTGCGAGACGATGTTGGCGAAGAAATCGAGGCCTTCGGCATCGAGGACTTCGGCGACCTTGGTCTTGAAGTCGGCAACGCGCTTGTTGGTCACGTCGGCACGGCTGGGCAGGGTCAGCGGCGCGATCGGCTGGCGGGTGGCGCGCTCGATGGTGCGCAGCATGCGGATTTCGCGCGGGGCGACGAAGAGGATGGCGTTGCCGTTGCGGCCGGCGCGGCCGGTGCGGCCG
>DKNF01000166.1:0-519 GCA_002470165.1 Betaproteobacteria bacterium UBA7395 | reverse complement strand
GGCCGGTGCGGCCGATACGGTGCACGTAGGCTTCGGTGTCGTACGGAATATCATAGTTGATGACGTGGCTGACCCGCGGCACGTCAATGCCGCGCGCGGCAACGTCGGTGGCGATGACGATGTCGAGGGCGCCGGACTTCAGTTGTTCGATAACGCGTTCGCGCATCTGCTGGTTGAGGTCGCCGTTCAGCGCAGCGGCAGCGTAACCGCGGGCGTTGAGCTTGTCGGCGAGTTCGACGGTGGCGGTCTTGGTGCGCACGAAGATGATGGCGGCGTCGAAGTCTTCTTCAACTTCGAGGATGCGGGTCAGCGCGTCGAGCTTGTGCAGGCCGGAAACCTGCCAGTACACCTGGCGGATTGCGGCGACCGTGGCGGTGGCCGACTTGATCTTGATTTCCTTGGGATCGACCAGGTATTTCTGGGCGACGCGGCGAATCTGTTCCGGCATGGTGGCCGAGAACAGCGCGGTCTGGTGTTGTTCCGGCGTACGCTCAAGAATCCACTCGACGTCGTCGATGA
>DKNF01000105.1:506-9515 GCA_002470165.1 Betaproteobacteria bacterium UBA7395 | reverse complement strand
CTGGCCCAGGGCCAGGTCGACGGCATCTTCGGCTTCGCCTTCTCCTCGGTGCTGAACCTCAAGGCGCAGGGCGTCGCCGCCGACGATATCTCGACCATCCTGATGGCTGAGAACGGCCTCGACCTCTACGGCAACTCCATCATGGTCAACACCGACTTCGCGGCGCAGAATCCCGAGGCGGTGAAGGGCTTCCTCAAGGCCGTCGCCAAGGGCTTCGCCGACGCGGTCGCCGACCCCGATGCCGGCGTCGCGGCGGTGATGAAGCGCAACGAGGTGCTCGACGCCGCGATCGAGCGCGAGCGCCTCGACATGGCCAACGCCCTCAACATCAGAACGCCCTACGTGGTCGAGAACGGCTTCGGCGGCATCGACGACGCCAAGCTTTCCGCCGCCATCGACTACCTGCCGCACGATCGGACGGCCGACGCCCCCGGCCAGGCGGCCATTTCCCGCTACGCCCAGGGACGCGATTACCACAAGGTGGTGCGCAGCCGGCTGCAGAAACTGGCCGACGCCATCGCCGAACTGGCCGGCCCCTTCGGCTACCGGGTGTTCTCCGACTCGGCACCGGTGATGGAGGTCGAATACGCCAGCAAGGCCGGCCTCGGCTGGCGCGGCAAGCACACGCTACTCTTGTCGAAACAGGGTTCGTGGCGCTTTCTCGGCGAAATCTACTGCGACCTGCCGCTACCGCCCGATGCGCCGGTCGACGAGCACTGCGGCACCTGTCGTGCCTGCCTCGACGCCTGCCCGACCGGCGCCATCGTCCAGCCCTACGTCGTCGATGCCCGGCGCTGCATTTCCTACCTGACCATCGAACTGGCCGGCGCCATTCCGCTGGAACTCCGGCCGCTGATCGGCAACCGCATCTACGGCTGCGACGACTGCCAGACCTGCTGCCCGTGGAACCGCTTCGCCCGGCTCGGCGACCCGGAATTCGCCCCACGCCACGGCCTCGACTCGGCCACGCTGATCGAGCTGTTTGCCTGGAACGAACAGCAATTCGACACGCGACTGGCCGGCAACCCGATCCGCCGCATCGGTCACCCGCGCTGGCTGCGCAACATTGCCGTGGCGCTGGGCAACGGTCCGGCTACGGCGGCCGCGATCCAGGCGCTGGAAACCCGGGCCGACCATCCGTCGGCACTGGTTCGCGAACATGTTGCCTGGGCACTGGCGCAGATCGCCGGGTAAAAGCTATTCAGCGGTGTCCCACAAATCCGTCGTCCCCAGGCCGGTCATCGGCGGATTGTCGCGAATGAACTGCTCCACGTCATCAGCCGGCAGGGGCTTGCTGATCAGGTAGCCCTGGATTTTCTCGCAACCGATGGACAGCAGGTATTTCAGCTGCGCCTCGGTTTCGACACCTTCGGCAACGACATCGAGCCCGAGCTTGTGCGCGAGCAGCACGGTCACGTCGCAGATATCGGCGTCGTTCTGGTCGCTTTCGATATCCTTGACGAAGGAGCGGTCGATCTTCAGCGTGCTGACCGGGAACAGCTTCAGATAGGCGAGCGAGGAATAACCGGTGCCGAAATCGTCGATGGCCAGCGACAGGCCGCAACCGGTCAGTTCGTTCATGGAGGCGATGGTCTGGTCCGGATCGGCCATCGACATCGACTCGGTGACTTCGAGGGTCATCATTTCGGATTCCAGCCCGTACTGGCGCAACAAGGCCTGGATACGATCCGGCAGCGCACGATTGAGAAACTGGCTGGCGGTCAGGTTGACCGACATCCGCACATGCGCGATCCCATGGCTTTGCCAGATGGCCAGTTGCCGGCAGGCATGCTCCAGGACCCAGTCGCCGATCGGCAGGATCAGACCGGTCTCCTCGGCAATCGGAATGAACTCCATCGGCGAGACCAGGCCGCGTTCCGGATGCTGCCAGCGGATCAGGGCCTCGACCCCGACCACGCGACCGCTGCGCAGATCGAGTTGCGGCTGGTAGTGCAGCAGGAACTGGCGCTGCTCGATGGCCTTGCGCAGATCGGATTCGATGGCCAGCCGCTTGACCGCGGCCAGCTGGATCTCGGCCTTGAAGAACTGGTAGTTGCCGCGACCGCTGGCCTTGGCGTGATACATCGCGGCATCGGCCTTCTGCATCAAGTCCGCACTTTCTTCCGCGTCATCGGGATAGAGGCAGATGCCGATGCTGGCACTGCTGCGCAACTCGTTGCCATCCAGCGTATAGGGCTTGGCGACGACCGACAGTATCTTGTCGGCGACGTGGGCGGCGTCGGCCGGCGAATCGAGGTCGGACAGCACGACGACGAATTCGTCGCCGCCCAGCCGGGCCACCAGGTCGCTCTGGCGAACGGTTTTGCCCAGGCGCTGCGCCAACTCGATCAACAGCAGGTCGCCGATCTGATGGCCGAGCGTGTCGTTGATCGTTTTGAAATTGTCGAGATCGATCATCAGCAAGGCCACCTGCTTGCCATTGCGGGCCGCCAGCCCGAGTACCTGCGACAGCCTTTCGTTCAGGCTGAAGCGGTTGGCCAGCCCGGTCAGCTGATCGTTGAAGGCCAGCGCCTCGATCTTTTCCTCGGCCTTCTTGCGTTCGGTGATGTCGAAATGCGTGCCGATGTAATGAGTGACCACGCCGGCATCGTCCTTCACCGCCGAGATGGTCAGCCATTTCGGATAGATCTCGCCATTCTTGCGCCGATCCCAGACCTCGCCCTGCCAGCTGCCATTCTCGATGATCGCCGCCCACATGTCGCGGTAGAAGGCAGCATCATGGCGCCCCGACTTGAACATTCGCGGCGTCTGGCCGACGACCTCATCGGCCCGGTAACCGGTACTTTCGACGAAGGCCTGATTGACCCGAAGAATGATGCCACGCGCATCGGTGATCACCATGCCTTCCTGCGACTCGAACGCCGCCGCGGCGATGCGCAGATCGACCTCGACCCGCTTGCGTTCGGTGATGTCGGTATAAACCCAGATCGAGGGCGCCTCCAGCACGGCATCACGATCCAGCGGCCGTCCGGTCTGCATGACCCACATCGCCGTGCCGTCGCGATGGTGCATTTCCGTTTCGAAGTTGGCAAAGCCATTGGCCGCCAGCAGCGGATAACCCGCCCGCCCGGCGGCCTCGAAATGTTCCCGCGAACCGTAGAGCACCTCGGTGGTCTGGCCTTCCAGCTCTTGCGGGCCGGCAAAACCGAACATCTCGGCGATACGCTGATTGCACTTGATGATCCGCCGATTGCGCAACAGCAGGATGCCGACGTGTGCGTTGTCGAAAATCAGGCGCTGCTCGTCGAGCAATTCGCGGATACGGATATCCTTCTGCTTGCGTTCGGTGACATCGCGGACGATCGCCTGCAAGCACGCCTCACCGGCGTAATCGATACGATTGAGGCTGACCTCGACATCCAGCGGTGAACCGTCCTCGTACAGGTTTCGCCACTCGAAAACGACCGACTCGCCGTCATGGGCCTTCTGCAGCATTTCCCGCAGCACTTCCTGCGACGGACGGCCATTCGGCTGGAATTCGGGTGAGGCGACCATCGGCGTCATGCCGACCAGCTTTTCCCGCGGCATATGGTACAGGCTCTCCGCCCGCCGGTTGCAGTCGAGCACCACGTCCCCCTGCATGATGAATATCGCGTCGTTGGCCTGTTCGAACAGCGTATGGAAACGCTCCTCGGTCTGACGCAGGGAAAGCAGCGTCCGACTCAACTCGCCGGTCCGTTCAGCGACCTGGCGGCGCAGTATCCGGGTCCAGGCAAACAGGGCAACGATCAGCAGGCAAAGCCCGATTACCGCATACGCCAGGGGTCGGGCATAGCGAACCCAAAGGCTGTCAGTCAGAGGCTCACCCAGCCAGCGACGTTCGATGGCCGCCCGTTCGACAGCGTCGATCCCGGCAAATCCCGATTCGACGATTTCCAGAAGATCCGTACGCCCCTTGGCCACCGCCCGGTGAAATTCACCCGTATACAGCGCAGGCGAATGCAAAAACTCTTCGTGCGCACCATCGCGCAGGAAAAAATAATGGGCGGGCGGCTGATCGATGCACAGGACACGGACACCGTGCTGCACCGCCACCTTGACCATCGACTCGTAACTGGGATAGCGCTTGAAGTCGCTGATGCCCTTTGTCTTCAGGTAATCGATGCAGGCATCGCCATCCTTGACGCCAATGGTGAAACCCCGGGCCGACTCGGCATCGGCGATGCCGCTGATGCTTTTGTGGAAGAAAAGCGAGACCTCGATGGCGGCGTAGGGCTTGGAAAAGTCGTACAACTTCTCGCGCGCCTCGGTGCGGAAGATGGTATCGATGATGTCGGCGTGGCCGCCGGCCATCGTCTCGAGCGCCCTGGCCCAGTCCATGGCCTGCAGTTCCACGGCAATCCCGGTGTGCCTTGCCCAGAGCTGCCAGAGTTCGGGGAGGATCCCCTGCACCGAACCATCCGCCCCCCGGAACACGTAGGGCGGGTAGTTGTCGTCCAGCACCACGCGCACCGATTTCGGCGGCGCTTCGGCCAATGCCGGCGCAACAGACAGGAGGCACGCGAGCAGGAGAAGCACGCGCCGGAAAAAAGGTAACACTGGCATGAGTTGCGGTGAGTTGCCGGGAAAGGCCACATTCTTCATGGGCTCATACAAAAACTCCAGCACTCTTTTTCTCCACCACGGCGGCAAACATGCCATTACCCCGATCGGCACGACGCCGTCGGGTCAGCGCGCCACCGGCCGCGCCGGATCGGCGCACCATTCGCTCCACGAGCCGCCATACAACCGGGCCCCGGACAGGCCGGCAATTTCCATGGCCAGCAGGTTGTGACAGGCGGAGACGCCGGAACCGCAGTAATGCACCAACTGCTCGGGAGCAAGCCCGCCAAGGATGGACTGCCACTCGGCGGCCAGTTCGCCGGCCGGCTTGAAGTGACCGTCGGCGGCAAGGTTGTCGCGGAAGAAACGATTGACCGCGCCGGGAATATGACCGCCGACCGGGTCGATGGTCTCGTTCTCGCCACGGAAGCGGTCACTGGCCCGGCCATCGACCAGTCGCATCGAGGGCGAATCCAGCATGCGGCGGACGAACTGCGCATCGACGGCAAAATTGCGCGTCACCAGGGTGAATTCGCGGGGCTTAGCCACGGGCGGCACGGCATCGACCGCCGCACCGGCCGCCAGCCAGTCCTGCCAGCCGCCGTCGAGTACGGCCACGGCGTCGTGACCGAGCCAGCGCAACAACCACCACAGCCGGCCGGCAATCATGCCCTGGGCATCGTCGTACACCACCACCTGGGTCTGTCGGCCGACGCCGATGCTGCCCAGACGGGCGGCCAGCAACTGCGGATCGGGCAGCGGGTGGCGACCGTTGCTGCCGGTCGTCGGCCCGGACAGATCGCGGTCGCAATGCAGGAAGTGGGCGCCCGGAATGTGGGCTTCGGCATAAGCCCGCTCGCCGTAGGCAACGTCGGCCAGTTGATGGCGGACATCGATGACGCACCAGTCGGGATTGCCCAGTTGCGCCTGCAACTGGGCGACGGAAACCAGCGTGCCGAAACTCAAGCCTCGCTCTCCAGCCACTCGTCGGCGGCTGCCGCATCGTCGAAGACCTGCACGTCGGCATTGACGAAGGTCTGCGAAATCCAGGCGCTCCAGGTCACCCACTCGCTGTCGGTAACGACCGCCACGCGGTTGAAATCGTTGGCGTGGGCGCGCGAGAACTTGACCTCTTCCCAGGCCACGTCGAGCGTCAGCGTACCCATCTTGGTCAGGTCGAAGAACAGGTCGACGGGCCCCTCGAACTTGATCTTGTAATTGACGACTTCCTCGAACTCCCGGTAATCCGCCAGCGTGAACTCGCCGAAGACGGAAACATTGACGCGGTGGCCTTTATGGTCGATGACGATCATGGTCTTGCTCCTTTGTTGTTCTGGGTCCAGTTTAATCCTGCTCCACCGGGCTGGCACGCGAAAAATGCGTCGCCGCAATGCCCGACAGGATGATCAGGCCGATCGCCGCCCATGCCGATGCCGGCAGGACTTCGCCCCAGAACAGCATGCCGGCGAGGCTGGAGAAGATCACCGTGGAGTAGGCCAGCGCCGCCGACATCAGCGTCTTGCCGCGCGAATAGGCGCGGGTCATGGCCAGTTGGGCGAGCGTGGCAAAAGCGGCGACGCCGAACAGGATCAGGCCGCTGTCGGCATCGACCGGGTTGATTTCGCCGAAAGCCAGCCAGATCGCGGAACAGACGGTGGCCACCAGCGAGAAGTAGAAGACGGTGCGCGTTTCCGGTTCGCCGCGTGCGCCAAGTTCGCGCACGCTGAAGTAGGCCATGCCGGCCAGGACGCCCGAACCGAGGCCGATCAAGCCGCCGACCAGTTGATCTTCGTGCAAGGTCGGCTTGAGCAGCAGGACGACCCCGGCCAGGCCGATCGCCAGCGCACCGAGCATGCCGGTACGCATGCGCCAGCCGGCCAGTACCAGATAGAGCGCCAGGAAGATGGCCGAGGTGTAGTTGAGCGTCACCGCCGTCGCCAGCGGCAGCAGCGTGATCGCATAAAAATAGGAGAACAGCGCCGAGAAGCCGACCACCCCGCGCGTGATCTGCCAGCGCCAGTGCGGCGTGCGCAGCGACACGCCGCGCAGGCGGACCAGGCCATACATCAGCAGCAGGGCGATGGCACTGCGCCAGAAGGTGATTTCGACCGCATTGTGGGTTTCGGCCGCGAGCTTGACGCAGACGCCCATGCAGGCGAACAGGAAGCTGGCGGCGATCATCCACAGGGATTGCATGCGGGAACTCGAAAATACGAAGGGCGCCGGATTTTACCCCGGCGCCCTCATCGGCAGCGTGAATTCAACGGGAACTCAACGTGCTTCAATGTCCTTCTGCATGATCCGGCGGTAGAACTCGTGGAAGTGCTGCATGCCGTCTTCCATCGGGCTCTGGTACGGGCCGACCTCGTTCTTGCCTGCGGCCAGCAGCGCCTTGCGGCCACGGTCCATGCGCTCGCCGATGTCGTCGTCCTCGATCGCGGTTTCCATGTAGGCGGCACGTTCGGCCTCGATGAACTCGCGTTCGAAATCGACGATTTCCTCGGGGTAGTAGAACTCGACGACGTTCATCGTCTTGTCCACGCCCATCGGGATCAGCGTCGACACGACCAGCACGTGCGGATACCACTCGACCATGATGTTCGGGTAGTAGGTCAGCCAGATCGCGCCTTGCGGCGGCGTCTGCCCGCGGTCGCCGTAGTACTCGCGAACGACCTTCTGCCAGCGGTTGTACACGGCCGACGAGGATTCCTTGAGCAGCGAGGTGATGCCGACCTTCTGCACCGAATACCAGTCGCCGAACTGCCAGGTCAGATCGTCGCAGGTGACGAAATTGCCCAGACCCGGATGGTAGGGGACGACGTGGTAGTCCTCCAGATAGACCTCGATGAAGGTCTTCCAGTTGTAATTGCACTCGTGCATCTCGACGTGGTCGAGCTTGTAACCGGAGAAGTCGAGGTCGCGCGCGGTGGTCATGCCGGCCAGATCGGCGTTGGCCGAACGCGGGCCCTTGAACAGCAGGCCGTTCCAGTTTTCCAGCTTGACCTTGTCGAGGTTCAGGCAGGGATTCTGCGGGAAGTGCGGCGCCCCGATCAGTTCGCCGGATTGCTCGTAGGTCCACCGGTGGATCGGGCAGACCACCGGCCCTTCAAGCTTGCCGGCGCCCTGCAGCATGATCGCCTGACGATGGCGGCAGACGTTGGACATCTGCCAGATGCCGGCATTCGGTCCGACCGCGCCGCCGTTGAGCAGCATCTGGCCATGGTCCTTCCATTCCTGGGTACGGTAATCCCCCGCTTCGGGCACCATCAACTGGTGGCCGACGTAGCCCGGACCGGCATCGAAGATGAGTTTCTTCTCCAGCGCGTAAATCCGTTCATCGAAGTACCAGTCCACCGGCAGTTGGGAAACTGCAGGGGCCAACCGGGACGAAGTCGCCATGTCGGACATTCCAAGCCTCCAGCGGGTTAAAAGGATATTGATTTTATCCTGAAATTTGACCGAAATACCCCGGATGGAGTATTTTCACGCGTTTCCCCAAGACTGTGTGACATGGATCCGACGTCGATCGCCGACCTGAAATTCGAGACCGCACTGGCTGAACTTGAGGCCATCGTCTCCGGCATGGAAGGCGGCCAGCTCGAACTCGAAGCCTCGATCGCCGCCCACCAGCGCGGCATGGCGCTGATCCGTCACTGTCAGGCGCAACTCGAGCGCGCCGAGGAACAGATTCGCATCATCGAGAACGGTGAAGCGCGGGAAATCGACCGCAAAACCCTGGAGGCGCAGTGAGCGTTCCTTTTGCTGACTGGATGGCCGCCACCCAGGCCCGCACCGAATCCGCCCTGAGCCGCCTCCTGCCGGCCGGCGAGATGATCCCGCAACGCCTGCACGAGGCCATGCGCTACGCCACACTCGGCGGCGGCAAGCGTGTGCGGCCGCTGCTCGCCTTCGCCGCCGGCGAACTGACCGGCGCCACCCCGGACAAACTCGATGTCGTCGCCTGCGCGGTCGAGCTGATCCACGCCTACTCGCTGGTGCACGACGACCTGCCGTGCATGGACGACGACGTGCTGCGCCGCGGCCGGCCGACCTGCCACGTTGAATACGACGAACCGACCGCGCTGCTGGTCGGCGACAGCCTGCAGACACTGGCCTTCGAACTGCTGGCCAGCCAGCCGCTCGGTGAGCGCCAGCTCGAAATGATCGCCCTGCTCGCCCACGCCAGCGGCTCGCGCGGCATGGCCGGCGGTCAGGCCATCGACCTGGCTTCGGTCGGCAAACCGCTCGAACAGGCCGAACTCGAACTGATGCACGCGCTCAAGACCGGCGCCCTGATCCGCGCCGCAGTCATGCTCGGCGCCTTGGCCGGCCAGCCGCTGTCGGCCGACGAACGCGCCGGTCTCGACCGTTTCGCCAAACGCGCCGGCCTGCTCTTCCAGGTTGTCGACGACATCCTTGACTGCACCGCCAGCACCGCCACGCTCG
>DKNF01000105.1:0-396 GCA_002470165.1 Betaproteobacteria bacterium UBA7395 | reverse complement strand
ACCGCCAGCACCGCCACGCTCGGCAAGACCGCCGGCAAGGACGAAGCTGCCGACAAACCGACCTACGTCGCCCTGCTCGGCCTGGAGCGCGCCCGCGCCTACGCCGAGGAATTGCGAACCGAAGCCCTGTCGGCGCTGTCCATTTTCGGCGAGCGTGCCAGCCGCCTGACCCAACTGGCCGATTTCATCTGCCACCGCCAATTCTGACCATGAGCTACCCGCTGCTGGAAACCATCGACAGCCCGGCCGACCTGCGTCGGCTGGAACGCAAGCAACTGCCCCAGCTTGCCGGCGAACTGCGCGAATTCCTGATCGAATCGGTGTCGCAGACAGGCGGCCACCTGTCGTCCAACCTCGGCACCGTCGAACTGACCATCGCGCTGCATGCCGTCTTCG
>DKNF01000213.1 GCA_002470165.1 Betaproteobacteria bacterium UBA7395 | reverse complement strand
CCAGCGCGGCGGCATCGGCGCGGCGCTGATCCGCGCCGGGATCGACGCCCTGCGCGAGGCGGGCGAGGATCTGGTGCTGGTGCTGGGACCGCCGGCCTATTATCCGCGCTTCGGCTTCGACGCGGAGCTTGCGAAAAAGGTCGCCGGCCCCTATGCGGGGGCGGCCTTCCAGGCGCTGGCGCTGAGCGAGGCGGCGGTTTCCGCCCTGCCCATCGAGGTCACCTTCGCCACGCCCTTCGAGGCCTTCGAATAACCGCGAGAACCGGCGAGCCGACCCCGTTCATGCCCCGCTACAAGCTGACAGTCGATTATGACGGCCGCCCCTTCGTGGGTTGGCAGCGGCAGGCCAACGGCCCCTCCGTGCAGGCGGTGATCGA
Source organism: Betaproteobacteria bacterium UBA7395 (assembly GCA_002470165.1). Lineage (GTDB taxonomy): Bacteria > Pseudomonadota > Gammaproteobacteria > Burkholderiales > Rhodocyclaceae > Azonexus. Next base: position 4,963 of record DKNF01000213.1, on the reverse strand, counting down.
GCGGGCGGTGACGGCGTTTTCCGGCGAGACGGTGACGATCGGCGGGGCCGGGCGCACCGATGCCGGCGTGCATGCGACGCAGCAGGTCGTGCATTTCGACGCGCCGGTCGAGCGGCCGCTGACGGCCTGGGTGCGCGGTGTCAATACGCATCTGCCGGACGGTGTTGCGGTGCGCTGGGCGCAGCCGGTGAGCGACGAATTCCATGCCCGCTTTACCGCGCACGGGCGGCGTTACCGCTATCTGCTGCTCAACCGGCCGCAGCGTCCCGGCCTGTGGCAGGGACGGGTCGGCTGGTTTCACCTGCCGCTCGACCTAGCAGCGATGCAGGATGCCTGCGCCCGATTGCTCGGCGAGCACGATTTTTCGGCCTTCCGGGCTGCACAATGCCAGGCCAAGTCGCCGGTCAAACTGATGACGGCCGCCTCGGTGCGCCAGCACGGGGCAATGTTCGTCTTCGACTTTGCCGCCTCGGCCTTCCTGCATCACATGGTGCGCAACCTGGTCGGCACGCTGGTTCATGTCGGCAAAGGCGCGCAGTCGCCGGACTGGGTCGACGCGCTGCTGCAGATGCGCGACCGGACGCAGGCGGCACCGACATTCTCACCGGACGGCCTGTATTTTCGCGGTCCGGTTTATGCGCCGGAATGGGGGCTGCCCGAACCGGCCGATGACTTTCTCGATGGATTGCTGACATGAAAACCCGCATCAAGATCTGTGGCCTGACGCGTGAGGCCGATGTCGATGCCGCCGTCGCCGCCGGGGCCGACGCCGTCGGTTTCGTCTTCTACCCGCCCAGCCCGCGTTACGTGACGCCGGAACGGGCCGCCGAACTGGCGCGCCGGGTGCCGCCCTTCGTCGATGTCGTCGGCCTGTTCGTCAATGCCACGGCCGAGGAAATTGGGGCGACCTGCGCCTCGGTGCCGCTCAATTTGCTCCAATTTCACGGCGACGAGACGCCAGCGTTCTGCCGCAGCTTCGCCAGACCCTGGCTGCGAGCGGCGCGCGTGAGGCCGGGGCTCGATCTGGTAGAATTCGCGCGCTCGTATTCCGATGCGCGCGGATTGTTGCTCGATGCTTTTGTCGAAGGCTACGGCGGTGGCGGTCACGTGTTCGACTGGACGCTGATTCCGCCGGGTTTGCCAGGGCATCTGGTGCTTTCCGGCGGGCTGCACGCGGACAATGTCGGCGACGCGATTCGTCGGGTGCGACCGGTGGCGGTCGATGTCTCGTCGGGTGTCGAAGCGGGCAAGGGAATCAAGGATCACGACAAGATCGCCGCTTTTGTCGCTGCCGTCCGGGCAGCCGATGCGGCGATCGGCGAAGTTTAGGAAAGTTATGCGGAAATCGGTGGGCGGTATCACCCGAACCTGTTGGCGGCGTCACCTGGCGAACCATCCCTGAAACGGGACCTTCGCCAGTTCCCGTTCACCCATTTTCCAGGAGTTTCGCCATGTCCCAATCGCATTACAGTTTTCCCGATGCCAGCGGCCATTTCGGTCCCTACGGTGGCGTCTTCGTTGCCGAAACGCTGTTCGGCGCGCTCGATGAACTGAAGGCCGCCTACGCCGCCGCCCAGGCCGACCCGGCCTTCCGCGCCGAGTACGAGTACGAACTCAAGCATTTCGTCGGCCGTCCGTCGCCGATCTACCACGCCAAGCGCCTGTCCGAGGTCTGCGGCGGCGCCCAGATCTACCTCAAGCGCGAGGACCTCAACCATACCGGCGCGCACAAGGTGAACAACTGCATCGGCCAGGCCCTGCTCGCCAAGCGCATGGGCAAACCGCGCGTCATCGCCGAGACCGGCGCCGGTCAGCACGGCGTCGCCACCGCCACGGTGGCCGCCCGCTACGGCTTCGAGTGCGTCGTCTACATGGGCAGCGAGGACGTGCGTCGCCAGGCGGCCAACGTCTATCGCATGAAGCTGCTCGGCGCTACCGTGGTGCCGGTCGAATCCGGCTCGAAGACGCTCAAGGACGCGCTCAACGAAGCGATGCGCGACTGGGTCACCAATATCCACAATACCTTCTACATCATCGGCACGGTTGCCGGCCCCCACCCCTACCCGATGCTGGTGCGCGACTTCCAGAAGATCATCGGCGAGGAATGCCTCGAACAGATGCCGGAAATGGCCGGGCGCCAGCCGGATGCGGTGATCGCCGCGGTTGGCGGCGGTTCCAACGCGATGGGTATTTTCTATCCTTACATCGATGTGCCGGATGTCCGCCTGATCGGTGTCGAAGCCGCCGGTTCCGGCATTGAGACCGGCATGCACGCGGCTTCGCTGACCGCCGGCGTGCCCGGCGTGCTGCACGGCAACCGCACCTACCTGCTGCAGAACGAAGACGGCCAGATCATCGAGACGCATTCGGTCTCGGCCGGCCTCGACTATCCCGGTGTCGGCCCGGAACACGCCTGGCTGAAGGACATCGGTCGCGCCGAATACCAGCCGATCAAGGACGACGAGGCGCTCAAGGCCTTCCACGACCTGTGCCGCCTGGAAGGCATCATCCCGGCGCTGGAGTCGAGCCACGCCATCGCCTACGCGATGAAGCTGGCGCCGACACTGGCCAAGGACAAGATTCTGCTGGTCAACCTCTCCGGCCGGGGTGACAAGGACATGCACACCGTGGCCGAGAAATCCGGGATCGTATTCTGATGTCGCGCATTCAAAAAACTTTCGCACGCCTCAATGGCGAGGGCCGCAAGGCGCTGATTCCTTTCATCACCGCCGGCGATCCCGACGCCGACCTGACTGTGCCGCTGATGCACGCGCTGGTCGAGGCCGGCGCCGACATCATCGAGCTGGGGGTACCTTTCTCCGACCCGATGGCCGACGGCCCGACCATCCAGCGCGCTTCCGAGCGGGCGCTGGCCAAGGGCATGAGCCTGCGCAAGGTGCTGCAACTGGTGACCCGCTTCCGCACCGAGGACGATAAGACGCCGGTGGTGCTGATGGGCTACGCCAATCCGATCGAAGCCATGGGCCTGACGACGTTCGCCGAGAAGGCCGCGCAATCGGGCGTCGATGGCGTGCTGGTGGTCGATTATCCGCCGGAAGAGGCGGAGAAATTCGGCGCGGCGATGAAGGCGCAGGGCATGGATCCGATCTTCCTGATCGCGCCGACTTCCAGCGCCGAGCGCATCGCTCACACGGCGAAGATCGCCAGCGGTTATGTCTATTACGTGTCGCTGGCCGGCGTGACCGGTTCCGGCGCGCTGAATGTGGAGGCGGTGGCGCAGAAGCTGCCGCTGATCCGCGAACAGACCGGTCTGCCGGTCGGTGTCGGCTTCGGCATCCGCGACGCGGCCACCGCCGCGCGCATCGCCGCGTTTGCCGATGCCGTCGTCGTCGGCAGCCGGATTATCGAAGAGATCGAGAAATCAACCGCGGGAACTGCCTGTGCCAACGTCAAGGCGCTGGTTGCAGAGATTCGTCGCGGTGTGGATGAGGTGAAGAAATGAGCTGGCTGACCAAACTGCTACCCCCGAAGATCAAGCGCGAACAGGGCGCCCAGCAGCGCCGCGGCAATCTGCCCGAAGGCCTGTGGAGCAAGTGCCCGGCCTGCGAGGCGGTGCTCTACGCGACCGATCTGCAGAACAACCTGCAGGTCTGCCCGAAGTGCGGTCATCACCACCGCATCAATGCCCGCCAGCGCCTCGACCTGCTGCTCGATCCGGAAGGCCGCTTCGAGATCGGTGCCGAGGTGGTGCCGGTGGACAGCCTCAAGTTCAAGGATTCGAAAAAGTACCCGGATCGCCTGATGGATGCCAACCGCGATACCGGCGAAAGCGATTCGCTGGTGGTCATGCAGGGGGCGATCAAGAACATTCCGGCGGTTGCCGCTGCCTTTGAATTCGACTTCATGGGCGGTTCGATGGGTTCGGTGCTCGGCGAGCGTTTCGTGCGCGGGGTCAACGTCGCGATCGAGCAGAAGACGCCGTTCATCTGCGTTGCCGCTTCCGGCGGTGCGCGCATGCAGGAAGGCCTGTTCTCGCTGATGCAGATGGCCAAGACGACGGCGGCGCTGACCCGCCTGTCGCAGGTCGGCCAGCCGTTCATCTCCATCCTGACCGACCCGACCATGGGCGGCGTTTCGGCCTCGTTCGCCTTCGTCGGCGACGTCGTCATCGCCGAGCCGAATGCGCTGATCGGCTTCGCCGGCCCGCGCGTCATCGAGCAGACGGTGCGCGAGAAGCTGCCGGAAGGCTTCCAGCGTGCCGAGTTCCTGCTCGACAAGGGCGCCATCGACATGATCGTCGATCGCCGCGAAATGCGCGACCAGGTCGCGCGGACGCTGGCGCTGCTGCTCAACCAGCCGGCCGTCGCTTGAAGACTCTCGCCGACTGGCTGGTCCATCTCGAAGGCCTGCATCCGAAGGGGCAGGCCGGCATCGAGCTCGGCCTGGAACGCATCCGCCAGGTCAAGGCGGCGCTCGGCCAGGTCCAGCACTGCCCGGTGATCGTCGTCGGCGGCACCAATGGCAAGGGCTCGACCTGCGCCTACCTCGAGAACATCATCGATCGCGCCGGCTACAAGGTCGGCTGCTACACCTCGCCGCACATCCTCGCCTACAACGAACGCGTCCGCCTGAACGGTGTGCCGGTCGACGATGCCGCGCTCTGCGCCGCCTTCGCCAAGGTTGAGGCTGCGCGGTTGGCGACCGGTGTCGCCCTGACCTATTTCGAATTCGGCACGCTGGCCGCCTGGGAAGTCTTCGCCGCCGCCGGTGTCGAGGCGGCGGTGCTCGAAGTCGGCCTGGGCGGTCGCCTTGATGCGGTCAACGCCTACGAACCCGACGTCTCCATCGTCACCACCGTGGCCCTCGACCATACCGACTGGCTGGGGCCGGATCGCGAATCGATCGGCTTCGAGAAGGCCGGCATCTTCCGCGCCGGCAAGCCGGCGCTGTGCGCCGATCCGCAGCCGCCCCAACGCCTGCTCGACCACGCCGTGGCGATCGG
>DKNF01000260.1 GCA_002470165.1 Betaproteobacteria bacterium UBA7395 | reverse complement strand
CAGGCGCGGCAGGTCGGCCTGCCACTCGGCGTCGTCGAGCATCGCCTCGATCAGGCGGAAGGCGTTGGCGTCGGCGCTGGCCATCATCCACCAGCCGTAGTCGGCGCGCTCGTTGGCGAAGACCAGCCGGCTGCCGGCGTAGCCGAGGCGGTTGCGCAGTTCCTGGCGGGCGGCGGCGTACTTCGCTTCACGCTGCGGCAGGTCGGGTAGCGCCTTGAGCACCAGCGTCCAGTCGATCAGCGCCGCCGTTGGCAGCAGCTGCGGGTCGATGTCGAGCGCCGCTGCGGCGCGCTGCGGCTTCTCGCCCTGGCGGATCAGTGTTTGTAAAGCGTTGAGGCGGCGGTGCAGGCGCACGTCGCCGGCAAAGCCGGGCGCCCATTCGTCGCGCTTCAGGCGGCCGTCGACGAAGGCATTCAGGCCCTGCAGCATGCGCCGGCGGCTGTCTTCCGGCAGCGGGAAGCCGGCCAGCGTGACCACGTCGAGCAGGTAGGCGGTCAGCGTCGGGCTGCCGGCCAGGCCGGGGAAGTAGGCGGCCAGGCCGTTGTCGTCGAGGTAGCCGGGCAGGGTGTCGGCGATCTGCTGCCAGCGTGCCGGATCGTGCAGGCCGACGGCGACCGAGGTCTTCTGTTCCAGGCAGGCGTAGGGATAATCGGCGAAGAAGCGCAGCAGGCCGGGCGGCGGCGTCGCCAGCTTGGGCGACAGCGCGACCTCGACGCCGCCCTTGCCAGGCAGCGCGCCGGTCGGTGGCGTCACCGGCAGGCGGATGTCGCCATCCACGCGCTGGAAGCTGGCATGCTGGACGGTGACCGGCACGGCTGGTGCCACCTGCTGGGTGATGCGCAGCGTGTCGGCCGCCTTGCCGCCGTCTTCGCGTGCGCTGAATTCCCAGGTTTCCGCCGCGATGCCTTCGCCGGCCTGCATCGGCCAGCGTAGTTCGCCGGCGCTTTCCGGCGCCAGCGAGAGCTTTTGCGCGCCCAGGGTTTTTTCCCCGTTTTTGCCGTCGACCGTCAGATTCATTGCCCTGGCGGTGCCGTTGCGCAGCGTCAGTATTGCCGTGTAGCGGTCGCCCTCGCGGACCAGTGGCGGCAGCCCGGAGATGATCTGCAGGTCCTGCCTGCTGCGGATGCTGGTGCTGCCGGTGCCGAACAGCGCACTGCCGGCGCTGGCGACGGCGACCAGCTTGAATTCGCTGAGTGCATCGTTGAGCGGCACGCGCAGCGTCGCCCGACCGTTGGCATCGAGCGCCACTTTCGGCTGCCACAGCAGCAGCGTGTCGAACAGCTCGCGGGCCGGCGCCTTGCCGCCACCGCCGCCGGGCGGCAGCGCCTTCTTGCCGAAGTGGCGCTTGCCGATGACCATGCCTTGCGCGGTTGCCGTTTCGACCGCGTAGCCGCGCGTCGGCAGCATCGCTTCGAGCAGCTGCCAGCTGTCGTTCGGGCGCAGTTCGAGCAGCGCCTGGTCGACGGCGGCGAAAGCGACCTCGCTGCCGGCCGGCAGCGGCTTGCCGTCGGGCGTACTGACGCGGATGTTCACGGTCGCCTGTTCGCGCGGCTGGTAGTCAGCCTTGTCACTGCTGACCTCGACCTTGAGCCGGAAGGCTTCGGTGCCGACGGCGATTTCGGCGAGGCCGATGCGGTACGAAGGCTTGGCCAGATCGACCATGGCCGTCGGCTGGTCCGGGTTCCACCAGGCGCGGAACCAGGCCAGCGGCTCGCGCCAGCCCCACTGGAACAGGCTGTACCACTTCAGCGGCTCGACCCGGCCACGGACGACCAGCACCGAGACGAAGGCGTTCGGCCCCCATTCGCCGCGCACCGGCAGTTCCACGGTCGGCTTGAAGCGCGACAGCGGCTGGACGAAAGTTTCGAGGATGCCGCCGGCTTCGACCGAGATCAGCGCGGTCGCCTCGCGGAACGGCGTGCGCACCTGGAAACGGGCGGTTTCGCCAGCCGCCCAGGCCTTCTTCTCGGGAATCACGTCGATGCGGTCCTGGTTGCCGGCCGCAAACCACAGGTCGCCGCCGCCGGAAACCCAGTAGCTGGTGCCGGCGCGGGCGACATTGCCCTTGACGTCGCGGGTCTCGGCGAGCAGGTAGATGGCGCCGGGGTCGGCAATCGACAGCTCGCACAGCAGCAGGCCGCGGCTGTCGGTTTTGCCGGCGCAAACCTCGCCGAGGTCGCGGTAGTCCTCGGTGTTCTCGTAGGCGTAGAAGCCGCCGACGATGCGTCGGCGGTGACTGCTGTCGATACGGCGCTTGGCGGTGACCTTGACCGCCTGGCCGGCGACCGGCTTGCCGGCGGTGTCGAGGACCACCGCCTGGAGCCGGTTGCCGCTGCTGCTGCCGGCCCAGTCGGCGATCTTGACGCCGATCTCGAAGGCCGCCGGGCGCAGGTCGACGATGCCGCGGATGGTCTGAATCTCGCCGTTCGGATCGGCAAAACTCATCTCGGCGTAGAGTTCGGCCGGGCCACCGGGCTTGGCCGGCAAGGGTGCTTCCAGGCGACCGGCGCCGGCGGCGTCGAGCTTGAGCTGCTGTTTGTCGAGGACCAGGCGTTCCTCATCGATGCCGGCATCGAGGGCAAACGCGGCCAGCGCCTTTTCCTCGAAACCGACGTTGAAGCGGTAGTCGGCGTAACGCGCGTGGTGCACCCAGCGCGGGCGCAGTGTCGCCGAAACTTCGACTTCAGCGTGTTTCGCCGCGCCGCCGTTGAGGAAGGACAGGCCGAGCGCCAGCGGCACCTTGTCGACCGCGATCTGGCGCGCCGGCACGCCCTGGACGCTGCCGGTGAACACCGGCAGGCGGAAGTCGGCGACGCGGAACTCACTGCTGTAGATCTCGCCGTCGGCGCCGCCCTGGAGGACGATCTGCCAGGTGCCGAGCTTGGCCGATTCCGGGACTTTCCAGGCGTTGACCGCGCTCGCCTGGGCATCCCAGCTCAGCGGCTGGGTGAATTCGGTGCCGCTCTCGCTATGGCGCAGGACCAGTTTGTTCGGCAGCTTGTCCGCGGCCGGCAGCGAGAAACCGCGGCTGTCGCGGCTGCGCGCCAGGTGCTTGACCGACAGCGTCTGGCCGGGGCGGAACAGGCTGCGGTCAAGGATGCCGTGGATACGCAACGGGCTGTTGTCGCCCCAGCTATAGACGCCGAAGCGCCACGGCTCGATGCCTTCGTTCCAGTCCGAGCGCACGAAGCTGAAATCGCCGCCGCTGCGGGCGCTGGCGAACAGGAAACGGTCGCCGTCGCAGTACGGATTGTCGAGCGCCTGGTCGATCTTCGCCCGGCCGAGCGCGTCGGTCTTGCCCTGCCACAATTGCTTGCCGGCGCAGGTCGACACGCGGACCTCGGCGTCGACCACCGGCTTGCCGGTATCGAGCGCGGTGACCCAGACCAGCGCGTTGTCCTGGCCGACCTTGAGATGCACGGCGAGGTTGGTGACCAGCACCGCGCTGCGCACGTACATCGGCTTGGGTGTCGCCAGCAGCGCGTTGCCGAGCAGCCGGCTCTCGATCTCGACGATGTGGTAGCCGGGCTTGGTCAGCGGGATGCCGATCACCTCGAACTCGGCGCTGCCGCCGGGTTTCGGCAGTTCCTGCCGGGTAACGCCGGGGCGCTGAGCGAGGAAAGAGAGTTCGCGGGCGTAGTAGGGGTCGTAGCGCTCCTCGGGTTTGCCGTCGACCACCACCTTGTACTTGTTGCTCTGCTGTTCGAACTTGGCCAGTGCGCGCATGGCGGCGATCACGTCGGCGTCCTCGGTGAGCCGCTGGTCGCTGAAGCGGTGGCTGCCGGGCAGCGCCAGGCCGGCGGTCCTGAGGCTGGCTTCGACGTTGCGCAGCGTCACCGGCAACAGCCCGCCCTGCTTCAGTTCGACGATGCCGAAATCGCCGGGAAACTTGGCCAGCGGCGGTAGCGCGCCGGTGCGTACGGTCAGCGGGAACTTGTCGGTGTTGGCGAGCGGTCGGCCGGCCTCGTCCTTCACGCCGGCCGGCAGTTCGAGCTTGAGTTCCGTGTTTTGCGGCAAGGGGCCGGGGAAGGCGATGCTGTCGAACACCGCTTGCGGATTCTCGCGGTCCAGCGGCTGTGGCCGGCGCGGGCCGTCGGCGGAGCTCAGGCGGATCTTGTCGAAAAACTTCACGTCGACCGGCGCGCTGAAGTTGAGCCGGATCGCCGACAGCGGGGAACACGGTGCGCCGGCCTTTTCGCGTTCGCACGACAGGCTGGCGGTGAATGGCTCGCGCACCGGGTAGACGAAGCTTTGTTCCTTGTCGGCCGGGGTGCCGTTGGCCGCCTTGATGCCTTTGCCCCAGACCAGTTTCATCTTGCGCCCGGCGGGCAGGTTTTCGCTGCAGGCGACGACGATGGCGTGGTCCGGCATGTTGGCCTGCCTGAGTACCTCCTGGCGAATGGTGGCGGCCACCGGCCGGGCCGGGATGCGCTGGCCGACGCCGTCGGCTTCGCACCACAGTCGGTCGTTGAGCGAGGCCGGATCGAGCGGGCCGCCGCCGTCGATGACGAAGGCCTGGTCTTCCTCGATCAGCGCGCCGGCACTCGGCCGGATGCGCCAGGGGCGCGGTGCGGCGCCGGTGAATTCGAAGCGGCGTTTGCCGCTCAGGGTTTCGCCCTGCAGGGTGCTCAAGCCGTCGCGCAGCGTGAACACACAGCGCTCGCCGGCTTGCAGCGGGCGTTGCGGGCGCCAGGTCCAGGTCCGCTCGCCGCTCCAGCGTCCATCCCCGGTAATGCCGGCGCAATCGATGGCGAACGGCGCGGCGGCGGTGTCGTCGCCCAGTTTGACCATGGGCTGGCTGAATTGCGCCGAGACCTGGGCGACATGGCCGACCTGGCCCTGCGGCTGGAATTGGCGAACATCGGCGGCGTGGCTGGCCGATGCGAGCAGGAGCAGGGCAAGTAGCGAAAGTGGGCGGCGCATGTCAGGAGAATTGTGCAGGAATGCTCAGGGTGAATCGACTGCCCTGGCCGGGGGTGCTATCGACCTTCAGGCTGCCGCCCATGGCTTCGGCCAGGCGGCGGCTGATGCTCAGGCCGAGGCCGGTGCCGCCGAACTCGCGGGTGTGCGAGCCATCGGCCTGGGTGAAGGCTTCGAAAATCTGTTGCTGCTTGTCGGCGGCGATGCCGATGCCGGTATCGCTGACCACGATGCGCAGGCAGCCGTCGCTGACGGCGGCATCGACGGTGATTTCTCCGGCGCGGGTGAATTTGACGGCGTTGCTGAGCAGGTTGGTCAGGATTTGGCGCAGGCGTAGCGGGTCGCCAAACAATCCTTCGGGCAGCGGAGCATGCGGCAATTCGTGCAGGCGCACGCCCTTGGCTAAGGCAGCGGGGGCGAACAGTGCGCTCAGGTCGCGGATCAGGCTGTTGACGTCAAGCGGCAGGTGTTCGAGTTGCAGGTTATGCGATTCGATTTTCGAGTAGTCGAGAATCTGGTTGAGGATGTCCAGCAGCGAAACTGCCGAATCCCGCACGATGCCGAGCTGGCGGCGTTGCCGCTCATCGAGCGGGGAGCGCAGCAGGACTTCGGTCATGCCGAGTACGCCGTTCATCGGGGTGCGCAGTTCGTGACTGACCGTGGCCAGGAAGGTGGTCTTCGCCAGCGAGGCGGCTTCCGCGCGTTCCTTGGCGAGCAGCAGCTGACTTTCGTATTCCTTGCGCTCGGAGATGTCGACGGTGACGCCGACGTAGTGCTTGAGCCGGCCGTGGTCGTCGAGCACGGCGTTGATATTGACGATGCCGTGAAAGAGTGTGCCGTCCTTGCGCCGGTTGATGATTTCGCCATCCCAGTGGCCGACGGTCTGGATGCTTTCCCACATGTGCCGGTAAAACGACTCGTCGTGGCGGCCGGAAGCGAGCAGGCGCGGGTTGCGGCCCAGCACCTCGCTGGCGGTATAGCCGGTGATGCGCTCGAAAGCCGGGTTGACGGCGATGATGTCGCCCTGGGGGGTGGTCAGGAAAACGCCATTGTTGGTCGCGGCAAAGACGCTTTCCGCCAGCTTGCGTTGGTTGGACAGTTCGTCTTCACGTTCTTCCAGCCGGCGCTGGCGCAGCCAGACCAGGAAGGCTGCGGCGCTCAGCGCGAACAGGATCGGCAGCACCACCAGCGAGATGCGCCGGGCCTCGTCGCGCCAGCGTTCGAGGATGGTGTTCTGCGACAGATGCACGGCGACCAGCGCCGGGAAACGGCTCGATACCCGGTAGGCGCTGAGTACCGGATTGCCGCCGGGCAGGATTTGCCGGAGCGCCCCGCTTTCCTGGCGGGCCAGCCATTCCGTCACCTGGCCGGCGGCGCCGGCGTGGCCGGGCAGGTCCAGCGGATTCGACGAAAGCAGCAGCAGGCCGTCGTGACGCAGTATCTGGACATGACCCTCTTCACCGGGCAGCAGCTGGCTGAAATGCAGGGTGAAATATTCAGGATTCAGCGCGGCGACGATCCAGTGGCGGTGCTCGCCGTTGTCGATCCGGCGCAGCACCGGGACGAAGGCCGGGCCATTGTTGCGGGTGTCATCGACCAGCGCCGTTTCCGCAACGCCATCGGCGAGGTCGCGCCCGAGCCACAGGCTGCCGATATGCATCGTTGGCGAGTCGTCGCCGATGATCGGAAAGAAGCCGCGCAGTGCGACCTTGCCGCCGACATTGCCGGGGCTGGTGCTGGCCAGTACCCGCCCCTCTTCGTCGATCAGCGACAAGGAGCGCAGATAGGGGGTCTTGCGCAGCGCATCGTTCATCTGCTCGCTGAAGCGCGTGCCGACGCTGTCCGTACTCTGACCGGGCGCCAGACCGACTGCAGCCAGTTCGATCATTTCGAAGGTCTGGGTAAGGTGTTTCTCGAAACTGCGGGCGTGGGTGACGGCGGCTTCGATGCCGTTGTCGAGTGCCGCCGTGCGCAGCCGCCACAGGGTGAAGGCGTAGGCGCCCAGCCAGCCGACGATGAGCAGGCTGAGAACGACGAACAGTGCGCTGCGGCGATGAATCGACATGCTTGCGCTCCGGCGGGTCAGCGAAAGACGATGGGCTCCAGTCGGTGGCGAACTGCGTTGGTCATCAGCCGGCCATCCATTTTCATGGCTTGCAGTTCGCGTTCGACATAGCTGTGGAAGGCATCGTCTCCGGGGGCCATGGCCCAGGCATACGGGGTGGTGTGGAACTTGCCCGGCGGAGCGACCAGCCTGGCCCAGTCGCTGTTGTCGAGCATCCGCCGGCTGTAGGGGTAGTCGGTCATGAAGACGTCGGCGCGGCCGCTCTGGACTTCGTATTCCCGGGCATGCGGGGTCTCGAGGACACGCAGTTCGGCATGGCGCAGTTTTTCCTTCATCACCCCCTCGTGCAGCGTGCCCCGGGCCACGGCAACGACGATGCCGGGACGGTCGATGTCTTCCCAGGCGTTGATGCGCGGATTGCTCCGCGTGGTGATCGCGTAAATGTCGCTGAGCAGGTAGGGCTGGGTGAAGCGCAGGCGCTCCTGGCGGGCCGGCGTGATGCCGATGGCGAACATGGCGACCCGGGTTCGACAGTTCGCCT
>DKNF01000138.1 GCA_002470165.1 Betaproteobacteria bacterium UBA7395 | reverse complement strand
CTCGTGGCCGCGGATGCGTTGCGCCAGCAGCGGGTCGGCCACCGCACCGCGGCCGAGCATGATGTCGGCACAGGCCGTTGCCGCCCGGCAGGCATGGTAGTCGTCGACCGTCCACACCTCGCCGTTGGCGATGATCGGAATGGCGATGGCTTCACGGATACGCGCGATCCATTCCCAGCGCGCCGGCGGCCGGTAACCATCGACACGGGTCCGCGCATGCACGATCAGTTCGTCGATGCCGCCGGCCTGCAGCGCCTGTGCGCAAGCCACGGCCAGATTCGTATCGTCGATGCCCAAACGCATCTTGGCGGTGAATGGAATGTGCGCCGGCACCTCGGCGCGCACTGCGGCGACGATGCGCTGCAGCAATTCAGGCTCGCCGAGCAACGCCGAACCGCCGCGATGACGGAACACGGTCGGCGCCGGACAGCCGAAGTTGATATCGACGCCGGCCGGGTCCAGCGTTACCAGGCGACGCGCATTGGCCGCCATCAACTCCGGATCGGAACCGAGCAACTGCACGCGCATCGGCGTCCCCGACTCGGTCCGGCTGCCATTGAGCAATTCCGGGCAGGTACGCAGGAAAGTCTTCGCCGGCAGCACGTTGTTCGACACCCGGACGAATTCGCAAATCCCCCAGTCGTAACCGCCGACCGCCGTCAGCACGTTCCGCAACAGCGGATCGGCGAGGCCCTCCAGCGGGGCGAGGAGAATTCGGGACATCGGGAAACTTTCGGCAAATGCTTGAAAAGGCGCGCATTATAATCCCGCCCCATGTTACGCATCGTCCTCGACACCAACGTCGTCCTCGACCTCTTCCACTGGGCCAACGTGGATGCCGTCCCGATCATGGCCGCGCTGGAAGCCGGGCGCATCGAATGCCTGGTCGACGAGCGCACGCTCGACGAACTGCAGCGCGTCCTGACCTACCCGCAACTGAAGCTGACGCCGGACATGATCGCCGAGCGCTACGCCCGCTACAGCGCCCTGATCACCGTCGTTCCCGCCGGCGAAGCCGCCCCCCTGCCCCGGTGCAAGGACCGCGACGACCAGAAGTTCCTCGAACTGGCCGAACGCAGCGGCGCCGACCTGCTGGTCAGCAAGGACAAGGCGCTGCTCAAATTGCGCGGGCGTACCAAGCTGGCGTTTCGTATTGTCAAGCCGAAAGAGGCGTCGTTGTTGATCGATACGCAGGGACAATCTCCCCAATAGCGCGCTTCCATTGGCTAGGCCGGCGGGATATGCGCTATATTAGGCAAAGACGTAAAACCCTTGCCACCGCAGGATTCATCCGGAAACGGCCCGCCGAGTTTTGCCAGTGCCGCCGCCGGCCATAGTCAACCCGCTGACTTATTTCAGGAGAACCGTCATGAGCGCCAAGAAAACCAAGACCCCGAACATCGATATCGGCATTGCCGAAGCCGACCGCAAGAAGATCGTCGCCGGCCTGTCCGCCCTGCTGGCCGACAGCTACACGCTGTACCTGATGACCCACAACTTCCACTGGAACGTCAAAGGCCCGCAGTTCAACAGCCTGCACAACATGTTCATGGGTCAATATACCGAGCAGTGGAACGCCCTCGACATGATCGCCGAGCGCATCCGCGCGCTGGGCTTCCCGGCACCGGGCACCTACAAGGAATTCGTCAAGCTCGCCTCGATCAAGGAAGTCGAGGGCGTACCGAGCGCCGACGACATGATCCGCCACCTGGTTGCTGCGCAGGAAGCCACCGCCCGCACCGCGCGCAAGCTGTTCCCGGTGGTCGACGCGGCCGATGACCAGCCGACCGCCGACCTGCTGACCCAGCGCCTGGAGGTCCATGAAAAGACCGCCTGGATGCTGCGCAGCCTGCTCGAAGACTGAGGCGCCAGCCTGGGCAGGATTGCGATCCTGCCCTTGTTTTTTTCGGTGCATCGATTGATTTCCGCCGGAACATCGCCATTTGACCAGACATCAAGTCAATGAAGAGAAAACGGTCATGGAAGAAAACCTGCACATCGTCTGTCCGCATTGCACCGCGGTGAATCGCGTACCGCAGGCACGGCTACGGGAAAGCCCGGTGTGCGGCAAATGCGGACAGGCCTTGTTCACCGGGCACCCGGTGGCGTTGACCGATGCCAGCTTCGACAAAATGATCGCCCGCAACGACATCCCGGTCCTGGTCGATTTCTGGGCACCCTGGTGTGCGCCCTGCCGCATGATGGCGCCGCAGTTCGAGCAGGCGGCCGCCGATCTGGAACCGCTGGTCCGTCTGGCCAAGGTGGATACCGAAACCGAACAGATGCTCGCCAGCCGTCATGGCATCCGCAGCATCCCGACGCTGGCGCTATTCAAAGACGGCCGCGAAATCGCCCGCCAAGCCGGCGCCATGGGCGCGGCCGACATCGTGCGCTGGGTCCGCAGCAAGCGGTAAGTCGCTGTTAGGGCGGCCCGGGTAAAGGGAAAACTTCGGGCTGCTTCACTCCTGCCGGCGGCGGAACACCCAGGTCTTGTCGTCGGAGGCTTCCGGGGCGAAGGCGTAGCCCTCGCTATCGAAATCCTTCAGGCCTTCCGGCGCGGTCAGCCGGTTGAGCACGGCGTAGCGCGTCATCAGGCCGCGCGCCTTCTTGGCGAAGAAGCTGATGATCTTGTACTTGCCGCCCTTCCAGTCCTCGAACACCGGCTGGATCAGCGTTCCCTTGAGCTTGCGCCCGACCGCC
This sequence comes from Betaproteobacteria bacterium UBA7395, assembly GCA_002470165.1. Lineage (GTDB taxonomy): Bacteria > Pseudomonadota > Gammaproteobacteria > Burkholderiales > Rhodocyclaceae > Azonexus. The sequence continues at coordinate 2,402 of DKNF01000138.1, read as the reverse complement.
GCCTTGAAATATTCCTCGGACGCGAGATTGACCACCACCGGTCGCGGCATTGCGTCGAGTTCGGCGTTGATCGCGTCGAGCAGGGTTTCGCCCCAGAAGGCGTAAAGATCCTTGCCGCTGCGGTTGGCGAATTTCGTTCCCATTTCGAGTCGATAGGGCTGCATCAGGTCGAGCGGCTTGAGGATGCCGTAGAGCCCGGAAAGGATGCGCACCTGCTGCTGGGCGAAGTCGAGGTCGGCAGCGGACAGGGTCTTCGCCGACAGGCCATCGTAGACATCGCCGTCGAAGGCGAGCACGGCCTGCTTGGCGTTGTCCGGCGTAAACGGTTGCGACCACTCGGCGTAGCGGTTGAAATTGAGCAGCGCCAGTTGGTCGGAGAGATCCATCAAGTTGGCGATGTCGGCCGGCGACAGCGCGCGCAACTGGTCGATCAGCGTCTGCGAGCGATCCAGGAAAACCGGCTGCGAAAAGGTCGAAACATGCGGCGGGGTCTTGTAATCGAGCGATTTGGCGGGGGAAAGGAAGATCAGCATGACGGGAACCTGTCGGCAGTTTTGCGGTTTAACACGACGCCCGATTTTACCGGCTGTTAAAATTCCTCTTTTGCTTTTTTTGGAACACCGATGAAACGTACCCGCTTCGGTTCGCGCGACCGCCTTTCGCGCGACGCGGCAGAACTGCAACGCCTGGCCGGCGGCCTTTCCGAATCCGGCGGCAAGCTGGAAGACGCCTACTGGGAAACGCAACTCGCCGAAGCCGTGGACAACCTGCTCAAAAATGGCGGCGAAGACGACATCAACATCGCGCTCGACCGGCTGTTCGAAGCCAACCCGCGTGGCCACGACGAACTCGCCGACATGGTCGAATCGCGCGCCGAAACCCATCGCCTGGACGTTGACGGCCAGCCCTGGGAAGTCATGCTGTTCGCCGCGCCGGTGCTGGCCTGGTCGCGCTTCTCGATCGCCGCCTGCCAGTTGCCCAAGAGCTCGCTGCAGGCGCTCGCTGTGCAACTCGGCGCGCACGTCTTTGGCGGCCAGGCCAAGGTGGCGCTGGCCGACTTCCTGTTCAGCCCGGACCAGTTGCCGCGCAGCTTCTGCGACACCTGGCAACTGACCCGCGAACTCGGTGAGGCCGCGCTGGCCGGCAAGCATCTTGCCGTCGACGGCAGCCACCTCCCGGAAACCAACCGCTTCCTGTCGGATGTCCGCTACCTGATCGGCGCCATTGCCGTGCCACGCGGCAACGCCCTGTTCCGCTGGAACGAGAAGGACGGCGGCAAGGAAGATTCGCTCAAGGAATGGATCAAGCAGGGCAGCCCCAGCCTGGAACCGCTGCTCACCGGCTGCGCCTGGCAGCCGCTGCTGCCGGATGCCTATCACGCCGCCTGCCGCAACGCCGACCGCGCCTCGCGCCCGTACTCGGCCAAGGCCTCGATCGCCTTCCTGCAGACCACGCTGGGCCTGATGCCCGATGCCATCCGCGCCGTCATCGGCCCCTGCTACGACCGTCGGCTGGAGGAATACCGCGTCGGCCTCGGTCCCAAGGATGGCGAGGCGGTCTATCACGGCATCGTCTGGCCGCTGCTCGGCGGTGATGACGAGAACGCCGACATCGCCGGCGAAATCGAGGCTGCGCTGCGCGAAACCGGGGTCAAGGAAGTCCGCTTCCTCGATCACCACTTCCCGATGGAGTTCTGCGACGACTGCGGCGCACCGATGTTCCCCAACATCGATGGCGAACTGGTCCATGCCGAAATGCCGGAACAACCGGCCGCCACCTCGCAGCATCTGCACTGATGAGCCGTAACGCCGACTGGCTGGCACGCAGTCAGGCTGCCGTCTGGCATCCGTGCACGCAGATGCGCCACCATGCCGACACGGCGTCGCCGGCGCATCTGCCGCTGCTGCCGATTGCCCGTGGCGAAGGCCCCTGGTTGATCGACTTCGACGGCCGGCGCTACCTCGACGGCATCAGCTCGTGGTGGACCAACCTGTTCGGCCACGCCGAGCCGCGCATCAACGCAGCGCTGCAGGAGCAACTGGCAACGCTCGAACACGTGATGCTGGCCGGCTTCACGCACCAGCCCGTGGTCGAACTGTCCGAGCGCCTGTCGGCGCTGACCGGCGGCTCGCTCGGCCACGCCTTCTACGCGTCCGATGGCGCTTCGGCGACCGAAATCGCGCTGAAGATGAGCTTTCATTACTGGCGCAACGTCGGCCGCCCGGAGAAGGCGGAATTCCTCTGCCTGGCCGGCAGCTACCACGGCGAGACGGTCGGCGCGCTGGCGGTCACCGACGTCGCCATTTTCAAGGACGCCTACGCGCCGCTGGTGCGCCACGCCGCGCATGTGCTGCCCACGCCCGATTTCCGTCTGGCCGAAGCCGGCGAAACGCCGGCCGACG
>DKNF01000034.1:11022-11599 GCA_002470165.1 Betaproteobacteria bacterium UBA7395 | reverse complement strand
CGGTCACGCGCATCGCCGCAGCAGCCGCCGGCGTTCCAGGTGGCCAGCCGGCCGCGCGGCAAGCGGCTGTATCCATTGGGAAAGGCGACGACGAAACCGGCCTCGCGCGCCTTGCTGATCAAACCGTAGCGTGCGTCGTCGGCCATGAACTCGGCGTGTCCGCCGCCGCCGTGAAAGGCCAGCACCAGTGGCGCTGGCTTGCTGGTATCCAGACCGGGCGGAACGTACAGCGCGTAGCGGCGCTTCTCGCCGTCGTGGCGGATATCCACCATCCTGGCTTCGTCATGCTTGCTTCGGTCCTGCCAGCTTGCGGCTACCGGTGCGGCAAGCAGCGCCAGGAGGCAGAGGGTGAGGGCGCGATGCAGCATTTTGGGTACTCCGGGAGGTCTTGCCGCGAGCATAGGCAAGCTGCGGTTTGCTGTCCAATCGCAGTTGTTAGCAAACTTAAAATTATTTATCGGCTTGTTCGAGCAAATATGCTGCGACGCAGCATGGGATGGTAGAATCACGCCTTTGATTTTTCTGACTATTCCTACAAACATGTCCGCACGCCCCATCCGCAACATCGCCATCATCG
>DKNF01000034.1:0-10898 GCA_002470165.1 Betaproteobacteria bacterium UBA7395 | reverse complement strand
ATCATCGCCCACGTCGACCACGGCAAGACCACGCTGGTCGACCAGCTGCTCCGCCAATCCGGTACTTTCGCAGCCCACCAGCAGGTGGTCGATTGCGTGATGGACTCCGGTGACATCGAAAAAGAACGCGGCATCACCATCCTGTCCAAGAACACCGCCGTCGAATACGAAGGCATCCACATCAACATCGTCGATACCCCGGGCCACGCGGACTTCGGCGGTGAAGTCGAGCGCGTGCTCGGCATGGTCGATGGCGTGGTGCTGCTGGTCGACGCCGCCGAAGGCCCGATGCCGCAAACCCGTTTCGTGACCAAGAAGGCGCTGGCCCAGGGCCTGCGTCCGATCGTGCTGGTCAACAAGGTCGACCGCGACGGCGCCGATCCGGACAATGCTGTCAACCTGACCTTCGACCTGTTCGACAAGCTCGGCGCCACCGACGAGCAGCTCGACTTCCCGATCGTTTACGCTTCCGGCCTCAACGGCTGGGCGGCGATGGAACTCGACCAGCCGCGCGAAAACATGAAGCCGCTGTTCGACACCATCCTGCGCCACGTGCCGGCGCCCGATGCCGATGTCGAAGCGCCGCTGCAGCTGCAGATTTCCGCGCTCGATTATTCTTCCTACGTCGGCCGCATCGGCGTCGGCAAGATCATCCGCGGCCGCGTCAAGACCGGCCAGAACGTGATGGTCATGTTCGGTACCGATGAAGAGGCCGCCGAGCACGATCGTTCGCCGATCAAGGCCAAGATCGGCCAGGTGTTCGGCTACAAGGGCCTGAACAAGGTCGAGATGGACGAAGGTCTGGCCGGCGACATCGTCCAGATCACCGGTATCGAGGATCTCGTGCTGGGTTGCACGGTGACCGATCCGGATCAGCCGGAAGCGCTGCCGCTGCTGAAGATCGACGAGCCGACGCTGTCGATGCAGTTCATGGTCAACACCAGCCCGCTGGCCGGCACCGAAGGCAAGTTCGTCACCAGCCGCCAGATCCGCGACCGCCTGCACAAGGAACTGCTGACCAACATGGCGCTGCGCGTGCATGACACCCCGAACGGCGACGTCTTCGACGTCGCTGGCCGTGGCGAACTGCACCTCGGCATCCTGCTCGAGAACATGCGCCGCGAAGGCTACGAGCTGGCCGTCGGCCGTCCGCGCGTGGTCAAGAAGGTCATCGACGGCGTCGAATGCGAGCCTTACGAGCAGTTGACCGTGGACGTCGAGGAAGAACACCAGGGCGGCGTCATGGAGGCCCTCGGCCTGCGCAAGGGCGAGATGCTCGACATGGTGCCGGACGGTCGCGGTCGTGTCCGTATCGAATACCGCATCCCGGCCCGTGGCCTGATCGGTTTCCAGGGCGAGTTCATGAACCTGACCCGCGGCAACGGCCTGATGAGCCACGTTTTCGACGAATACGCCCCGGTCAAGGACGGCTCCGTCGCCGAGCGTCGCAACGGCGTGCTGATCTCGCAGGACAACGGCGAAGCCGTGGCCTACGCGCTGTGGAAGCTGCAGGATCGCGGCCGCATGTTCGTCAGCCCGGGCGAAAAGCTGTACGAGGGCATGATCATCGGCATCCACAGCCGCGAGAACGATCTGGTCGTGAACCCGATCAAGGGCAAGCAGCTGACCAACGTCCGCGCCTCGGGGACTGACGAAGCCGTCCGTCTGGTGCCGCCGGTCCAGCTCAGCCTGGAAGCTGCCGTCGAATTCATCGACGAGGACGAACTGGTGGAACTGACGCCGAAGTCGATCCGTCTGCGCAAGCGCCATCTGACGGAAATCGAACGCAAGCGGGCGCAACGCGGCCTGTAATTGTCATGCGCTTCTGCCAGCCCTGCCGGGAACAGGTACAGCGTCACCGGAAGGCGGCCCGTTGGGTCGCCTTTTTCATTGGTCTGTCGATTTTCTTCACCTTGCTCGGCCTGGTCAGCGACCCGGTCAATGGCATCGGTTTCTGCAAGGTTTATCCCTGAGCGGGCGGTGTCTGACTCAGGAAGCGTTCGGCAAACTGTGCGTGCGGCAGCGGGCGGCTGACCAGGTAGCCTTGCACCACATCGCAGCCCAGTGCCGCCAGGATGTCCCACTGGGCTTGTGTCTCGACCCCTTCGGCGACGACTTCCAGCGACAGGCTATGCGCCATGGCAATGATCGCCCGGACCAGCGGCTCGCTGTTGTGCTGCTGTTCGTCGTCGAGCAGCCCGGTGATGAAGGCGCGGTCGATCTTGAGTGAGCCGACCGGCAGCCGCTGCAGGTAGGAGAGGGACGAGTAACCGGTGCCGAAATCGTCGAGGGCGATGCCGATGCCGGCCGCACGCAGGCGCGACAGCTGGTCGACACCGTCGCCACCGGGGTCGAGGACGACCGACTCGGTGACTTCAACATCCATCGCCGATGTCGGCAAGCCGTTTTCCGCCAGGGTGTCGAGTATCCGTTGCGAGACGGAAGGGCGCCAGAACTGGCGCGGCGACAGGTTGATGGCGATCGGCGGAATCCCGCCGTAAAGCTGCCGCCATTCGGCAATCTGCCGGGCGGCACGGTCGATGACCCAGTCGCCGAGCGGGACGATCAGTCCGCATTCCTCGGCGACCGGAATGAACTGGTCCGGCGGGATCATGTTGTCGCCGTCGCGCCAGCGCAGCAGGGCCTCGGCGCCGACCAGTCGACCATCGGCCAGGCTGAGCTTGGGCTGGTAGTGCAGTTCGAAACAATCGTCCTGAAGTGGCTTGCGCAGTCGCGTTTCGAGCGATATCCGCAAGCTCAGGCGCTCATCCATCTGCGGCGTGTGGAAACGGATGGCGTTGCCGCCCAGGGCCTTGGCCGCATACATGGCCGCATCGGCGTGACGCAACAGGGTTTCGCCGTCGCTGGCATCTTCCGGAAACAGGCTGATGCCGATGCTGGCGGTACTCAGGAAAGTCGTGTCGTCATCGACCAGCGGTTCGCCGAGCGCGTCCTTGAGTTTCTGGGCAACAGCCAGCGCCGTGGCGCCATCGCTTTGCGGCAGGATGATGATGAATTCGTCACCGCCCTGGCGATAGAGCTGACTGCCGGCCGGCAACAGGTTGCGCAGGAGGATGCTGACGGTTTGCAGCATGCGGTCGCCGGCACGGTGACCGAGGCTGTCGTTGATGTTCTTGAAGCGGTCTAGGTCGATGAACAGGACGGCCAGCGTTTGTTGCTGCCGGCCGGCTTCGTCGATGGCGGCCTGCAGTTGTTCGGCGAAAAGCAGGCGGTTGGGCAGACCGGTCAGGCTGTCGTGGCGAGCCAGGAACTCCAGTTCCTCCTGATGTTGCCGGCGTTCGGTGATGTCGGTGACCGAGCCGACCATCTGGTAAGCGGTTCCGTGCCGGTCGCGGACGGCCAGTCCGCGCGAGGCGATCCAGCGGTACTGCCCGTCGCTGGCCAGTACCCGGTACTCGCAATAGAAATGATCGGTTTCGCCCTTGATGTGCCGGGCGACTTCGCGATTGTAGAAAGCAACGTCGTCCGGATGCACCAGGCGGAGCCAGGCGTGGGTGTCGGGCAGGAAGTCCTCACGATAGCCCAGTATCTGGAGGAGCCGGGAGCCGACGCGAAGTTTCTTGCTGACCGGGTCCCAATCCCAGAAGCCGTCGTGTGCAGCCTGCATGGCCAGTTGGTAGGCCTGGGAAATCGAGCGGTAATGCTGGAATTCGGCATTTGCCAGCCAGAGCATCGCGACGCCGGCCACACTCAGCAGCAGGACGGAAAACAGGCCGGGCAGGAGAAGATTCAAGGCAAGACCGACCACCACCAGGGCAATCGCGCCAAGAATCGCCGTCGGATACTGCAGCGACGATAACCAGGAAGCCTTGACCGCAGGCATGGCGCTGGTCAGCCGCCGGTCATCGACATGAAGCGGATGACCTGTGGGTTGTTCATCTGGTTGGAGAAGTCATGCCCGAAGGGCTTGATTCCCATGCTGTCCATTATCGCCTGGCGGAGTGCGAGGTCGTCGCCGCTGCGCAGCACCGGCAGCAGGTTGAGGGCGTCGTTCTGTCCCAGGCAGGGGTAGAGTTCTCCCTTGGCGGTGATGCGCACCCGGTTGCAGCTGTCGCAGAAATTGTGGCTGTGCGGCGAAATGAAACCGACCCGTGTTTCACAACCGGGAATCCGCCAGTAACGCGCCGGCCCGCCGGAGTTTTCGTCCGATGGCGTCAGTTCGAAATGCTGTCCGAGCAGTGCCAGGGTTTCCTCGGTGGAAATGTAGGTCTGGCTGCGTCCATGGATTTCGCCCAACGGCATTTCCTCGATGAAGGAAATATCCAGGCCCTGGGCAATGGCAAAACGGACCAGGTCGACAAATTCATGATCGTTGGTGCCGCGCATCATCACCGTGTTCAGTTTGGTGCGGCGGAAACCTGCCGTCGATGCCGCCTCGATGCCGCGCAATACCTTGCCCAGTTCGCCGATCCGCGTGATCTGCCGGAAGCGCTCCGGGTCGAGGGTGTCGAGGCTGATGTTCAGGCGTCTGACGCCGGCCGCCTTGAGCGGTTCGGCAAAGCGGTCGAGTTGCGAACCGTTGGTGGTCAGCACCAGGTTGTCTAAGCCGGGCAGGGCACCAAGACGTTCGATCAGCCACATGACGTTCTTGCGCACCAGCGGCTCGCCGCCGGTCAGTCGCAATTTGTTCACGCCCAGGCCGACGAAAGCTTCGGCCACCCGCAGCGATTCTTCGAGACTCATGACTTGATTGCGTGGCAGGAAGGTCATTTCCTCAGCCATGCAATACGTGCAGCGGAAGTCGCAGCGATCCGTGATCGACAGGCGTACATAGCTGACGTGGCGACCGTATTTGTCGACCAGCGTACCTGGCTGATGGCCGGTCGTATTCGCTACGGGGCGGAAGTCGGCGAGGCTTGCGGGCGCATCCTCGACATGCAGGGTTTCGTTGCGCATGGGCCGGATTATCAGCGCTCGAAACACGCGTAACAAGGGGGTAGATCGAAATGGGTAGTCGCCGGATTTGCCTTTGTCATCATCGGGCGGCGGGTGGCGTGGGTAATTATGCTAATATCTTCCCTCGCTACGGCCAAGCGGCTTGTTTTTCCGTTAAATTTTCCCATGTCGGTTCGACGTGCCGGAAAAACAAAAAGCCCAGCGGCATGGCTGGGCTTTTTGATGGAACTTGGCTCCCCGACCTGGGCTCGAACCAGGGACCTACGGATTAACAGTCCGGCGCTCTACCGACTGAGCTATCGGGGAATTGAAGCGAGCATTATAGGAGTAGAATGCCGGTGAGTCAAGTCTTCTCGGTCGTTTCTGGAATGGAAGTTGTGCCATGAATTCCGGTTTGGTCTATGCAAAAACCCCTATTGGGGATGAGGCTGTTCGTCAGAGTACGCGGGTTGTCCAGCGTAATCTGCGGATGGTGCTGGTCCAGGTGGACGGAAAGGTGACGGTGGGCGAATTGTCGGCCAAGATCGGTAATGCCCGCCTGGTGGAAAACGCCGTCGAAGAATTGGAGCGCGGCGGCTACATCGTGCCGCTGGCCAAGGCGGCGGCAGCTTGGGAATTGGGAATACCAAAGGCACGCAAGGAACAGGTTTCAGCCATTTCACAGTTCTCCACTTTTGGTTCGGGCACGGCTGCCGGGCCGGCAAGCATCGGTGCGCAAAGTCAGGCCAGCCGGTTTTCCTCCTTCGGCAAACCGGTCTTGCCGACGGCGGCAACAACCCCTGAAGTGCCGGGTACACGCTCCGATCTCGAGCCGGAAGTATCCGATGACGGGCCAGTGACGGTCAGCCGTCTGCCACGCCTGCTGGCGATGGGTGGGGTGGCGTTGCTCGTGTTTCTGGCCCTGCTGGCGGTATTTTTTCCGTACAACAACTACCGCGCCGACATCGAGCGTGAGCTCGGTAGCGTACTGGCGGTGCCGGTCTCGGTCGGCGAGGTGTCACTCAAACTCTTGCCGACGCCGCATTTATCCTTGCGGGAGATCAGGATTGGTGCGGCAGGTGAAGGTGTCATCGCTGCGATCGATGTCAATCGCCCGTGGACGATGCTTTTGTCCGGGGCGGCCGGCGTTCAGGATGTCATGCTCAGCGGCGCCAGTATCCCGGTTGGGCAACTGCTTGCCCTGCCGACAATCGCCGGTTCGCAGGCGATACCTTGGCCTGCCATCCGCCAGCTCACACTGAGTGATTTTCGCGTCGATGCGGGAAAATCGATACATTTTGGTCCATTCAACGGGCGCTTGCTCTTGTCTTCGGGGCAACTGCAAAGTGCAACACTGGAGACGCCCGATCGCAGTGTCCTGATCGGGGCCAGGCCGTTGGCTGAAGGCCTTGACCTGACGATGGAAGGGCGTGCTTGGCGACTGCCCGGGATTCCCGTGACTTTCCCCGTGCTCCAGGCGAAGGTGCTGCTGGAAGACAATCGCCTGCAGCTCCGCGATATCGATGCCAGTTTCTTTGGTGGTTTGCTCAAGGGCAGTTGGACGCTGAACTGGGGAGACGGTCTGGCGATGTCCGGCAGCGGGGAAATGACCCGTCTCGATCTGCGTCGCGTCGGTGCTGACCTGGTTCCCCGGATGAAAGCCGAAGGCGATCTGAGCGGCAGCATCCGCATTGCTGCCCGCGGTGACGACTGGTCGGCACTCTGGCGAAATGCCTCCGCGCAGATGCAGATCGATGTCACGCGTGGTCTGTTCAATGGTATCGATGTCGGCGAAGCGGCCCGCCGCGGTCCCGGTTCGCTGGTCCGGGCGGGGGCAACACGTTTCGACAGGCTGCAGGCCGATGTCGGCGTCGATGCGCAAGGTGTTTCGCTGCGCGATATCCGGCTCGATGCCGGTTTGTTGACGGCTTCAGGGCAATTGCAGGTTTCTGCGGCCGGCGAGGTCAGTGGTGCGCTGATTGCGCTGGCGCGTTCCTCTGTATCGACGACGCGGGTGCCGCTGGCGGTCAGCGGTACCCTGCCGGAATTGACGCTGGGCGCGGGCAGATAAAACAAGGGCGGGAAAATTCCCGCCCTTCGTTTTTGCTTTGTGCTGCTTCTTACTTGGTCACTGCGGCGACGGCCTTGGCAACGTAGTCGATGTTTTTGCTGTTCAGCGCAGCCAGGCAGATGCGGCCGGTGGATACGGCGTAGATGCCGAATTCTTCCTTCATGCGCTCGACCTGGGCAGCGGTCAGGCCGGTATAGGAGAACATGCCGCGCTGCTGGGTGACGAAGGAGAAGTCCTGAGCGCAGCCAGTGGCCTTGATGGCCTCGACCAGACCACCACGCATGGCGCGGATGCGGTCACGCATGCCGGCCAGTTCGGCTTCCCATTGGGCGCGCAGTTCGGTCGATGCCAGCACGGCGGCAACCAGAGCGCCGCCATGGATCGGCGGGTTCGAGTAGTTGGTGCGAATGACGCGCTTGACCTGCGACATGACGCGGGCCGACTCTTCCTTGGAGGCGGTGACGACCGACAGGGCGCCGACGCGCTCGCCGTACAGCGAGAAGTTCTTGGAGAACGAGCTGGAGGCAAAGAACTGCAGGCCGGAAGCCGAGAAGGCGCGGATCGCCACAGCATCGGCATCGATGCCGTCGGCAAAGCCCTGGTAGGCCATGTCGAGGAAGGGCACCAGGCCGCGTTCTTTGCAGATGCCCACGACTTCGGCCCACTGGGCGTCGCTCATGTCGGCGCCGGTCGGGTTGTGGCAGCAGGCATGCAGCAGCACGACCGAGCCCGGGGCCATCTTGTTCAGGTCAGCCTTCATGCCGGCGAAGTTCACGCCGCGGGTGGCGGCATCGTAGTAGGCGTAGTCCTCAACAACGAAGCCGGCAGCCTCGAACAGCGCGCGGTGATTTTCCCAGGACGGGTTGCTGATGTAGACCTTGGCGTCCGGGTTCAGGCGCTTCAGGTAGTCGGCACCGATCTTCAGGGCGCCAGTGCCGCCGATGGCCTGGGCAGTGATCACGCGGCCGGCGGCGAGCAGTTCGGAATCCTTGCCGAAGAGCAGGTTCTGGACAGCGGTGTTGTAGGCGGCCGGGCCTTCGATCGGCTGGTAGCCGCGCGGCGGAGCCGCCTTCAGGCGAGCCTCTTCAGCGGCCTTGACGGCAGCCAGCAGAGGGATCTTGCCGTTGTCGTCGAAGTACACGCCGACGCCAAGGTTGACCTTGGTGTCACGCGTATCGGCGTTGAAAGCTTCGTTCAGACCGAGGATCGGGTCGCGCGGGGCCATTTCCACCGCAGCGAAGATCGAAGAGGACATTAGCGACTCCGTGGAATAATAGAGAAAGGGAACAACAATAACGCGCGATGTGTCCATCGCGACGACAAGCGCAGAATTTTATCATGAGCCAATCCAACAGCAGCACGCCTGTCGTCTGTTTCGACGGCAGTCCTTACCGTTTGCACCAACCTTTTCCGCCGGCCGGCGATCAGCCGGAGGCGATCCGCCTGCTGACGGAAGGGATCGAGGACGGCCTGTCGTTCCAGACCCTGCTCGGCGTGACCGGTTCGGGCAAGACCTACACCATGGCCAACGTCATCGCCCGCACCGGGCGTCCGGCGCTGGTGCTGGCACCGAACAAGACGCTGGCGGCGCAGTTGTACTCGGAGTTCAAGGAGTTCTTTCCGGAAAACGCCGTCGAGTACTTCGTCTCGTACTACGACTACTACCAGCCGGAAGCCTATGTGCCGTCGCGCGACCTGTTCATCGAAAAGGACAGTTCGATCAACGATCACATCGAGCAGATGCGTCTCTCAGCGACGAAAAGCCTGATCGAGCGGCGCGACGTGGTGATTGTGGCGACGGTCTCGTGCATCTACGGCATCGGCGACCGCGACGAGTACCACAACATGATCCTGACCATGCGCGTCGGCGACCGCATGGACCAGCGCGACATCGTCAAGCGCCTGACCGACATGCAGTACGAGCGCAACGAAATGGACTTTCATCGCGGCATCTTCCGTGTGCGCGGCGACGTCATCGATATTTTCCCGGCCGAACACGCCGAGCACGCGATCCGCGTCTCGCTGTTCGACGACGAGATCGAGAGCCTGCAATTCTTCGATCCGCTGACCGGCCAGTTGCTGCACAAGGCCCTGCGTTTCACGGTCTTCCCGGCGTCGCACTATGTCACGCCGCGGGCGACCGTGCTGCGCGCCATCGAGGCGATCAAGCTCGAATTACGCGAGCGCATTGAATTCTTCACTCGCAACCAGAAACTGGTCGAGGCGCAGCGGATCGAGCAGCGCACCCGTTTTGACCTCGAAATGCTGGACCAGATCGGTTTCTGCAAGGGCATCGAAAACTACTCCCGGCATTTTTCCGGGCGTAAAGCAGGCGAGGCGCCGCCGACGCTGATCGACTACCTGCCGCGCGATGCGCTGATGTTCATCGACGAATCCCACGTCAGCATCGGCCAGGTCGGCGGCATGTACAAGGGCGACCGCTCGCGCAAGGAAAACCTGGTCGATTACGGTTTCCGCCTGCCGTCGGCACTCGACAACCGGCCGCTGAAATTCGACGAATTCGAGCGTCAGATGCGCCAGACCGTTTTCGTGTCGGCGACCCCGGCCGATTACGAAAACGAGCACGCCGGCCAGGTCGTCGAGCAGGTCGCCCGGCCGACCGGGCTGATCGATCCTGAGGTCATCGTTCGTCCGGCAACGACCCAGGTCGACGATCTGCTCGGCGAGATCAACAAGCGGGTCGCCGTCGCCGAGCGGGTGCTGGTGACCACGCTGACCAAGCGCATGGCCGAGGATCTGACCGACTTCCTGGCCGATAACGGGATCAAGGTGCGCTACCTGCATTCGGACATCGATACCGTCGAGCGGGTCGAGATCATCCGCGATTTGCGCCTGGGCGAGTTCGACGTGCTGGTCGGCATCAACCTGCTGCGTGAGGGGCTGGATATTCCGGAAGTTTCGCTGGTCGCCATTCTCGATGCCGACAAGGAGGGTTTCCTGCGTTCCGAACGTTCGCTGATCCAGACCATTGGTCGGGCGGCGCGCCATATTCATGGCACAGCGATCCTGTACGCTGATAGGATTACGCAATCCATGCAGAAAGCCATCGCCGAGACGGAACGGCGACGGGAAAAGCAGATCGCATTCAACGAGCAGCACGGTATCGTGCCGCGCGGGGTGTCCAAGAAGATCAAGGACATCATCGACGGCGTATACGATGCCGAATCGGCGCAGACCGAGCTGAAAGCAGCGCAACAGCGCGCGGTCTACGAGGCAATGGATGAAAAAACCGTCGCCAGGGAAATCAAGCGGCTCGAGAAGCAGATGCTCGATTGCGCGAAGAACCTGGAATTCGAAAAAGCGGCGGCTGCGCGTGACGAACTGTTCCGGCTCAGGGAGCGGGTATTCGGCGCTGCGCAGCACGACCCCGATGGAGATAAGAGGCGATGATTTACCGCGTGCTGCTGGTTTGCATGGGCAACATCTGTCGTTCGCCAACGGCAGAGGTTGTTCTCAGACATGTGATTAAAATCAATGGACTGGGAGATAAAGTTGAAGTTGATTCTGCGGGAACGCACGGCTACCACGTCGGCGAAGCCCCGGATTCGCGTACGCAGCGGGCAGCATCGGCGCGTGGCTACAACCTGTCGCAATTGCGTGCCCGCAAGGTGGCTTTGCAGGACCTCGATTATTTCGACCTGATCCTGGCCATGGATCGCAGCAATCTGGACAACCTGCAGCGCATGGCGATGCCGGAGCAGTTGCCCAAGATCCAGTTGCTCATGGATTACGCCAGGAATTTCGAGGATGACGAAGTGCCGGATCCGTACTACGGTTTGGGGCACGGCTTCGATCTGGTCCTCGACATGGTCGAGGATGCGGCCAAGGGTGTGGTCGAGGCGGTACAGAAAAAGCTCAGCAGCTGAGAGGCAGATTCGGCAATGAAAAAGGGCGTCCCGCGGGACGCCCT